>NZ_JARXXY010000012.1:0-182148 GCF_029893845.1 Micromonospora sp. A200 | reverse complement strand
GACTTCCACAACGCCGGTGCGGCTGTCGGGTTCACGCAACACCTCACGCAGCCGGTCGGTACCCGACAGGTCGATCTCACCGGACAGCGACACCAACGTCCGACCCTCAGTCACGTCGGTGCGCCAGTGCCACAGCTCGTCGGTGCTCATCCACGCCCACTTTACGCATCCGCCGGAACTCAGGACACCGTCATCGGCGGCGGCGTCTAGCCCCGCCACGAGAGCAAGCCGGCCGCGACACGCGACCTGGAACCTGTGAGCGCTTAAGTGCGCTAGTGCACCATGGCAACTGGGTGATGTAGCAGCAGATGGACGATCAACGCAGGTCGAACGGATGCCCGGTGCGAGCGTCCACAGGCGACAGGGGCCGGGCGCCCGACCCCTCCCCGACCCCCGGAGGGTGGTCCCGCTCCTGTCGCTCCACCCGCGCACCTGGTGAACATCGAGCACTGCGGTCCCGGCCATGAACAAGCGGACCGAGCTGCAAGAAGCGGCAGCGGATACTACAGGTCACCGACACGCATCGACTGCTCCCCCGATAGAGCCACCCGCCGGCGAGGGCGAAGAGATCATGACCGTCACGGGCTCGCCTTCCCGACCAGGTGGTCCAGCACGGCGAGAGTGAGGATCGCCAAGTCGGCGCGGATGATCCGGGTGACGTTGAGCTCGAACTGGGTTGCCAGCCGCTGCTCACGGTCGTGGGGAGGCCTCAGCTTCCTCGCATCCGGCCTCGCGATCGCCATCGGGGTACTGGTCCGGTTCTGCCGGCGTATCGATGGTGTTGGTGGAACGATGCAGGACGTGAGAACTGCGAAAACTGCTATGCCTGCCATCTCGCCGCTTGCTGGCGAGCCGATCAAGCGTGCCGATGCCGAGCGGCTAGCGGGAGTGCTGAAGGCATTCGCCGACCCAGCCCGACTGCGACTGCTCAGTCTGATCCAGTCCGCTCCGGAGGGCGAGGCGTCCGTCACTGACCTCACCGCGCCGCTCAATCTCTCCCAGCCCACCGTAAGTCATCACCTTCGGATCCTCACCGAGGCCGGCCTGCTCGAGCGCGAGAAGCGCGGGGTCTGGGCGTACTACCGCCTGGTGCCGTCCACAATCACGGCGATAGCCGAGCTGTTGACGCCGCCCCGCAAACGGGCGACGAAGAGGACCCGGTGAGCGGCACTGTCGAGGCCGCGCCGTCGAACAGCGCTGGCAGGACTATCCGGTAGGCATCACCCCTCGCCTCGTGGCGTCCATCCGCGTACCGGCGAACGCTTCTCGCGTATCCGGTGTCGCCCATACTGGGGACACGCGCGCCGTGCCGCGGTGGCCGCATCGCCGGCTCGTCCTAAGCCGCCGGGACGACGAACTGTCGGCGTACGATCTCGACCGGCTCCGCGCCGGCGACGACGCTCCCGCGGCCCGGTTTCCGGCGCCATCGCCGCCCCGGGCGAAGCGGGACCGATGTGGTGAGCCCTCCCTCGACCTAGGTGTTCTGTCCCGACAGGTTGGGGATGCGGCTGGCGGGTGGGCCGCCGAGTGCGGTGTGGCTGCGGTGATTGTTGGGCGGTTTCCCGGAGCCGTCGCCAGCGGGGTCGGCAACGCGTGGGGCGAAGACTGATCCGGCTGGTACGACGCCGACCGCTAGGCCGTGTTTCAGGAGGCGATACGGTCAGGCTGTGGTTGGTGATCGGCGGCGTTATCGCTATGTAGGGCCTCCGGACATCGCTTTGGTCGCGTTGCAGGGTGGCGAGGGCCGGCTGATCCGGTCGGCGAAGGAGTTCAGCTCGTGGGTGGACTCGGTGGATGCGCGAGAGTTTGCGGAGCCGTTCACCTATGTGGTCGATGCCAATGGCGTACTGCGGCTTGCGGCTCGACGCAGTGAGCACGTGGCATGCGCTGCGGGCGGTGAGGTGCTTGCAGCCGGAGAGATCGCCTTCGTGCGGCGTCGGGATGGATGGCCAGTCAGCGAGGTCAGCAACCAGTCGACGGGCTACTGTCCCGATCCGTATTGCTGGCCGGCGAGTTTGTCGTACCTGGTGGCCGCGGCCCGGTGGCGTTTGAGCTGGTTGATGCCGCATTCGACTGCTTGACGCTGTTGGTAAATGTGAGGGTCGAAGGTCGGTGGCCGGCCGCCCCTCGATCCCTTCTTGCGCCGACTGGCGGCCTGGTCGATCTTGATCGGGATCGTGGCCGGGATGCCGCGCCGGTGTAGCTGCGCCCGGTTCACGCGGGAGCTGTACGCCTTGTCCGCGGGGACCCGGTCGGGTCGGGTGCGCGGTCGGCCACCCTCGGGCCGGGAGACCCGGATACTGGCCAGGACCCGGGTGAACTGTGGCTGTCGCCGCGCTGCCCGCCGGTCACCAGCATCGCGAGGGGCCTGCGGCCCTGCTCACAGGCCAGGTGCGGCTTGGTGGTCCAGCCACCCCGCGACCGGGCCCAGGGCATGATCAGCGGGCTCGTCCTCGACCCCGCCGGGTGGTTCCTTCCTGCCGATCGGGTTGGGTGCGGGCGCCACATACACCGAAGATCATGTGAAATGTCAGCTACCAGCGCCCGGCTCCCCCACTGGGCTCGGGAAATGGTCGGCGCGAACTTGGGGTGGGTTGACACCTCTGTGGCGCGCGAGGCGGCGTTCTAGGCGCTCAGCGGCGGACCTGCTAAGCCTCAGGCTGCCTGTCCCCCGTCGTGATGGAAGTCCGCCCCGGCGACTACCAGAAGAATGTCCACGGCCTGCTGCCCCGCCATCGCCACGGGCAACGGGAGCCATGTGCCGACGAAGGCTCCACCAACGGATCAGCCGCTTCGGCGGTTACCCCACTGGCGCGGGCTCTGGACCGAACCCCGGCCGCCGAGGCGCTGACCCTTTCCAGGCGGTTGAGGCGAGGCAACCTTGCCCTTCGCGCGCCGGGCAGCCCGATTTGCGTAAACGGCAGGGTCGTCAGTCTCGGTCTCAGCCATGGTTGGCGTGTCCGCATCCTCGGCGTGGGTGCCTTGAACGGGCTCGGGCTCCGGCATCGGTATCTCCCTGGATTCGTCGGGCGCCCTGCGGACCATCGCCGGCCGGCGGACGCGGACCGCTCGACGCCGGTGTGGGCGCCTTGACGGTATCGCAACGCAAGTCCGTCCGATCGACGGGCCTAGGCCCCGCGCAGTTGGCAACCGTCATCAGATCTGTGGTGTCAACGCCGGTTCAATCCAGGATCTAACCCACTTTTCGCAATCGGATTGACCCTGTCAGGCCAGCAGGACTCGCTTGCGGAGCAGGTCGAGGTCCGCCCGGCAATACACCTGTCGCCCCGGGGATCAGCGATACAGCTTGCCGGGACAGCGCTCGGCAACGTAGCCGAGATCGCTCCCCTCGGTGACCATCGCCGACGGTGCCGGAGACGTAGCGGACCTGCACCTCAGCGGCGGCCACGACGCCATCGTGAACTGGCCGGACGCCGTGCGCGCGGCCGAGGCCCTCGGCGAGTCGACACGGCTCGTCGTCACGATGCAACTCGGGTACAGCCTGCTGGTGCCGCTGCTCGTGGAGCAGGCGACCGGCCGGGCGGCGTACCCCCTGGTGCACGATCGGAATCCCGCGGTGCTGGACCTGTATCGTGACCGCCTACGGGGTCGCCCGCTTTTGCTCACCACGTTGAGTGCGGGCGACATCCGGCGATGGCTGGACTCGGACGCCATCATCGTGGCCAATGTCGACACCAGCTATCCGGGCACCCGGCAAGTCCGCACACTGCCGTTCCTGGGCGGCCGGTTGGCCGTACCCTTCGGGCTGCTGAGCATGGCCACCAGGCGCCGGATCGAGGTCCGGGCGGTCGCCGCCCCCGGAAACGGCGGGCATCTCGTCGTCGGGGCCAGCTCGCCGTTGCCCGACGACCCGGACGGCGCCCTGCGCGCTATCGGAAGTCAGTTCGAACGGTGGATCGGTGCGCACCCGGAGCAGTGGATGGCGTGGGGCAAACTGGTCTCCGCCCGGGACGGCCCGTCGGCGGCGACGCCAGCCACGCGTGCCGCAGCCCTTCTCGCTGATGGTTGGTTCGGCCAGCGCGCTGCGCCGGCACCCGTCGGTGCCGGCGCAGCCGTTCAGGCGGCGGGGTTCACCGGGACGGACGTAGCCACGTCGGTGGGTCGTGTCGGGTGAATGCCGGTGGCATGGTGGCTTCCTGTTGGCTGAAGAGGTCGTGGACGGTGTGGTACTTCGGGTCGAAGGCGTTCGTTGTGGCGTTGAGCTGGTCGGGTTCGGTGCTGGGCCAGCGGCCTGTGTCGATTCTTGTGATCAGTGTCCGGAGGGTGGTGATTTCCTCGGCCGCGTTGAAGGCGCAGTGGCTGCCACGGTTGATGTAGAGCTGGCGTAGCCGGGCGGGGTCGCCGGAGCGGCGGACCTGGGTGGCGTACCAGCGTTGCTGGTCGACGACGGCGCCGCCGTCCCCGGTGCCGTGCAGGGTGATGACCGGGGCGGGTGTGCGGCCGGTGGGCACGGCGGATCGGTACATGTGTCGCACGGCGACGGGGTCCGGGGCGATGCGCGGCGCGGCCGCGAGCCTCGCCAGGTCGGCGTTCAGGTCGAGGTCGGCCTCGCGGTACGCCTGCTCGACGAGGTCGCGCTGGGCCGAACGGGCGAGTTGGTGGTCATAGTTGATCCCGACGTTCCACGACGGGTTGCCGCCAGCTCGGTGCTCCAGATCGGCGCGGGCGGTGGGTCCCATGCCCCACAGGTAGGCACCGACGATCCACGTCGCCTGCGCGGTGATCCGGTCGATCGGTTGGGTGGGTCGGGGCTGGTGCGCGGACAGCCAACCGGGAATGTTGCCCAGTGCCCCGGCCAGCGCCAGCCTGGCCCGTCCGTCGGGCGTGGCCGCTGCTTGCATGGCCGCCTCGATCAGCGCATCGCGGCTGCCGTCCGGGTCGCGGGCGTTGACGAGCTCGACGTCGTGCGCGGTCGGGAGCAGGGTCTTGATGGTGAATGCGAGGTCGAGCGCCATGTTCCACGTGCCGTTCTGGTCCAGATCGGCGCATTGGGCGAGCACCCCGACGAATCGGTGCGGGTGGCGTTCGGCCAGCCGTACGGCGATCCCGCCGCCCATCGACGCACCAGTGGAGATTGTGCGGTGCGGCCGTCCCACGTTCCTAGAGAACCAGTTCAGGAGCTTCACCTGGTCGTTGAGCGCGTCCTCGACCGCGTACCCGCTGCTGCGGTAGTTCGACGCGGCCAGCGCGTAGCCGTGTTCAAGTAACCAGTTCTGGGTCTGCGGGCGGGTCGCCAGCGCTATCTGATGCGCGGGGGATTGCGGGGTACCCGGTGGTATGTAGCCGTGGCTGTAGAGCATCAGGGTGCCATTCCATCGCCGCGGAACCTCCACCCGAAAGGCGGCGCCGTCGATGGTGCCGGTGTAGCTGCCCAGCCTCGCTGGCTCGGCGGCGGCGGCGACAGCCGGGTGGCCGCCGGCCAGCACGCTGAACAGGAGCGATCCGATGAGGATGCTCCGTCTGATCTGGGTGTTCATCGTTCTACCCTTCGATTGGGACAATGGGGTCCGGGTTGGGCGGCGTGGGATCCCGCGCCGCCCAACCGGTTGTACGAATCGCCTACGCGGACCTGGTGAGCAGGTAGGACATCATCGGCAGCCAGGTGCCGTCCCCGGTCGGGATATCGGAGTCGACGGTGACGGTGCCGTCGCCGTTGGGCCGGCGGGTGATGCGAGCGGGTCCGGTGACCACGAGAGCGTCGCCGTCGAAGCCTCCGGAGTAGTGGCTGTTGGACGCGTCGTACGGGCCGAGGCTGTTGAAGAAGTGGGTGCGGTACTCACCGGCCGCGGGATCGTAGTCACAGAACTCGTAGCCGGTGTCGCGGACCTCGTGGCCGCCGACCTCGAAGCGGGTCTCCCAGCGGTGGAGCAGGAAGAAGCCTCCGTCGAGCCACTCGCAGGTCTCCCAGCCGGTCACCTCAGTGGCCGGCCCCATCGGGCCCGGAACGGTTGAGCCAGCCAACGTCCACGTGCCGACCAGAAAGTTCAGGCGTCCGAGGGCCGGGTCCGGCTTGGGCATCTGAAACTCGGTGTTATCCGACATGGTGTTTTCTCCCTGATTGGTGTTCTCTGTCTGCTGACAGCCTGCGCCGCACCGGGGGGCCGGGCATCCGTGCTGATCACCTGTCCGGTACGCGGGGACCACGTGTCAGACACCGGTCGGTGATGATGTAGCGGTGACCGTTGACCGGGTTGAGGTGTCCGGACGTGAGGTAGAGGTACTGGTGGCGCTGGGGGACCACTTGTCCAACGCGCGGATCGCGAGCCGCCTGCACATCTCGGTGCGCACAGTGGAGGGCCACGTGTCCTCATTGCTGCGCAAGTACGGCGTGGCTGATCGACGGGAACTCGCGGCACTGGCGGTGACAGTCGCTGACGGCACCGGTCCGGCAGTGGGGCAGTTGGCGGGGATTCCGGTCGCCCGCACCACGTTCGTCGGGCGAGGCGAGGAGCGCGATGGCCTGGTGGCTGCCCTTGCGGACAGCCGGTTGGTGACGTTGCTGGGCCCTGGCGGGGTCGGCAAGACCCGGCTGGCGGCGGCGGTGGCCGAGGCGGCCGCGTCGTCGTTCCCGTTCGGTGGGGCGTTCGTCGACTTGGTCCCGGTGCGCGACGGGTTCGTGGCGCAGGCCGTGGCCACCACACTTGGGGTGAGCGAAGGGCCACAGTTGCCGCTCGTGGACGCCATCATCGAGCGGCTGGCCCGGGGCCGGTCACTGTTGATCCTGGACAACTGTGAGCACCTGCTCGAAGCCGCCGCCGCTTTCGTCGACCGGGTGTTGTCCGGGTGCCCCACCGTCACGGTGTTGACCACCAGCCGTGAGCGGCTCGGCTTGCCGGGGGAACGGGGCATGCCGGTCGCGCCGCTGCCGTTGGGCTCTGACGCCGAGACGCTCTTCTGCCAGCGTGTCGAGACCGCTGATCCGGGCGCCCGCTGCGACCCGGATGTTGTCGCGGACCTGTGTTCTCGCCTCGATGGGCTCCCGCTGGCTATCGAGCTGGCCGCCGCCCGGTGCGCCTCGCTGGGCGTCTCGGGCCTGCTCGCCGGCCTTGGGGACTATCTACGGCTGCTGGCCGGCGGCCGAGGGCCGGCCGTACGGCACCGCTCCCTGCGTGCGGTCATCGACTGGAGCCACGACCTGCTCGACGACGAGGAACGCATCATGTTCCGGCGGCTCAGCATCTTCTCCGGTGGCTTCGATCTGGACGCCGTCACCGCGATCGCCGTCAACGGCGATCCGGCAGCAGCCGCCGATATTCTCGGCCGTCTCGTCGACAAGAGCCTCGTCACGGGCCGGGCCGGCCGGTGGCGCCTGTTGGCGACGGTCCGCGCCTTCGCCGCCGAACAACTCGACCAAAGCGCCGAGGGCGCCGTCGTCAGGCGACGGTATCTGGACTGGGCCGCGACGACGGCGAACGCCTTGCAGAATCGGCTCGACCAGCGATGGCACGAGGACTTCGACGCCGTCGCCGACGACCTGCGCGCGGCCCTGCGTGGTTGCCCGTCCGGTCCGGATTCGACGGCCCACCGACTGGCCCGGGCGCTGGGGCACCTCACCTTCGCACGGCGGTTTTTGACGGAATCGATCGACCACTACCAGACCGCGGCGCGACATGCCCGCACACCCGCCGACGCCGCCCGGGACCTGTGGACCGCGGCCAACTGCACGTCCGCCCGCTACCCTGGTCAGCCGGCCTTCGACCTGCTCCTCGCCTCCGCTGAACAGGCTCGCACCGCCGGCGACGCCGGCATGCACGCGATCGCGCTCGCCGCCGCCGTCACCATGGCGAGGAGGCACCAGGGAAGCTTCGACGTCGAGGTACCACACGATCGGCTGCGCCGCCTGCTCGACCAGGCAACCACGGAGCGTGATCCGCATGATGCCGTGGTCGCCGCTCACCTGGCCGCCGCGGCCGCCTGGATCACCGGTTCTCGGGAGTACGGCCCCGATCCGGTGCTGGCCGAGACCGCGATGACAGCCGCCCGCGCCACCGGTGACCCGGTGCTCCTGAGCGCGGCTCTCGACGGAGTCCTCGCCGCGGCCCGTGGCGCCGGCCGGCATCGAGACGCGCACCGCGTCAACGGAGAACGACTGGCCCTGCTCGCTCTGATGCCCCGCCACGATCCACGCGCCGCTCCCGAAATTCTCGACATCTACCAGGCCGCGCCGAGTGTCGCCCTGGAAATCGGTGACCTGGCGACCGCGCTCTCCACCGCCCAGCTGGCGATGGACGACGACGTGGTCGGCGACTCGTGTCTCTCCGCTGCCAAACTGATCCCGCCGCTGGTCCTGAGCGGGCAGTTCGCACAGGCGCTGCACCTCGCTGGCTCGGTGTGGGACCGCTGGACGCGGGACGGCCGACCCGTGTTGGGGGAGTTGTCCCCCGCGATGGCCGCCATCGCCCTCGTGCACGGACTGTGCGGCGACGTCCCGACATCCGAGCTGTGGCGCGCCCGCGCGAGCCAGGTCAGGGGATCGGTTGTGCTCACCCACGCGACGTTTCTGACGTTCGTCGAGGCCCGCCTCGGCGTCCACGCCGGCCGGTACGACGGTGTGGACGCGCTCCTGAACCTGGCTTTCACCGACGCCCCCTGCGGGACCTCGGCCTACGCCCGCGCGGCAGCCGCCGAACTCGCCGTCGTGACCGGTCTCCCCGACGCCGCGGAATACGTGGCAGCGGCGGCCCGCACGGCGCCGGAGAACGACTGGGTGGCAGCCTGCCTTGATCGCGCCGCCGGCCGACTCCACGGCGACGCCGCCGCCCTCACCGCCGCCGTCAGCGGCTGGGAACGCATCGGAGCACGCTACGAACGAGCCTGCACGCTGCTCCTCATCCCCGGCCAAGAAGCCACGGGCCGAAGCGAACTCGCATCCCTGTGCCGGGCCACATGACCCGAAAATCAGGAGCAGACGCTCGCTGAGTCGGTCCGGCAGGTCGCCGAGTTGTCCGCCCGGGTCGAGCTGTTCCGCAGCAAGCACGAGGACGCGCTCTCCTCCGACTACCTACTGGACATGCGGTCCGAGATCGAGTCCACGGAGCTGGGGTGCTGGTAAGAAGCGTGTCACCAGATCCAAACGGGGATGATCATGCCGGTGACTGAGAAGTGGCCGTTGGGCTGACGCTCGATCGGGTGGTCGGGGGCAGCGCTGGCGGACGAGCGACCGTGATGATGTCCGGCTATGGCGCGGGCCTTGGATCTGGATGAGCTGGTTGAGCACTGGACGCTGCTGGATGACGAGCGGGGCTAATCGCGGGCAAGCGCGGGCCGACGCGACTGGGTTTCGCGTTGCTGCTGAAGTTCTACACCCGGGTCGGCCGGTTCCCCTGGGGCCGCGGTGAGCTTCCGGAGGAGGCGGTCGAGTTCGTAGCCCGGCAGGTCGGGGTGGGGCCGCCGAGTTCGGGCAGTACGAGTGGACTGGTTGACGATCGCGCTGGCGCGGGTGGGCGGGGTCGGGGCTGGCTTTCGCGGTAGCGACGTCGGCGTTGCGCTTTTTTGTTTTGTCGATGAGGTCTTCGATGTGGTGGGGCGGCCAGGCGCCGTCCGCAGCGCTATCCGGGACGCTTCGCCGCCAAGCCGGTGCACCGCTGTGCGTTGGCGAGCTTGTCGAGGATGCGCTGCTTGCCAACCCCGGTGGCCGGCACCGGCTGGCCGCTGCCGGAGACCGTCGCCGGGACGAACTGGCTGTCCACCACGGTCCGGTCGCGTACGACCAGGTTCAGCACGCCGGAGTCCGTGCTGTGCGACTTGCCGTACCAGAGGAAGTTGCCCAGTCCGTAGTGCACGTAGGTCTGGCCCAGCCAGCCGCCGGCCAGCAGCGTGTGCGCGTGCGTACCGACCACGATGTCGGCGCCGGCCTCGGACAGCCTTCCGGCGAACGTCTTCATCTCCCCGCTCGGGCACGAATTGCCCTCGACGCCCCAGTGCATGAAGACGATGACCAGGTCGGCCTGCTCCCGCGCTGAACGCACCGCGGCGGTGGCCCG
The DNA here is from genome assembly GCF_029893845.1 of Micromonospora sp. A200. Taxonomy (NCBI): domain Bacteria; kingdom Bacillati; phylum Actinomycetota; class Actinomycetes; order Micromonosporales; family Micromonosporaceae; genus Micromonospora; species Micromonospora sp. A200. The sequence continues at coordinate 172,144 of NZ_JARXXY010000012.1, read as the reverse complement.
GGCGGGATCGAACGCCATCGCCACCCCCGGTCGGGTGTCCGTCGCCCGCCACGACCCGGCCAGGTCATGCACCTGTGACATGCCGAGCACCGCGATCCGCAGCCCTCGTACCGTGGTCAACCAGGGCGCATACGCCGCGTCGGCGTCGCGGCCCGCGCCGAACACCGGGTACTGGGCTTCCGTCGCGGCGTCGAGGGTGTCGGAGAGCCCCTGCCGGCCGTAGTCGAGGATGTGGTTGTTGGCGATCGACGCCGCGTCGACCCCGGCCGCGCGCAGCGCCGCGAAGGCGGTCTTCGGAGCCCGGAAGTGGTACGTCTTCGGCTGCGGGGTGCCCCGGTCGGTCACCGCTGTCTCCAGGTTGAGCAGCGTGACGTCGGCGTCGCGCAGCGTCGACGCGATCGCCCCGAAGGCCGTCTCGGGATCGTCGAGCAGGCGCAGGGTACGGCCGGTGAAGTGGACGTCACCGGCGAAGGCCAGCCGCACCTCGACCGGCGCGCTCGGCTCCGGCATCGCGGTGCCGGTGGCCGACGGCGTCGGACCCGGCGTGGCGCCGCGCCAGACCGGCGGCGGGCCGGTCGATCCGGCGGCGCATCCGGCCAGCGCAACGCAGACCGCGACCGCCGACAGCGCCGCCAGCGAGGTACGCGCCGTCCTGCGGATCACCCGGCCGAGGGTACGCGCTCCGGGCGACGCCCGTGACCCGGCGGCCACCACCTACCGCCGGATCGCCGCCTCCATCCACAGTGGATGGCTACCCGGCGGCGGCGCTTCGACATGACCGGGAGGGCTTTCTGGGAAAGTTCGTGGCGTCCCGGCAGGGCGACACCCGGTGTCGCGGGACGCCAGCGGAACCAGACCCGCGGCCGACGGCTCGTCGCCTGTGGAGGTGGTGAACATGCGTACCGATGGTTCTCGCCGTACTGGCCACCGCGCCGCTCGGGCTGGTCGGCGGAATGGTCCTGGCCCCGGCTCCCGCGTACGCCGGCAACTGGGCGGTCACCGCGCTCGATCCGGTGCCGGACCGGATGAAGCCAGGCAAGGGGTACACGGTCGGCATGTGGGTGCTCCAGCACGGCTTCCACCCCTACGAGGGCGTTCCCTGTCCTGAGAACCTGGGGCACCTCAGCCAGGCTGAGCAGGGCTTGGTAGACGTCAGCTCTGCGTTCGTAGCGGGCCGATTGAAGCAGTCCGCCCAGCCGGGTCAGCGGCGGTTTGAGGATGAGTAGCTGCTACCGGTGGCGGCCGAGGGCGTCTATCCGCCCCCACCGTCCAGGAATGTCGAGCAGTTCGAGCCGGCCAATCAGCTTCGGCAACGCGGGCCGGATAATCAGATGATCAGCGTGCGGTTCAAGGCCGAGAATGACGCGCAGCAGCAGCAGTGGGGCGCCTGATGACAACGCCCGAGGACTGCAGGCGGCCGGATACTCGACCGGGTACTCCGTCAGCGTTCGGTCATAACCGGCGAACGCCTCCGGTAGCCGCCCGTCGAAGAACTCGGCCGCCTCGATCATCGCCTCAGCGATCCGCCCCGCCTCTTCTGAAAGGCCGCAACGGCGCAATCCCCAGGCGATGAACGAGTTGTCGAAGGGCCACACCGTACCCACGTGACGGCCGACCGGATTGTACCGCCCCGCATCCACGGCCAGGGTCCGCACGCCCCAACCAGAGAACAACTTCGGGCCGAGCAAATGCTCGGCGACCTTACCGACCCGGGACTCATCGACGATTCCGCTCCAGAGCAGATGGCCCATGTTCGACGTGAGTGCGTCGACCGGTCTGCCCTCGGCGTCGAGGGCGAGGGCATAGTACTGCCGATCCTCAATCCAGAAGTCCCGGTTGAACCGCTCCTTGAGGTCGGCGGCCTCTCGCTCCAGCCGGTCGGCATACGCTGGGTCACCCCAGAACCGTCGGGCCAGCCGGGCACCTCGGAGCTTGGCGTCGTACGCGTAACCCTGCAACTCGCAGGTCGCTCGCGGGAATCCCGGCAGCTGGCCATCGTTGTAGGAGATCGAATCCCAGGAGTCCTTCCAGCCCTGGTTTACCAGGCCGCTCTGCTCGTTGCGGCGCTGATACCAGACGTAACCATTGCCCATGATGTCGGCGTACGTGTCGAGCCAGGCGAGCGCGGCACGTGCCTCGTATTCGAGCTCGTGCACCACGGCGTCGTCACCGGTCCAGCGCTCGTACTCGTCGAGCAATATCACATAGAGCGGGGTGGAGTCGGCGCTGCCGAAGTATGCCGTGTGCGGCTGCTCCTCGAACACGGCCGACTCCCCGTAGCGGAACTCGTGCAGGATTTTCCCCGGCTCCTCCTCGCGGAAATCGTCCAGCCGGCTGCCCTGTGGAACTGCCAACGCGAACAGCGTCGCCTCGGCGAGCTCCGGCAGGAACGGCAGCGCCTGCAGGCTGGTGAGGATGCTGTCCCGACCGAGGACCGTCATGAACCACGGCAGGCCGGCGGCCATCAGTGTCCGGATCCGCCCGCCGGAGACCAGCGGTGTATAGCGCAGCGAGGCGAGATCGATGATGCTCCTTCGATACGTCCTCAACAGCGGCTCGAAGTCGCACACCAGAGTCGGTGCCTGGTCCCGCCAGTGCTGCAGATCCTCCCGCAGCTTCCGCTTTGCCCGGCTGATGGGTTGGCCACGCAAGCTCAGGCGAACCTCCTGCCCATCCGGGCCTAGCGTCGCCACACGCAGTTGGGTGACCCACTTCCCATGCGGTTCGAGTCGGATGGCAAAGGTCAGCCCATTCTCATCGATCTCTGCTGACGCACTGGACGAGATCACCGTCTCTCGGCGGAACGTCTCCCGGTCGTAGCTCAGCCGCAGGCACCCGTCGTCGATACGCGCGAAATACCTGCCTTTCTTTTGTCGCATGTCCTTGATCTCGAACAGATCGGCGAAATCGCTGCCCACCTCCAAGCGGACAGTGAGATCGACGAACTTGTTTTCGTGATTGAGAACCGTCAGCTCCTCGTCAAAACCTGCGCCAACCGAACGCTGACGGATCACTGTCACCTTCGCGTCGACGTAGTGAGTCGGGGCGCCCGGAACGAGATAGAACCGCGTCTCGAAATACTGAAGATCATTGACAGCGAGTGCCGTCAGTCGCTCGCCATTGATACTTAGATGCCATCTCGACAAGAACCTGGTGTCAAACGAGAACAACCCGGTGGGCAGCGACGGCGACGCATCAATGTCGCCATTGCCGTCGCTGATCACGAAAGTATTGCCATCCAGGATACTGACCAAGTCGCTCATCGTGCCAGGCTCCCGGGCCCGCCGGCCAGATTTCGTGGGTCACGTGCCCCAACAGGCCCTGGAAAGAGCCGTTCGAAGGCGCGGAACAGGTCCGTCCTTCCCGCGATGTAAATCCGATATCCCAACCACGCCACCATCGCATTCCCCTCGCCCCTGACAAAGCGGCAGAACAATGTCTTGTCAGCCCGGATGAGACAGTCGGCGTCACGCTTCTCCCGCGATACGCCCATGCCGCCATCTTTGATGTCGACGAACCAATATTCAATCCGCCCGTCCGCAACCAGATCGCAGCGGATAGTGCCCGTGATCTTCCTAACCGCCGTGTCATGCCGCAGGGTGAGCGCGCTGAAGAACTCCGCAATCGGGTCTGCCATCCGCCATCCCCTCCGCCCGCCTCGATCCGATAACCGTTAGTCAAAATCACCTCACCAACGGTAGCGTGGATCACTCGCAGCGGGTGAGATTCGGGCAGGACCAGCGCCGATGATTGTCGGCACGCAGGATGCGGTAGAGGGTGGAGATCGAGGCCAGGCAGGCGGCTTCATCGAGCAGCGTCGCGAATACCTCGGTCACGGTGGTGTCGACGAACCGGTCGCTGTCGAGCACCGCCAGGACGTGGGCGCGTTCGGTGTCGTTCGCCGCCCTCGCCGACCCGTCAGCCGCGCCTACTACGAGCCGTAGCGACCCTGCCCAGCAGCTGACAGTCTGCCCGCAGAGGCCGCTCCGGGCCGGCGACTGCCCACCAGGTGACCTTGGGAGTCCACCAACTCTTTGGGAGCGGGCAGCGCGAAGGCATCGCTCAGCTTCGACGGTAGATCTTCATGTGCTCGCACTCGCCGTCGGGGTTCTCAGCGGCTCCGACCAGGCCCACCGCCGCCAGCACCTCGCGGACACCCGACCGGCACAGCTGATGACCGACTTACAGAATTGGCACTATGCGCGCGTACCGGTCTGCTGGCGGGCCTCCTCGCTGGGCCCGCGCCCCGGCATGCTTTTTCTTCCTTGCACTGACGTCGTCTCTCCAGGAGGTCAAAGCTCCTGGCGGCGAAGTCCGTTGCGTCTCTTCCGGCCGCCTGTTTCGTGGTAGAGCCCATCCGCGTCAGCTCTCTGATGTTGTCGGCAGTCTCATAGATTTCCGCTTGCTGCAAGCGGCCATATTTTCGACGACCCAGCAGTCAATTGCGGGTGGTTGAGCAGCCGGGCCGGGCTCAGCGGGACGAGCCGGCCCGCCGTGGCGGTCAACGCGCCGGTACTCGGCCACGTCCGCGGCCAGGTGCAGGCTGGACTTCGTGTACAGGTTTACCCGGCCGGTCCCGGAAAGCGGGACGACGACCAGGTTCGGGATGACCTGACCGGCCGTCTCGATGTTCAGGTTGGAGGCCATCGGCCGGGGCTGGTCCGCCGGCCACACGGTGACGTAGCCACCGGCTGCGGGGACGACCGCCGTCACGTTCAACGCCACCGCGGTCGCACCGGTCGCCGGTACGCCCCCGCGCCCGGTGACCTGGAGAGTGATCGTCGCCCCTGCGGCAGGCTTGCCGCCCGCGCAGCCGCTCAGCCGGTCGGGCCTGGTGTCCAGGATCCGGGCCGGCTGGAGCCCCACGAACCGGGTCGTGCCGGCCGGCACCACCACCTCGGTCGCCCCCGGCCCCGCATCAGCGGCGGCGAACGTGCGGTCACCCGAGTACCGCGCGCCCACCCGCCAGGCCGGACACGGATGCCGCCCCCTTGCCGCCGGTCAGCTCGACCCGCGCCCCGTACATCGCCCCGTCCACGGTGAACCGCGTGGTGCCCGAGGGCACGTCCGACGGGTGCGCGCCGGTCACCGTGACGCACTCCGGGGCAGTAACGCTCACTGTCACGGCGAGCGGGTCGCGGCGGGGCTTGCGCTGGAACACGACCTGACCGCCCCGCATGTCGGTGGACAATCCCTCCCCCACGTCAGCCACATTGTCCATGATTCTGACTATTTGTTTGATAAGCGTTGCTGGATGCGAAAACTACCCGTTGGATGACGTGGGGTCGACACACGAGGAAGCGGGAGCCTCAATGCTCACGGAGTTTCTGGCTCAGGACGCTGTCCCTGCGGACCTGATGGCGGCACGGGTGCAGATGGCGCTGTCGCTGGGTTGGCACATCGTGATCGCCTCGTTCGGTGTAGGCATGCCCGCCGTCACCGTGTTCGCCGAATGGCGTGGCTTGCGAACTGGCGACGCGGTGTTCACCCGGCTGGCGAAGCGGTGGGCCAAGGCGATGGGTGTGCTCTTCGCCGTCGGCGCGGTGTCCGGGACGATTTTGTCGTTTGAGATGGGGCTGCTGTGGCCTGGTCTGATGGGCCGCTTCGGTGACGTGATCGGGCTGCCGTTCGCTCTGGAGGGCATCGCGTTCTTCGTCGAGGCGATCTTCGTCGGTGTCTACCTGTACGCGTGGGACAAGGTGCCGCCCCGTGCGCACCTGTTCGCCGGCCTGCCGATCTGCGTGGCGGGGGTGGCGTCGGCGTTCTTCGTGGTGTCGGCGAACGCGTGGATGAACCAGCCTCGCGGTTTCGACCTGGTCTCCGGCGAGGTCACCAACGTCCGGCCCTGGGAGGCGATGTTCAACCCGGCTACCCCGCCGCAGACCGTGCACATGATCGTCGCCGCGTTCATGGTCACCGGTTTCGGCATCGCCAGTGTGTACGCGGTGGCGATGCTGCGCGGTCGACGCGACCGTTACCACCGGCTCGGGTTCGCCATTCCGTTCACTCTCGCGGCTCTGCTCACCCCGGTGCAGGTGGTGGTGGGCGACTGGGCGGCACACTTCGTGGCCGAGTACCAGCCCACCAAGCTCGCCGCCATGGAGGGCCTGGCTGAGACGCAGGCCGGAGCGCCGCTGTCCCTCGGCGGGGTTTACGTCGACGGGGAACTGCGCTACGCCGTCGAGGTGCCCAACGCCCTTTCACTGCTGGCGAAGTGGGACCCAGACGCGGTGGTCATGGGCCTGGACCAGGTGCCCGACGACCAGGAGCCCCCCGTGACGGTCGTGAAGTGGGCGTTCCAGCTGATGGTCGCGATCGGGTTCGGGTTGCTGGGCCTGTCGCTCTGGTGGGCGCTGGCCTGGTGGCGACGCCGGGGCCCGCCCCGCTCGCCCTGGTTCCTGCGTGCCGCCGCGCTGGCCGGGATCGCCGCCGCCGTCGCCGTGGAGGCCGGCTGGGTGGTCACCGAAGTCGGCCGGCAGCCGTGGATCGTCTACGGGGTGCTGCGTACCGCGGAGGCGGTGAACCCGGCGCCCGGGTTGGCCACCGGGCTGGCGCTGGTCGCCGGCGTGTACCTGCTGCTCACTGTGGCGACGGTGCTGGTGCTGGTTCGGATGGCCCGGCATCGGGATGCGCCGGTCGCCCCGCAGGAGGGCGTGCCCGAGCCGGTGGACAGCCCACGATGACTGTCGCCGACGTCCTGCTCGGAGTCCTGTTGGCCGGCCTCACCCTGTACACCCTGCTCGCCGGTGCCGACTTCGGCGCCGGGATCTGGGACCTTCTCGCCGGTGGCACCCGCCGCGGCGCCGCCCGCCGAGAGTTGATCGCACACTCCATCGGCCCGGTGTGGGAGGCCAACCACGTCTGGCTGATCCTGGTGATCACGCTGTTCTGGACCACCTTCCCACCGGCGTTCGCCGCGTTCGCCTCCACCCTCTACATCCCGCTGACCCTGGCCGCGTTGGGCATCATCGGCCGCGGCGCCGCCTTCGCCTTCCGCAAGGCCAGCCACACTCTCGTCGAGCAGCGCCTCTACGGAGCCACCTTCGCGATCTCCTCGCTGGCCACCCCGTTCTTCCTCGGCACCATCGTCGGAGCGCTCGCCTCCGGTCGGGTGCCACCTGGGATCGCCGAGGGCGACATCTGGCGTAGTTGGCTCAACCCCACCTCGATCTACGCCGGTCTGCTGGCGATCGGCGTCTGCGCGTACCTCGCCGCGGTCTACCTCATCCACGACGCCCGCCGCGCCAACGCCGACGTCCTCGTCGCACAGTTCCGCCGCCGCGCCCTGGCCACCGGCGTACTGGTCGGGGCGGCCGCCGTCGCCGGGCTCGCCGTGGTAGCCGCCGACGCACCCGACCTGTTCGCCGACCTACGAGGACGCGCGCTGCCGCTGGTGCTGCTCTCCCTCGCCGCCGGAATCGTGTCGCTGGTGCTGATCACCACCGGTCGCTACCGCCTCGTGCGTGTCACCGCCGCACTCGCCGTCGCCGCCGTGCTGTGGGCGTGGGGGGCCGCCCAGTACCCGGTCCTTCTCTCCCCCGACCTGACCGTCGCCGAGGCAGCTGGCGACCCGACCGTTCTCACCACCGTGCTCGTCGTACTCGGCGTCGGCGCGCTGCTGCTCGCACCGTCCCTGCTCTGGCTGTTCAGTATCTTCCAAACCTCCCGGCGGCACGCCGACACCTCGCCACTGAAGCGTGGAACCTGAGCCGGCGTCGACGTTTAGCCCCGGCGGCGCCTGTGTCCTGCTCCGCCTTCAAGGCAGCGGCCTGGTTGCGAATGCCGGGCGGGCACCCGCAGACCAGCGCCTCCGGATAGGCGCCGCATCCGGCCACCGTGTGCGCCGCGGTGGCCGGGTGCGGGTGGTCGTCAGGGTTTGAGGACGACCTTCTCGCAGTCGTCCTGCTTGTTCTTGAAGATCTCGAAGCCGCGTTCCGCCTCGTCGAGCGGCAGGGTGTGGGTGATGACCCGGGTCGGATCGATCTCCCCGCGCTCGATGCGCTTCAGCAGCGGCTTCATGTAGCGCTGCACGTGGCATTGCCCGGTACGCAGGGTCAGCGCCCGGTTCATCCACGCGCCGGCCGGGAACTTGTCGAGGAAGCCGCCGTACACGCCGATCACCGACACGATGCCACCGCTGCGGCACGACAGGATCGCCTGCCGCAGCGCGTGGGGGCGCTCGGTCTCCGAGCGGACCGCCTGCTTGACCCGGTCGTAGGCGTGGACGTGCGCACTGCCGTGGCTGGCCTCCATGCCGACCGCGTCGATGCACTTGTCCGGTCCCCGCCCACCGGTCAGTTCCAGCAGCCGGGACCGCACGTCTACCTCCTCGAAGTTCACCGGCGTGTGGCCCGCCCGTTCCGCCATCTGCAGCCGGTACGGCTCCTTGTCGATGGCGATGACCTTCGCGGCGCCGAGCACCCGGGCGCTGTCCATGGCGAACTGGCCGACCGGGCCGGCGCCCCACACCGCCACCACGTCGGTGGACTGGATGTCGCACATCTCAGCACCCATATAGCCGGTGGGCAGGATGTCGGAGAGGAACAGCACCTGCTCGTCGGTCAGATCGGACTCGATCTTCAGCGGACCGACGTCGGCGAACGGCACCCGCGCGTACTGTGCCTGACCGCCCGCGAAGCCGCCGGTCAGGTGCGAATAGCCGAAGATCCCGGCGACCGGGTGACCGAGGATCTTCTCCGCGATCCCGGCGTTGGGGTTGGAGTTCTCGCAGCAGGTGTACAGCTCGGCGGCGCAGGCGCCGCACGCGCCGCAGGCGATCGGGAACGGCACGACGACCCGGTCCCCGATGCGCAGCCGATCCGGATCGACGCCCGGGCCGACCTCGATCACCTCACCCATGAACTCGTGACCCACGACGTCGCCGTCCTGCATCGTGGGCACATACCCGTCGATCAGGTGCAGGTCCGAGCCGCAGATCGCGGTGGAGGTGATCCGTACGATGGCATCGCGCTTGTTCAGGATCTTCGGGTCCGGCACGTCACGGACCTTGACTTTGTTACGGCCCGCCCAGGTGTTCGCCCTCACGCGGCTGCTCCCTTCGCGAGCTCGGAGTCCGACAGCGGTTGCGCCGGACGCTGCGGGAACTCCTTGCGGGCCCGCTTGCCCCACGGGGCGCCGTCGGACCGGACCACCTCGCCGGTCTCCAGCACCTGCTTGAGCCGGCGTAGGTCGTCGTCGAGCTGCTGGTGCGGTTCCTCGCCGAAGTACTTGGCGACCGCCTTGCCGACCCTGCCGCCCGGGATGTCGTACGTCAGGACGACGTGCACCTCGGTGCTCACACCGTCCGGGACGGGCACGAACCGGACCGTACCGGCGTTCAGCACGTCGGCGTTGCCGGTCGACCGCCACGCGATCTTCTCGCCGGGTGCCTCGTCGACGATCTCCGCGTCCCACTCGACGTTCTTGCCGAACGGGGCGCCGGCGGACCAATGGCTCGTACGGTCACCGGTGGCCTGGACCTCCTCGAGATGCGCCATGAACGTCGGGAGGTTCTCCAGATCGCGCCAGAACGCGTAGACCTCCGGCGGGGGTTTGCGAATGGTTGTCGTGGCTGTCAGCTCCATGGATCCTCCTTTGCGTGAGCCTCGTACCGCCGGCATGGAGCCGATCTCCTTCGCCCGGGTGGCCTGCACGGCGGTCAGCAGGTCCACCACCGTGATCCCGACGACGGCGCCGGTGACAGCGACGAGCCGCCGCCGGCGCCGCCCGCCACGGCGGGCGATGGCCATTCCGAGCGAGGTCAGGTCCATCGCGTCGCCCACGACCCGGGTCCACGCCCAGACGCTCTTCCGCCGGCTCGTCAGGAGCCCGGCCGCGTGTACCAGCTCCCGCGCCCCGACGAGCGGCACCACCGCCCGGGACGTCGGGGAGTCGTCCACGCCGCTGATCCGGCGCACCGTGTCCGGCGCCGCCAGCTGTGCCACGCCCAGACCGAGACTCATCCAGCCGAGCCCGCGCCCCGCCGCTGCACCTCGTCCTGCCTGGCCTTCACCGCCTCTCGGGTTGCCAGTCGAGTCACGGTTAGCCTCCGTATCCGATCGCACCCAGCCGAGCGTCCCGGTCCACGGCGCCCGGGGGCGCGGCGCATTGGGGCCGGGGTACCCCCCGGAAACCACCTGAAGCCGCCAATCGACCGCTGCGTGGAGACTGCACCGCCGACCCGGGCCGGCCGGACGGCGTCCGGAGGGGCACTCATCGTCACGGCAACCGGCCGGCGAACGCCGGGACCGGCTCCCACCACGCGGACGGATGTCCCCAGGGAAAGGTGCCCGTCGGCGAGCTCCACGTAGTCACCGTCGGCTGCCTGCCCGGCGCGGCGGCGGCCCCAGTCCCCGCTGCTCAGCACATCGTCACGGCCGCGGATCACCAGCACCGGTACAGCCAGCCGGGCGACCGGGTCGTCGATCACGTACCTGCGGTGCACCTACACCAGGTGCGCCAGCCGCCGGAGGCCGCCCGCCGCCATCCGGGTACTGCGACCGGAGCAGCCCGGGAACCTCGCCGAGCCCGTCGCGGAGGCACCGCACGCCCAGCGGGGTTCAAACCCTGGCAAATGAGGAGTTTCGGGCGTCAGGCGTAGGTCGAAGATCGATACCTGTGCGCTTGTGCGGTGTGGCAGCGTGACATGAAGAAGGGCCTTCGGTACGAGCAAAGGTGACTAAACCAGCAGCTCGACGTTGTCGAGGTACCGCGGCGTGGGCAAGCATGGCAAGGATGAGTGGCGGTACGACGGCCCCACCTGGCCGAGTGCGACGGCCATGCTCTCCGACGTCGCCAACGCCCTGGCCAACGGCATCGAGATCGGGTGCCGACGCGCCGTAATCGCGGACGGTCGGCTCGACTGGCCCCTCAGCTGGCAACCCCCGCGGTGAATGCGGTTCTGGCACAGGAAGTGTGGAGGTGCATGGCGCCAACCTCAATCGCCTCACGATGCTATGCGCAGGCGTGGAGTTCCGGCGCCGGATGTAGGTAAGTTTGAGCGCCAGCAAGGTCTTGCCGATGCCGATGTTCGTGAGTTCTGGCGCCATGTCTGGCTGCGGCAGTTACGCCTGCCTCGGAACGGACTTTCCTCAAGATTCGCCACAAGGCTGAGGATCTTGTCAAGCGACACTTCCGGCGGGCGGTGGCGACGTTGAACGGCCTGTGCTGGGCAGAAGGCCACTCCCTCGGGCGGTTCGGTGCCGACTCGGGGCATGCGCTGGCTTGACCCGCCCGCGGTGGCTTACACGTCCTTCTCGTCCCGCCAGCCGCCGGGTTCGGGATGGTAGCCGTAAGCGGCGGCCCGCACCGTGTCCTCGTTCTCCAGCCCGGAGCCGATCGCGCCGCCGACGGTGGCCAGCGAGCTGGTGATCCAGGCGAGCGTCAGGTAGTCGGTGAAATCGACCGGCCGCTGCAGGGTCTGTTTCAGCACGGATGTGTCGATCAGCAGCGCTGCGGCGAGCACCGTTCCGGCGAACAGCACCAGGTAGGACACCGCCGTGGCCAGAGTGAGGGTGAGGATCGTACCCAGGTTGAACAGCCGGGCCAGCTCAGCCGGTGTCTCCCGGTCGGGTTTCTCCCATAGGTCGTGCGCGACGATCAGCCAGGCCACCAACGCGGTCAGCCCGAGTACCATGATCACGGCGAGCCGGAGTCCGCCGAGCGCATCGCCCATCTGCCAGATGGTGTCCGTGGTGAGCGCGAACGCGGCCGTGCCGAACGCGCCGACCAGCAGCTTGGACAGGCCCAGCAGGGCGCGCCCCGGGCGGTTGGCCTTGACCATTCCGGTCAACAGCCGCACCCGGCCGGTCAGCCGCGAGGCGACGTAGCGCAGTTCCCCGGCGTCGGCCTCGCCGACGACCCGGTGGATGGCGGGAACCCGGCTTGGCATCTCGGCCGGTGCCCAGCCGGCCGGCGGCACCCGCTGGTCGGAAGCGTCGGTGAGTAGTCGGCTCACCAGATCCGGAACGGCCGCGCGGGCTGCACGCAGCTGGCCCAGTCCCAGCGCGGGCAGGGACACCATCGCGACTCGGCGCCGGGCGGAGGTCTGCGCGACCAGCGGCACCCGCTCGGTGTGCAGCGGCAGGTCGGTCAGGCAGATCGCGACGTCCCACCGGTCGTCGGTGCGCCGTTGGGCAAGATCGTCGAGCAGCGCGTCAACGCCGCCGTCGCGGCGCGGCGCGACCTCACCCCAGCCTTCCCGGACGGTCCACCGCACGTCCGCGTCCACCCGCTCGGAGAGCCGGCCGGCCAGCTCGGCGGTGAGCCGCGCGGCCACCCGGGCCGGGTGGTCCGGCGGGGTCGCCACCAGTCCGACGACGATCTCCGGGCGGTGCTGTTCACTGTGCGTCATCGGTGCTCCTCACCGGTAGCCGGGCTCGTCGTAGGTCTCGTCCGTGGCGGCCCACCCTGCCGGCACGCCGGCGGGCGGCCACCGGCCTTCGACAAGGTGATCTACAAGCAGCGCAACGTCGTGGAGCGCTGCTTCAACCGGCTCAAGCAGTGGGTGTCGCCGGACGTCCGTCACGGCCGTCTGGCATTCCCGATATCCGCCGCTTGCCACCGGATCCGATGACACCCTGAAGCGGGGAGTGCGGTCGAGCTCAGGAGAGGCGGCATCGGGATCACGGTGAACGGCTTCTGATGCGTACCGCGTTGATCGTGTTGGCCGCGCTGACGGCGGCCGTGGTCGTGGACCTGGTCACCGGCGTGCTGATCCGCCGGGCTGCCCGTGGCCGCTACAAGTGGCTGCTGGAGCCGCTGCGGCACGCCTGCCGCCGCCCGGCGGCCGCGGTCCTGCTGGTCGGGGCGCTGTACTACGCGCTGCCGCCCGGACCGGCCGAGTGGCAGCGTTATCTGCGGCACACCATCCTGCTGGTCCTGATCGCCCTCAGCTCGTGGCTGGTGATCAGGACATTGAACGTCGTCGAAGCGGTGGCGTTCAGCAAGCTGCCAAGCGATCTGGTCACCAGCCGGCGGATCCGGCGGGCCCGGACCCAGATCCGCCCCGTGCGGCGGCTCACCGTCGCCGTGGTTACAGTCGTCGCAATCGGCCTGATCCTGATCACCTTCCGGCCGGTACGCCTCGCCGGCATCTCCATTCTGACCTCGGCCGGCGTGATCGGCGCGGTGATCGGCCTCTCCGCCCGAACCGCGCTCGGCAACGCGTTCGCCGGCATCCAGATCGCCTTCGCCGACGGAATGCACGTCGGCGACGTGCTGGTGGTGGACGGCGAATGGGGCCGGGTCGAGGAGGTGAAGCTGACCAACGTGGTGATCCGGCTCTGGGACGACCGGGTACTCATCCTGCCGACCACATACTTCACCGAGCGGCCGTTCCAAAACTGGACCCGGAACGAGTCCCGGGTGGTCGGCAAGATCCAGATCCATGTCGACCACACCGCCGACCTGAACGACCTGCGCCGGGAGGCACGCCGACTGGTCGAGTCCTCACCCCTGTGGGACCGAGACCAGTGGGTGCTCCAGATGGTCGACGCCACCCCGCAGACCGTGGTCATCCAGGTGCAGGCCTCAGCCGCGGACGGCGCCAGCGCCTGGGACCTGCGCTGCGACCTACGCGAGGGACTGATCCGCTACCTGCGCGACCAGCACCCCCAGTGGCTGCCCCGCACCCGCAGCCAGTACCAGCCCTGACCGGCGGGCCGTGTCGGGCGCCAACCGGCCCCCGCCGAGTACACCGGCTGCCTGCCGGGAGTGCGTACGCCGGGAAGCGCCAGCGTGTACCCGGTGATGTTGCGAGGATCGGTGCTGCCGCGTCGGAGTCGGACCAGCGCCCCTGCTCGCGTAGCCGGGCGAAGAACTCATCCTCGGATCCGGCGGCGGCCACGCCCCCCTGCGCACGCGCCGGCGCAGTTCGTCGCGGGGCGTCTGAGCCCGGCCGGTACGCGGGCGTGCCGGTCGGTTTCGGCGTACCAGGCGAGCCGGCCGCCGAGCACCAACTCGACGGCCAGGTCGAGGCCGCCGTACCCGGTGCACAGTGATCCGATGAGCGGCCCGGTGGGACGGCCATTCAACCTCCCTCCCCGGATCCGGTGCCGCGGTCGTGCGGGCGCGTCGGCTCTCTTGACCGCCAACTTACTGCTTTACTATGGTACTAGGAAAGCAGTAAGGGGCTACCGTGTTCGTCTTCCGGCTCGACACCCACTCCGGCGTGCCGCCGTACCTGCAACTCGTCCAGCAGGTCCGCCAGGCGGTGCTGCTGGGCTTTCTCCAACCCGGTGACCGCCTCCCGCTCATCCGCGAGGTGGTCGAGGACCTGGCGATCAATCCGAACACCGTCGCCAAGGCGTACCGGCAGATGGAGCAGGAGAACCTGGTCACCGGCCGGCCCGGCCAGGGCACGTTCGTCAATGAACAGCAGTCGGCCGTGATGTCGGCATCGACGTACACGTCGCTGCGCCGCGGCCTGGCGACCTGGTTGCGCCGCGCCTACGCGGCCGGCCTCGACGAGCAGGCGGTCAACGCGCTTTTTACTTCCGTCCACCAGCAGACGAGGAATGAGGACGTGGCGTGACAGGGACCGAGTTCGCGCTGCGCACCGACGGTGTGGGCAAGCGGTACCGGAGGGGCTGGGCGCTGCGCGACTGCACCCTGGCCCTGCCGGCGGGCGGCGTGATCGCCCTGGTCGGGCCGAACGGCGCGGGCAAGACCACGCTGCTGCGCCTGGTCGTCGGGTTGCTGGCACCGAGCACCGGCACGGTGGAGGTCCTCGGCCACGACGTCACCGCCAGCACCCCGCAAACTCTGTCCCGGGTCGGGTTCCTGGCCCAGGACCACCCGCTGTACAAGCGCTTCACCGTCGCCGAGATGCTCCGCTTCGGCCGGGCCTGCAACCTGCGGTTCGACCAGGGGCTGGCCGAGCGCCGGCTGGCGCAGCTGGGCATCCCGCTCGACCGCAGGGCCGGTACGCTCTCCGGCGGGCAGCAGGCCCAGGTCGCGTTGGCTCTGGCCCTGGCGAAGCGGCCGGACCTGCTTGTCCTCGACGAGCCGGTGGCCAGCCTCGACCCGCTGGCCCGGCACGAGTTCCTGCAGGTCCTCATGGGCGCGGTGGCCGAAGGCGGGGTGACCGTCCTGTTCTCCTCCCACGTCGTGCACGAGCTGGAGCGCGTCTGCGACCACCTGGTCGTGCTTAACCACGGCCGGGTCACGCTCACCGGTGACATCGACACCCTCCTCGCCGAGCACCGGCTGCTCGTCGGCCCGCGCACGGCCACCGACCTCGACCGGGCCGGCGCCGTCGTGGAGGCCGTCCACAGCGACCGGCACACGACCCTGCTGGTACGCGACGGCGCGATCCCGGCGGCGCCTGGGTGGCAGGCCCAGCCGGTCGCGCTGGAGGACCTGGTGCTGGCGTACCTGCGCCGGCCGTCCGAGCCGAGCGCCGCGGTCACGTCGGGGGTGGCGGCATGACGTGGTTGATCTGGCGCCAGCACCGGACCGAGGTCTGCGTCCTGGGTTTGCTTTTCGGCATGTTCGGCATTGCCCTGCTCGTGCTCGGGACGCAGGCCCACGACCTGTTCCCCGGCGGTCCCGCCCGGTGTGCGGGAGAGGCCGGTATCAACGAGGCCTGCGCGGCCTCCTTCCGCCGGCTCGACGAGGAGTACGGGTACGTCGAGAACCTCCTGGCGGGCTTCTATCTGGTCCCCGTCGTCATCGGTGCGTTCCTCGGCGCGCCGCTGCTCGCGCGCGAACTGGAGGACGGCACCTGGCAGCTCGCCTGGACGCAGGCCGTGCCGCGGATGCGCTGGCTGGCGGCCAAGCTCGCGGCACTGGCCGGCGTCACCGTCACGCTCACCGGGATGTTCACCGCGGTGCTCACCTGGTTCCGTCAGCCATTCGACGCGTGGGAAGGGCGGTTCCAGTACGACGCCTTCGACCTGGAGGGACTTGTTCCGGTGGCGTACGCGCTGTTCGCGTTCGGCGTCGCCACCGCCGCGGGGGCGATCCTGCGGCGCAGCCTGCCCGCGTTCGGCGTCGCGTTCGGGGCGTTCCTCGCCGCCCGGATGCCGGTGGCGCTGTTGGCCCGTCCCGCGTACGCCACGCCGCTCACCACCATGGAGCCGGTCCCCGTCGGCGGCTCGAAGGACCAGGCGGGGCACCGGCCCGTGCCCAGCTTCGCTGACTGGATGATCGAACACGGCTACGCAGACGCCACCGGGCGCAGGCTGAGCTGGACCGAGTACTACGAGCTGGAGGGCGCCGCCAACCGGGCCGGCACCAACCTCAACCAGTTCCTGCACGCGCGGGGCATCCAGCAGTTCGGGGTCTACCACCCGGCCGACCGGTTCTGGACGTTCCAGCTCATCGAGGCGGCCCTGTTCATCGCCGTCGCGGCGGTCCTGATCGGTGTGGTGGTGTGGCGGGTACGGCGCCGTATGATCTAGTGCCCTGACCACAAACGTTCGGCGTCGGGTCGGGTGTCGATCTCGTCACTAGGGCGTCAGCATGACGGCGCTGTTGGCCTATTCCAGGGCGCTCAGGGGCGCACGCGAATGACGGTCTTGCCCTTGCGCCGCTCGGTCGGTTTGAGCGCGGGGATGGCGTCGTCGAGAGTCGCGACTGTTCCGATGTGCGTGCGAAGGCGCCCGTCTCGCACCCGGTCGACGATCTCCACCAGCTGAGTCGGAACGGACTCGACGACGAAGTCGACCGCTAAGCCGTCGACAGGGCGAGCCCCAACAGGTCCGACCACCGACACCAGCGTCCCGCCAGGCCGGATGATGCTCGCCGAGCGCCTTTGGATATCACCGCCGATGACATCGAAGACCAGGTCGACCCCGCCGATGTCGTCGAGATCCTCGTGGTCGAGGTCGAGGAACTCGTTCGCGCCGAAGTCGAGCGCCGCCTGGCGGTCCGCCGCCCGACCGGTACCGATGACGTAGGCGCCGAACTCCCGGGCGAGCTGCGTCACCACTGACCCGACGGCGCCGGCGGCGCCGTGTGCGAGGACGCTCTGCCCCGCCTGAAGACGACCGTGCTGGAGCAGGCCCTGCCACGCGGTCAGGCCGGAGATCGGCAGACTCGCACCCACCGTGAAGTCGACGTTCCCCGGCAGCGGCGCAAGGTTGCGTGCCTCCACGGCCGCGTACTCAGCCAGCGTTCCATCGCGGTGCCAGTCCGTGATCCCGAACACCCGCTGCCCGAGCGAGAGTCCCGTCGTGCCGTAGCCGAGGGAGGAGACCACTCCGGCGAACTCGTGGCCGATGATCGCCTGGGCGCGATCGTGACCGGAGCGATCGACCCACGTCGAAGGCCACTCCCACTCCGCGGGGACGAAGCCCGACGCGTGGACTTCAACGACGACGTCGTTGATCGCCGGCGTCGGCTCAGGCCGCTCCGCGAGTGTGATCCCGGCTGCTTCTGCGGCCTGATCCATCGCGACGATTGCCTTCATGGGTGCCTCCGTATATCTCGTGCTCGTCGGCTCTGTGCGCCCGCTTTTTGGGCCTGCTAGCCCACTAATGGCAGCCAACACGACGCGAATGTGGGCTGTCAAGCCCAATCCGGGTTATCGTGTGTGTCATGGAAGCCACAACGGAAGCTCGGGTGCGGCAGAAGCTCACGGACAAGGGGCAGGCGACCCGAGCCCGCATCCTCGAGCACGCCGCGGAGCTCATCTACACCAAGGGCGTCCACGCGACGAACAACGAGCAGCTCCGTCGCGCGGCAGGCATCAGCGGGTCACAGCTCAACCACTACTTCCCGACCAAGGAGAGCCTTGTCCTCGCGGTCATCGAGTGGCAGGCCGAGCGCGTCCTCACGTTCCATCGCAGTGAGCGGTTTACCCACTTTGAAAGCCTCGACTCCCTTCGGGAATGGGCGGGCTTCTACATCGCCTACGAGCGCTCCTACCAGGAAGGCTGCAGCCTCGGCTCGCTCGCCAGCGAGATCATCAAGACGGACCTTGACGTTCGCACGGAACTCGCGAACGCGTTCGAGCAGTGGAGAGACATCTTCCGAGATGGACTCGAACGGATGCAGAGGCTCGGCCGCATCAGCGTTGAGGCGGATCCCACCCGACTGGCCTATCTCCTGCTCTCCGCCTTTCAGGGCGGCATGCTCCTCGCCCAGGTCGCCCGCGACATCGCCCCGCTGAAAGACACCCTGCGGGCAGCCATCGACTACGTGCAGACATTCGCGGTGCCCCCTGCTGCCGGCGCACTCGAAGATCTCACTGAGGCCCAGCGCAAGCAGCCCGGCCGGCCCCGCAAGCTCGACCCGAACCAGTTCGCCACGGCCCGGGCCGCTCTCGCCGCCGGCCAACCGGTCGAGCAAGTCGCAGCGGCCTTCGGCGTCAGCCACGCCACCCTCTACCGCCACCTCGCCGAACACGACGACGAACAAGCCTCCCCCTGAGCAGCAGCGATCAGGGCTGGCCGTGCTCGTTTTGCGGCTGGTGACACGATCCTTACCGGCACCCCCACTCCCACTGATGGCTGCGCAACGGCGGCGGTCACCGCGCCCTCGGCGACGTCGAGCAAACCCGCCAGCACCTCCTGCGCATGACCGCACCCTGACCGACATCCGGTGGGCCGGCGCGAGCGTGGGCGTCGAAAGTTCACCGCCACGGTGGCCGCCGCCACACGCGGCCAAGTCCTGATTCCGGTCCCTCCGCGCGCTCGCTGCGGGCGCTCGCCCGGTTGGCCGCACCCGAGCGGCCGATTCCGTCGGACAGCTTCGGCGAATCGCACTAGAGTCGGCCGCATCTGGACACTTCGGCGCAACGCGCCGGGAATCCGGAGGAGCACCATGTCCCAGGACCCCGGTGCCGCGTCCGCGTCCGGCGTGAAGCGCACCGAACTGCAACGCCATCCGGCCTCGGTACCGGGCAAGCTGATCGTGCAGACGCTCTTCGAGATCCCGGTCGGCCTGGCGTCGGGGAGGCACAGCCACCCCGGCGAGGAGGTCGGCTACCTCTTCCACGGCACCGTTGCGATGGAGTTCGACGACCGGCCGACGTTCACCATCCACGCCGGCGAACCGTTCCTGATCCCGCCGCACACCATCCACAACGCCCGCAACATCACCGACGACACCACCACGCGGATGCTCTCGACGTACCTGGCCGACGAGAACGAGCCGCTGGTCACCCAGTACCACTGACCGGTGCCCGACCGTACGCAGCAACCAGGCCGCCGTCGGCTGTTCAGCGGCGGGCGAGCAGCCCCTCGGCGTACGCCCAGAGCCGGTCGGCCGCGGTCGGGTCCACCGCGTGCTCGGCCACGCCGGTCATCGGCTCGGGTCCACCCGGCACCACCTCGGACTCCTGGTTGTCCTCGAAGTACCGCCCGGTGACCCCCTCGAGCAACGGCGAGGCAGCCAGCAGCACGGTGGTCGCCGCGCCCTGCTCCGGCGTCTTGTAGTGCGGCAGGTCGATGCGGTTGCCCGCCTCGTCCAAGACCCCGAAGGAACGCAGGGCCTCGTCGGAGAGGTGGCGTTGCAGGTTGGTGTTGATGACCCCCGGGCTGAGCGCGTTGGCGGCGATCCCGTCCGATGCCCAGCGGCCTGCGATGCCGACGGCAAGCAGGGCGCCGGCCGTCTTGGACTGGCTGTATGCGGTCCACGGGTCGTACGGGCGCCGGTCGAACTGCGGGTCGTCGAAGTCGACACCGGCCCGCAACTGGGCGCCGGAGCTGACCACGACCACCCGGGCAGAGCCTGCGGCCCGCAGGTTGTCGTGCAGGCCCCGGGCCAGCGCAAAGTGGCCCAGGTAGTTGGTGGCGAGCTGAAGTTCCCAGCCCTCGGGGGTGAGCTGCCGGTCGGAAATCGCCATGATCCCGGCGTTGGCCACCAGCGCGTGCAATGGGCCCTCCCAGCCGGCGACGAAGGCGTCGACCGAGGCCAGGTCGGCCAGGTCCAGGGCGGCGGCACGGACACTGCCCCGCCCCGATCCGGAGAACTCCTCCACCAGATCTGCGGCTCGGGCCGGGTCCCGGGTGGCCACGGTGACCTCCGCGCCGGCGCCGGCGAGGGCCCGCGTGGTCTCTAGGCCGATGCCGGAGGCGCCGCCGGTGACGATCATCCGCCGTTCGGTGAGGTCGACGCCCTCGACGATCTCGGCGGCGGTGGCCCGGGCGGTGAACGGGGTGCTCAGGCGAGCGGTGCTTGTCATGACGCCAACGCTACGAGCGACCCACCTGGACTGCCTATACTCTGGGGTCCGTCACTCTTTAGCGTACGTCCAAGGGAGGGTTCGGATGGACCCGTTGGAGGACGTGCTGTCGCTGCTCGAAGCGAACGTTCACCTGTCGTCGGCCATGTCCGCCGGGGGCCGGTGGGCGGTCCGGTTTCCGCCTCCGGCCGGCGTCAAGTTCAACACGGTGAGCCGGGGCCGTTGCTGGCTGCGGGTTGACGGCGTAGGCGATTCCATCCACCTCGGCGCGGGCGACTGCTTCCTGCTGACCCGGCCGCTGGCGTTCACCCTCGCCAGCGACCTGGACGTGCCCACTGAACCGGCGCACCCGCTCTTCGCGGCGGCCGTCGAGGGCGTCGCCCGCGCGGGCGAGGGGAACGAGGTGTTCCTCGTCGGAGGCGCGTTCTCCTTCACCGGGCGGGCCCGCGCACTGCTGCTGGACAATGTACCGCCGGTCCTGCACGTCTCGGCCGCGACGCCGGAGGCGGCCACCGTGCGCTGGGCGGTCGCCGAGATCGACGCCGAGCTGCGAGGTCAGCCGATGGCGGCCTCTCTGGTCGCCGAGCATCTCGCCGTGGTCATGCTGATCCGGATCCTGCGCCTGCACCTCGCCCGCGACCCGGGCCGGACGTCGGGCTGGCTGGCCGGGCTGACCGACCCGACGGTCGCCGCCGCGCTGCGCGCGATGCACGCCCGCCCGGCGCACCCGTGGACGGTGGCCGAGCTGGCCCGGGCCGCCGCCGTCTCCCGGTCCACGTTCGCGGCCCGGTTCAAGGACGTGGTCGGCAAGGGACCGCTGGAGTACCTCACCGAGTGGCGCATCGAGCTCGCCGCGGACCGGATCCGGCGCGGCGGCGACACCGTCGCCACCATCGCCCGGGCTGTCGGGTACGGCTCGGAGAGCGCGTTCAGCGTCGCCTTCAAACGCACCACCGGCCTCTCTCCCCGCGCCTACCGCAACGGGCCTGCCGCCTGACCACCGTCCGGAGCGGTGAACGCCTGCCGGCTGTGGACCAGCAGCTCGCGCACCGCCGGGCTCACCTCGGTCCCGGGACCGGCCGCCGAGACAGGGATAGCCGGTCCCTGGACAAGCTCACCCTGGGCACGTCGTCCGGTCCCGGGTCAGGCTTGGCCCTGACCGCAGGAACACCGCTGACCAGGGAGTTTGTTGTGCTGGACGTGAACGTACCCGACCTGACCGGGCAGCTCGCCGTGGTGACCGGCGGCAGCGACGGCCTCGGCCTCGGCCTGGCCACCCGGCTGGCCCGCGCTGGCGCCGAGGTGGTGCTGCCGGTGCGCAATCCGGCCAAGGGC
Organism: Micromonospora sp. A200; assembly: GCF_029893845.1. Lineage (NCBI taxonomy): Bacteria > Bacillati > Actinomycetota > Actinomycetes > Micromonosporales > Micromonosporaceae > Micromonospora > Micromonospora sp. A200. The sequence goes on along the minus strand of NZ_JARXXY010000012.1, from coordinate 150,678 downwards.
GACGCCGCCCTGGAGCGAATCCGGGCCGCCGCGCCGGGGGCCACCGTCTCGACCCGGGAGCTGGACCTGGCCTCGCTCGACTCGGTGGCCGCACTCGCGGACACGCTGCACGCCGAGGGCCAGCCGATCCACCTCCTGATCAACAACGCCGGCGTGATGACCCCACCCACCCGGCACACCACCGCCGACGGCTTCGAGCTCCAGTTCGGCACCAACCACCTCGGTCACCTGGCACTGACCGGACGGCTGCTGCCGCTGCTGCGCGCCGGCCAGGCCCGGGTCACCACCATGTCCAGCAGCGCCGCCCGTTGGGGCCGGTTGGACTGGGACGACCTTCAGGCCACCCGCAGGTACAAGGCGATCCGCGCGTACAACGCCTCGAAATTGGCCACCCTGCTCTTCGGACTGGAACTGGACCGGCGCAGCCGGGCCGGCGACTGGGGCATCATGAGCAATGTCGCCCATCCGGGCACGACCCTCACCAACCTCTACGCCTCCGGCCCGAACCTCGGCCGTTCCCGCCCCTCCCCCAACGAAGCCGTCATGAGGCGGCTGGCCCGGTGGGGCATTCTGGTGCAGTCGGTGGACGCCGGCCTGCTCCCCGCCCTGCACGCGGCCACCAGCCCGCAGGCGCAGGGCGGCCGGTTCTACGGCCCGGACGGGTTCGGGCAGTTCACCGGCAAGCCGACCGAGCTGGCCGTGTACCGCTCGGCCCGCAGCGCGGACGACGCCGCCCGACTCTGGGCGCTCTCCGAGCAACTGGTCGGCGTCACGTTCGCTGGCAACTGACCGTGCAGAGGAGATCGCCCATGGACCGCGCGCAGTTCGCCGGCTTCCTCCGCGCCCGACGGGAGGCCCTGCAACCGGAGGACGTGGGGCTGCCCCGCGGACCGCGGCGGCGCACCGGCGGGCTGCGCCGGGAGGAAGTGGCCGCGCTCAGCGACATGTCGACCGACTACTACAGCCGGTTGGAGCAGCAGCGTGGCCCGCGCCCGTCGGAGCAGATGCTCGCCGCGATCGCCCGGGGCCTGCGCCTGTCCCTGGCCGAGCGCGACCACCTGTTCCAGCTCGCCGGGTACGCCACCCCGAAGCGGGCGCTGCGCGCCGAGCACGTCAATCCCGGGATGATGCGGATCCTGGACCGGCTCCGGGAGACTCCCGCCCAGGTGGTGAACCTGGTCGGCGAGACGCTGGAGCAGACCGGTCCGGCGATCGCGCTGCTGGGCGACGAGCGCCGGCACACGGGGCTGGCCCGCAGCCTGCACTACCGCTGGTTCACCAACCCGGCCACGCGGTTGATCCACCCGGCCGAGGACCGCGCCGCGCAGAGCAGGCTGATCGTGGCCGACCTGCACGCCACGTACACCCGCGACGGCAGGGGCTCGCGGGCGGCGGAGATCGCCGACGCGCTGCTCGCCGAGAGCCCGGAGTTCGCCGAGCTGTGGAACGAGCACCCGGTGGCCGGGCCGTACTGCGCGCCGAAGCGGATCCAACACCCGGAACTGGGGCTGCTGGAGCTGCACTGCCAGACGCTGGTCGACCCGGACCACTCACAGGCCCTGCTCGTCTACACCGCCGCGCCGGGCAGCGAGAGCCAGGAGAAGCTCCAACTCCTCTCCATCATCGGCGGCCAGCGGATGTGACCGACTTCGTGCCGGCGCCGTAGCGGAGATCTCGATGGTTGGTGCCATCCCTCGGAGTCGAGCACCAACGCCGCAGCCTGGCGGCGGAACTCCTCAGGGTGCTTGCTCTGTCGACCGAAGCGTTTCCTCCTCCTCGGCAGGATGCCAAGTCAGGAGGTCTCCGGTCTCAGCGGTCACTTGAGTCTCTCTTCTGTGGGAGCATCTGACCGGTAATCAGACGGATCGGCCGCGAGGCCAGGACGAACCGCCGCAATCCACTGTGGCCAGCGGGCTGGTGTCGGTGGCTGCTGTGACGATCGCCAACGGCGCGGACAACGTCTCCGTCTACACGCCGGTGTTCCGCACGATCGGCTTGACCAACACGCTGATTAACCCTGGCGGTCTTCGCAATCGGCGTCGCTCTGTGGTGCTGCGCCGGCTCCTGGCTGGGCTCGCACCGAAAGGGTCCCTATGGTGCCTCGATCAATGGGAGTCCTCGCTCCACCCTCGAACGGGCTCAGCAATGCGTTCGCCGCGATGCCCGCTGATCGCACGGGTGTAGCGCGACCCCGCCGTGTTGACGAGGCCGCGCAGCATGGCGGCTGGTCACAGCGTTCGTTTCGGTTGCCGTACGGTCCAGAGGGTCGAACGTGTACCTGGTCGTGGCGGTCTTGGTGCCGTCGTTCCGGCGATGCTCGTCAGGGCGACCGCCATCAGCGTAATGGTCAACAGGACCCGCCTCGCCTCCAGCGTCAGTACGGACAACTCGCAGCGGGGCAGGTCGATCAGCTCGAGAACCGGCAGCTGGCGTCGGTTGCCGGATATGCCGTTAGCGAGCCGCCATCAGCGGCCGGTAATCGGCCACGCCGAGCGGATCCGTGGTCAGTGATCCGTCGGCGCGGGGCACCTCCAGCGGTTGACCGTCGCGACGGAAGGAGACGGCGTGTACGTCGGCACGGCTGGTGAGTGTGCAGACGATCTGGCCGAAGGCCAGGATCTCATCGCTGCGCCCGCTATCCTCGGCTGCTCCGGCGACCTCGACCTCGGCGATGCCGCCGGTCAGTCTGGCACCCACCTGCAGGGCGGTACCGGTCAGCGCACTGGTCAGCCTGGCGTCCCGGTCGGCCGGCGCGGGCCCGGCCAGCAGTTGGCCCAGGTGAGTCGCGATGTCGGGCAGGTAGTCCACGGGCCGAACGACACGAACCAGGCGATCGTCTCGCACGAAGCAGAAGGGTTCGGCGACCCGGCCGGCGCTGGTCGGGGCAGTGCCGGCGGCCGGCGCGGCGAACGGGCCGGGCGGTGCCGACACGCGGCGCGGAGCATCGTCGACCGGCACACCGCATCCTGCGGCGAGCATGACGCCGCAAATTATGATCAACCAGCGGTACGTCATCCGACACATCCCGGCAGAAGCACCTGGAACCGGGCGCCGCCGCCGGGACGGTCGGTCACGACCGCTCGACCACCGTGCGCTGCGGCGTGCTCGGCAACCAGTGCCAGCCCGAGACCCGTTCCGTCGGTGCCGGCGCGGGCGTGCGCCGCCCGGCCGCGGACGAACCGGTCGAACACCACCTCCCGGTCCTGCACCCTCACCCCTGGCCCGGCGTCGTCTACCTCGATGACCCCGGTGCCATTGGCGCCGCAGCTCAGGCGAATTGCGACCGGTCCCCCGCCGTACCGGACGGCGTTCTCCACGAGGTTGTGGAGGATCTGCACCACCCGGCGGCGGTCGACCCGCCAGGCCGTGCCGGCGGATGGCGACGCGTGCACCAGGCGTTCGGGCAGTCCCTGGTTGCGGCAAACCTCCCTGGAGAGGTCCGCGACGTCCACGCGTTCCCGGTTCGCGGGCTGCTCGGTGCGGGCCAGTTGGATGAGGTCGTCGACCAGTCGTTGGAAGCGGCTGATCTCATCGGCGACCAGACCGGCCGCCATCGCCGTCCGCTCGTCGTGGTGCTCTCGGCGACGCTGCAGCACGCTCGCCGCCGCCGCGAGGGTCTGGAGTGGCGAGCGCAGCTCATGACTGACGTCGGCGGCGAAGCGCCGGTTCCGTTCCAGGTGCCGGGCCAACTGCTCGACCATGTGGTTGAAGGAGGTGGAGAAGCGCGCGAGGTCCGGGTCGGTGGCGGTGTCCAGCCGAGTTTCCAGGTCACCGGCGGCGATCCGCTCGGCGGCGTCCGCGACGGCGGTCAGTGGGCGCAGGCTGTGCCGGGTGGCATACCAACCGAGGGCGGCGCCGGAGCCGGCGACCATGATGGCGACGGCGGTGAGGGTCAGCGCGACCAGCTGAAAGGTCTGCTCGACCTCGCGAAGCGAGGTGATCTCGTAGTAGCTGACCGTTGACGAGAGCGGCACACCGACGAGCAGGACGGGCTGGCCGTCGGAGCGGACCCGTTGGACGGCGGGCGTGCCGGAGGCGACCGTGCGCCGCAGGTCATCGGGAATGATACTTCCGCCGATCTCGGCGCTCCGCGCATACCACTGCCCGTCGCGCTGCAACAGGGGTCGTCGGGTGCTGCCGGTGTCCAGGGAGCCGAGCACCGCGGCGATGTCGGGCGCGTCGGTGTTCAGGCCGGACCGGACGACCGCCGCGTCGAAGAAGGCCGCCCGCACGGCGGTACGTTCGCGCTCCTCCAGCAGCGAGCGGCGGGTCAAATCGTACGAGAAGAGGGCCATGGTGGCGGCGAGTAGTGCCGCGCCGACGGCGAACGCGGCGGTGACTCGGGTTCGTAGTCCGAGCCGGTTCATCGCTGCAGCTTGTAGCCGAGACCGCGCAGGGTCACCAGGTGCCGAGGGTTGGCCGGATCCTGCTCGATCTTCTGTCGCAGGCGGCCGACGTGCACGTCGACCAGCCGCTCGTCGCCCGTGTCGTAGCCCCAGACCCGTTGCAGCAGCTGCTGGCGGGACAGCACCTTGCCGGCGTGCAGCGCCAGCTCGCAGAGCAGGCGGAACTCCGTCCTGGTCAAGGCGACCGGACGACTACTGACCCGCACCTCGCCGGCCTCGGCGCTGATCTCCAGATCACCGAAGACCTGGACGGACAGCGGGGACGTAGCCCGTGCCCGTCGGCGCAAGGCCCGTAGGCGGGCCGAGAGTTCCTTGATCGCCACCGGCTTGACCACGTAGTCGTCGGCGCCGGCTTCCAGCGCCGCCACGATGTCGTGCGTGTCGTCCCGGGCGCTGACCACCACGATGGGTACGTCGTCGTCTCGGCGCAGCTGCCGGATGCACTCGAATCCGTCGAGTCCGGGCAGCATCAGATCGACCAGGATGTTGTCGGCAGGTTCCTGCTGGTGCCGCCGAAGTCCCTCCTCGGCGCTCGCCGCTCCGTACGCGGCGTAACCCTCTTCCTCCAGCGCGAGCAGTAGCGCCAGCCGGATCCGGTCGTCGTCCTCGATCACCAGTACGGCCGTCATAGCGGAATCATCCCTGGTCCGCACTTGGATGCCCAACCCAGCGCCAGCACCGGCGGTTTTGTCACGCAACTGTCATGGACCTGCGGAATGACCTCCACGATCGGCACGCAGAGTGGTGGGTGATTCGGACGCAACGGACCGAACCAGAGGAGCCGTCAGTGAGTGCCCATCACCCACTCCCACCGGAGTACCGGGTGCCCCGAGTCGAGCTCGACATCGTCGAGGATCTCGACCTGCCCAACCTGTCCGAGGTCGGCGCGGTTCTGGACCGGGTGCTGTCCCTGCAGCCAGCGGAGGTGGTGATCGACTTGTCCGAGTGCCGGCACATCGACGCAGCGGCCATCGGCCTGCTTCTGGACATCCAGCGCCGGTTGAGCCGTGGCGGCGGTGTCCTCACCCTGCGTGCCCCGCATCCGCGGATACGGCGGATCCTCGACATCGCCCACCTGAATGAGGCGCTGGGAACCGTCGCGTCGCCTTCGCCTTCGCCGTCACCGCCGCCGCGAGGCCGGACCTCGGTCGGCCCGCTCGGCACGGTGCGGGGACGGGCGCGGGTCACCACGGCAGCGTCCTGACCGTGACGGAGAGGAGATTTTCGTGAGTGTCAGCGCGCTCCTCAGCGCTCTGGGCGTCGGTCTCGGCATCGGCCTGGTGGGGCGGCTCGTTTTGCCTGGTCCGAAGGCCGCTCCGGTGTGGCTGACCGTTGCGCTCGGCGTGGCTGCGGCGCTGCTGGGTTCCGTCACCGCCCGGCTGATCGGCGTCGACGTCGAACAGTGGGCACCGCACCGGTTGGTGGCCCAGGCGGGCTTCGCCGTTCCCGCGGTCGTCCTCGGGGTCGTTACCGCCGGACGCCGGCGGACGCAGGACACGACGGTTCATCCGGCCGACCGACCCGAAGACTTCAAGGGCGGCCGGATGCGGGGAGGTCGGCCGGTGAAAGGACAGGCATGACGGTTGTACCAGCGGAGAACCAGATGAGCATGATCTGCGACGGCTGCGGTGACACGGTCACCGGCACGGCCAATGTCCTGCCCGACGCCGAGGTGGTCTGGACGCTGGTCTTCGACAACGGCTGGACCGGCTCGGCCTTCGCCTCGGGACCGCACCACTGCCCCCGATGCTCCCTGAGCCCTCAGCTCAGCGGCAGTCAGTCGCACCTGAGGAACCCACTGGGCATCGATGACCTGGACGAGCATGAAGATCGGCCGGTGGCAGAGGTGGACGTGGCGGAGTCCGTGCGGCGGGCATTGTCCGAGGCGCTCACCCTCAGCCCGCACGTGCTCGTCGATCTGAGTGAGGTGGCCACGATCGACTCCGTGGGCCTGGGCCTGCTCGTTCGGGCCCTTCAGGAGGCGAGGCAAGAGGGGAGAGCGCTGTGTCTGGTAGCGCCCTCCCGGTTCGTCCTGACCGTGCTGCACACCATGCGACTGGAGCACGTCTTCCCCGTCTTTGCCACCCGTACCGCCGCCTTCCAACACTGCACCCGAGCAGTCGGGGCACAGACCCGGCCGGCCCCGCTGGCCCCGACGACGGAGGCGGCACGGTGACGCCCTGGCCCTATCCTGAGCACAACCCCTTCCCCAGCGCCGACCACCCGCTGGACGAGGACCTGCGCCTCGCGGCGTTGGTTGCCCAGCGGCTGAGCATCGACTGGTCCACCCGCCGGCAGCAGATCGCGGTGACCGTACAGAACCGAGTGGTCATCCTGACCGGCCTGGTCGCCGACCACGCCACCCGGCGGGCCGCCGCGGAGCTGGCCTGGGACGTTCCCGGGGTCGTCGACGTGTGCAACGCGCTGACGCTGTTCGTCCGGGGTCGTGGCCGCCGGTGAATCCTCGCCGTCCACGGAGGATCATCCCGACTGGCCAGGTGGCGACCTCCGGTGCCACGCCCGTCGACCCCGCTTGCCCGCTCGTCCGGGCCCGGGACAGCCGTCACGGCGAAGGATGCTGATGTCGTCACTCTCGATCACGCCCACCATCAGGGCCGCCGGCGCCGTGGTGCTGATATTGCGTGGCTCGCTTGGTCGGACCGACATCAGCAGTTTCGCCGGTGCCGTCGGCCGCCTGCTGCGCGCACACCGCCCGAGGCGCATGGAAGTGGACCTGTCCGGGCTACTGGAGCTGGAGCCGGGTACCGCCGAGGCAGTGCTCGCGGTGATACGGACAGCATCGCGGGAGAGCACGGAGATCGTTCTGAGCCACGCACCATCGGCAGTTCGACAACAACTACGGGCAGCCGGTGGGGAGCCCTATCTGACCTGATCGGCCACAGCGACCGGCTGACGACTGGGACACGTCCTGAAGGCGAGGGCAGGCACCGCCTGAGGCAGCGTCTCGGCGGTTTTACTCGGGCCCGGCGGCGGTCGGCGCAGGCGCGCAGGTTCGGGCTAACTCACGCGGTAGCGCCCGGCATGTCGGTGGCTTCCGCACGCCCGGCATCGTGAGTACGGTGAGCGGTGGTGCGCCGGGAAGCCTGGTCGGCAGTCCTGATCCGCATACGCGTCGGAAGGCCCGCCGTGCCCATCCCCGCCATCCGCACCGACCAGCTGAGCAAACACTACGGAGCGGTCCGCGCTCTCGACGGGTTGAACCTGACCGTGAACGCGGTCGTTGCCACCGACCACCACGACGTCCACATCGCCTGACTATCAGGACAGCGGCGGCAGTCCAGAGGCTCGCCGACCGGCTCGCACTCCCTCGACCAGCCGTGGTCGTGGAGCTGTCGGCGTGGCTCGCCGGCCGCAGTGAAGCCTGGCCTCTACCGGCCGCGGTGATGGCCAGGTCGTCAACGGTGGTGGGGATCGTCGTGTGGGTGCCTGCCTGTGCGAGCGGGCCCCGTTCCTGGAGTCATGGGACTGCCGATATGCGGGTCTACCGCCACCGCGCGAGCTGTGGAAAGAGGTATGGGCGGGGATCCGAAGACAGATGCGAGTAGCACAAGGGCATGACAAATGGCCGGCCGCCCTCGACTTCTGGGCGACCGGCCCGACGCGTCCTGGCAGCTACTTCTTGTTCAGGTTGACGATCACGCCCTGGTCGGCGCAGGCGGTCTGCAGTCCGGACATGTGGGTGGTCAGCGGACCCATGTAGGCCAGCGCCCCCATCTCCTCCCCCTTCGGCAGCTGCGACACCTGCCAGACGACGTCCATGAGGGCGGTGCCATGCTTGCGGATGTCTTCGTGCCGGGAGTCCTCGAACAGTTCCCGCACCTCTCGGTACTCGGCCTCGGTCATCTTGTCGTCATCGCTGCCGTCGGTGCTGCCGTCGACGTTCTTGCCGTCACGCATGGCTTTGCACGCGGCCAGACCCGAGTCTTCCTTGATGAAGCCGTCGTACACGGCGTAGCCGGCGACCGCGAGCATGAGCGTGGCGACGGCTGCGGCGGCGGCCACGATGACGGGCTTCCGGTTCGGGTTGGCGGGACCGGGACCGGGGCCGGGGGTGATGAAACCGGCGGGCTGCGGGTGCGGGGGCTGCGGCTGGTTGGGGTCGGTGGGCTGATACTGGTGCGGGTATCCGGGCGCGCCCTGCTGGTAGGGATCCGGCTGCTGCTGCGGCGGGTACGGGTTGGTCATGGTTCAGCTCCCCACGCGGTGATGGCTTGTCGATGCTGCTCGGGCGGAAGAGCCGGCTCCACCTCTTGTCGGGTAGGCGACTGTAGGTGTGCCCGGTCAGGGGACGCGGCGCTGGCCTTTCTCGGTGGCCGGGTTCTACTTGTCCAATCGGGGATGAGCAGAGGGCGGCCCGAGGACGATCCGCCACAGACAACCTCGGCAAGAGCGCCGCACGGCAATGAGCGAAGGTCACGGGTATCAGGAAGCGGAAGAGCGAACGCGGGCTGCGCGGTCACGTCTGCTAGTGGAGGGGCGTGGAGCCGGTCCGCACCGCGCCCCGACCGCCGGGAGCCAGGGGTGTGCGCTGTCACTCATAGGACACGAAGGCGGGCGGGCGCCATCGGCGCCCGCCCGCTTCTCGCAGTTGTGTCAGCGGAGCAGGAACGTCTGGGTCTGCGGGTTCAGCAGCGGCAGTTTTCGGGCCCCGGCCGTCTCGGGCCCGCTATAGCGGAGCACGTCCACGCCGCGGGAGATGTCGTTGGCGATGATTAGGCCGTTGTACCAGTAGGTCGACCACTGGTTGGACTGCATGTCGTAGTAGCCGATCTCCTTCGGGTGCCTCGGGTCGGTCAGGTCGACCACCGAGGTCCCCGAGCCGTACGCCGAGGAGACCAGGATGTTGCGGCCGGCGACCGGCACGTAGTTGAAGTTGTGGTAGGTGCTCGGTTCCGCGCGCGGGATACGCAGGTGACTGAGCGGCGTGCTCGGGTTGTCGACGGCGTACGTCCAGATCGCGCCGAACGGCTCCTGCGCGGGCCCGAAGTACTCATCGCCGAACGTGACGTACTTCCCGTCGTGGGTGAACGCCGCGCTGTGCCAGATGTCGACGTCCGGCGTGTCGATGTCGGCGATCACGTGGGGCGCCAGCGGGCTGCTGATGTCCCAGAGCTGGCCCTGGGACAGGCAGGCCGCGGCGGCGAGCTTGCGCGGGGTCAGTACCTGGATGTCGTGGCAGGCGAAGAAGTCGCCGGACGCGCCGGAGAATGGGTCGATCCCCTTGATGGTGGGCTCGGCGACGACCTTCGCGGCGAGGCCGGCGTCAGCGTCGCCACCCGGTACATCGATCACCGAGATCCGCTCGAAGGGAGCTTGGCAGTCCGGTCCGATGTTGCTGGCGCTCAGCGGGTACGACGCGACGTAGATGTAGGTGCCGCCGTCCTCGCGGGGCACGAGGGTGTGGGTGTGTGACCCGCAGTCGGTACGGATCGCCTGGAGGAACTGGGGCGCGGTCGGGTCACTGACGTCGAAGACCCGTACCCCCTCCCACGCACCGGGGGTAGACGCGGTGACGTTGCGGGACCCCTCGCAGCCCGGCGTGCTCTGTGGCGTGTCCACGGACAGGAACAGCAGGTCGCCCCAGACCGACACGTCGCCCTGGGGGCCGTTGCAGTGCACGTCGGCGAGTTCAATCGGTGTGCCGGGCTCAGAGATGTCGATGACGCGGAAGCCACCGTAGTGGCCGGCGAAGACGAGGTTGCCGGAGAAGGCGAGGTCGGAGTTGACGCCACCGGTGTGCTCGGCGGTCGAGAGCAGGTGCATGTTGCGGCTGTAGCCGTCGGCCGGGCTGCTGGGCGGAGGCGGCGGAACGGACCCGTCGTCCCACGGCTCGTGTGCCTGGGCGGGAGATGCCATCACGGCGAGCAGGATCGACGCGCCAGCGACGGCGAGTGATCGGGTTCGGGAAGGTCTACGCACGGCGTCCCCTCACGTCGGACGTGTCGCCATATGACGCGATCACGCAGGTGAATGTCACACTGTCAAAAATCTTCACCTATCGCTAGACCCTCGGCGAAAACGAACCCCACCCTGGCTGACGGCCCCGGGCCAGATCGTCGCGTTGCTGACGACACGCACCGGGCGAGGCGAGTAGGAACACCGGTCGCACCCACCGACGTCCGACGGAGGACACCTGGCCATGAACTCGTCGACAAGCTCCGCGCTTCCCCCGTACGCGGTGCCCGGCATCCAGCCGCTCCGGGTCAACGAGGAAGGCCGGCATGTCGAATACCGGGGTCACCAGCTCATCCGGACACCGCCGGTGGCTGCGGTGTTCGCTCGCGTACCCGAGACCTTCCTTCCTCTCACCGAGGGGGAGCCGCTCCGTCGCGAGGAGCTCTGCGCGGCGCTCGACGTCAGTTCCCGCGACGGCCTGGCCTGGATCGTCGGCCTCGGCGACGCGGTGAAGTGCATGGTGGACAGCGGCGGTGATTTCGTCGAGGACGACCTGATCGAGGAGGCGCTCGCCGCCCAGCCGGACGTGGTCGAGGTCTACCACGTGGACCGAGAGGTCTTCGACGTGGTGCTGGCGCGCTTCCTGCGGGCCGACGAGATGTTCGCCCGCTGGCTCGACGCCATCACCGCCGCCCACCGGGAGTTCGCCCGGCTCGGCGTGGAGCTGCCCTACTGAGCTGACCCTGCCCCGCCACCGAACTGGGAAGACGTTCGGTTGGTGGGTCCCCCGGCCGAACGACTGTCCCGATCATCCGTTGTGGATGAGTTCGCCCAACTACATGTCGGCGTCTACGACGGTGACGACTCCGCCGGCGAAGGCGCCGGTCCCGGTCCGGCCGGCTCCGCCCAGATCGAGGACCTGTTCGAAGGATTCTTCGCTGGCCGCGGCCTGCCGACGAACGCCGCCGACTTCACCGGCCGCTCGGACTACGGGCCGTTCATCGTCGTCGGCATACCCGCCGGAGGCCTGTTCACCCGAGGCCTTCAGCACACCCACGGGCGTCGGCTCCACGCCCAAACTAGCCGTCGCCGTACGCCCCCTTGACGAATTCCGCTCAGCAACCAGCCGCCACTCTGCCCACGTCACCATCCTGTTCGACGCGTTCGCCGGCGAAAGCCTTGGGGTCGGGCCGCGCCACCCCGACGCCCCCGCCCCCGTGCACGGGCTCGTACAGCAGATGAGCGTCGACTACATCGACACTGACGACGGCACCGTGGCATGGCACAAACAGCCCCGCCACGGGCGAGGCCGTGGCCTCCTCGGTGCCGAGGAGTACAGCGGCCTGCTCGCTATCCTGCCCGCAGCCATCGCCGCCGCCGCTGCGGCTGTCACCACCGGCGAAGCAGGCACGGGCCTGGTCCCCGCACGACACTCAGCCGCACGCCGAGGACAACACGCTGCTGCACCAAGCTCACCGCAGCAGCGACTAGGTCATCACCGTCGATCGCACCCTCGGCGTGGAGTACTTCGACAGCCCCAGTAGCCCCTGGAACTGACCCGGTTGACGAGTACCCTCGACCGACGCTGCTCCACCGCTGTGACCGCTTGATCTGGTCCGCCTGCACGCGCACTGTCATCGGCACATCTGGGCGTCGGCGACTGGCGCCGACGTCACATGCGTTGGAACGCCCACGACAAATGGGTGATCTCCAAGGAGATCACCCATGAACCACTCATCGACGACGCGACCTTCGAGCAAGCCCAAGCGATCTTGCCGCGGCGTGGACGGGGAACCGGCGGTCAACACGTGAAGCAGCGCACCCGCAACCCGTACGTCTTCCGCGGCCTGATCTACTGCACCGCGTGCGACCCAGGCATGCAGGGCCAGTACAACCACGGCGACGCCTACTACCGCTGCCGCTTCCCCCAGGAATACGCCCTCGCCAACCAGGTCCCACACCCCCCGCAATGTGTACCTACGCGAGGACGCTCTCACCGACCCGCTCGACACCTGGCTGGCCTCCGCCTTCGCGCCCCACCGGATCGAACAGACGATCACCGCGATGGCCGACGCCCAGCCCCTGGATCATCCGTCCGCAACCGCCACCGCAGCCCAGACGATCATCACCGAGTGCGACGCCAAGTTGGAGCGCTACCGCGCTGCCCTCGACGCTGGTGCCGACCCGGCGGTGGTCACCGGCTGGATCGCGCGGACCCAGGCCGAACGCGCCCGTGCCGAAGCAGATCTCCACGCGAATGCGGGCACCACCCCGCGCCGAATGAGCCGAGCAGAAATCACGACCCTGGTGACCGCGCTCGGCGACATCGCCGCCGTGCTCCGCGACGCGGATCCTGCCGACAAGGCTGAGGTCTACCGGCAACTCGGCCTCCGGCTGAATTACCACCTGAAGCGCAAACGGTGCGCGCTGCAGTCGATCTCAGCGCGCACCGTGGGGTTATGAGTCGTGTCCGAGGGGGGACTTGAACCCCCACGCCCTATACGGGCACTAGCACCTCAAGCTAGCGCGTCTGCCATTCCGCCACCCGGACCTGCTCGTCCAGCCTACCCTGTCGGCGTCGCCGGCTCTCCCGCCGGTCAGCCGCGCCTGGTGGGCCGCACGGGGCATTACTGTACACGGCCGAGATGGATCATGCACATCGCCGCCGGCCCGGTGCAACGTCGCGACATCTGCCCAGGTCAGAGGCACGAAGCGGACAGCACCGGCGGGGCGCGCCGTCGGGGCGGGTAGCGTCAGGGCACCGTCTACCGGCAGCATTGCTCACGTGTCACAACCCTCCCCCCTCGTCGCCGCTCAGCAGCGGGCGCTCGCCCTCCGTTCCGCCGGTGATCTGCCCGCCGCCCGCCGGCTGCTGGCCGACACGATCGCCTCGGTCCGGCCGGCGTACGGCGAGGACCACCCGGAGGTGCTGGGCACCGCACACCTGCTGGCGCGGATGCACCGCGAGGCCGACGACCCGACAGCCGCCCGGCGGGTGCTGGAGGAGGCGTACGCCGCGGGCGAGCGCCGGTGGACCGGCGCCGAGCCGCTGATGCTGGCCATCTCCTTCGATCTGGGGTCGGTGGCCGAGGAGCTCGGCAACCGCCACGAGGCCCGCCGCAACTACACCCGGGTGGCCACCGCCGGGCCCGCCGTGCTCGGTGAGCACCACCCCGCGGTACGGGCGGCCCGGCAGTACCTCGGCGCTGCGGCACCGGCGATGCCCCCGCCCGTCGCCCCGCCTCGGCCGGCCCCGCAGCCCGGGCCGGTTCCGCTCCGGCACTCCGGGCCGCCCGCCGTCCGGCAGGCCGGACCGCCGAGCACCGCGCCGAGCACTGGCGGCGCGTTGTCCGCACCCACGACCGGTATGCCGCAGCAGAGGCCGGTCGTACCGCCGGTGCGGCAGCAACCCACGGCGCCGGTGCCCCCGCCGCGGACCGTGCCGCCGGCGCCCCAGGCGCCGCCCCTGGCCCAACAGGTCTCCGCACCACCGCAGGCCCCGCCCGCACGGCAGGTGCCGCCCGCGCCGGCACCACCCGCGCCACCGCCGCCCGTCGCGGCCTCGCAGCTGCCGCCCGGGCCACACCGGCAGTTCTCCGTGCCGCCGGCACCCCAGGTGCCGGTGCCCCGGTCGGCCCCGCCCGCGCCGCATCCGCCCGCCCGGCCGACCCCGCAGCCGCCCGTGGTACCCGCTCCCACTCCGCCCCGACCCGGGAAACCCGCGCACGTCAACGCCGCCGCCCCCACCACGTCACCGTGGGCGCCGCCGCACCTGCGGGCCCCGGCCGTGCCCTCGACCACGCCGCACCAGGCGACCGGGCCGGCGGATGCGCGGTCCGGAGCCGACGCCGCGTCGACCCGGCCGCCGGCGCCCGGGCCCGCCGTCGCGACGCCGCCGGCTTCACAGCCCGCGCCGACCCGGACGGCGGTGCCACCACCCCCGGTTCCTCCGCGGGCACAGGTGCCGCCCGGTCCGGTGACCGTGCCCACGGTCGTCCCACCGGCGCCCCAGGTGCCGAGCCGGAATCCGACCCTCCCCGCGCCGCCGGCCGACGCGGTGCCGACGCCACTTCCGCCTCCGCCGGACCACCGGGCGGCCACGGGTACGCCGGTGACCACCGGAGGCACCACGCCGAGTCCGGTGACCACGGCAGGTACGCCGAGTCCGGTGACCACCGGCGCCACCGCGTCGCATGCTTCGCCGGTCACGCCGCCCAACAGGTCGACCGAGCCGCCCGCCAAGGAGGTCCCGCGGCCGGCGGTCCCGAAGGCGCACGGCTGGGACCGGCCGACCATCCAGGTCCAGCAGATAGATCCGCTCCTGCGCGAGGAGGCACAGCGCCAGGCGACGACGCCGCGGGCGACGACCCGACCAACGAACGCCCCGGTCAGCACGCCGCCCGTCAGCGCCCCACCGGTCACCGCAGGCACCGTCAGCGCAGGCCCGGTCACTGCCGGCCCGATCAGCGCGCCGCCGCACGCCGGGGCATCCCAGCCCGTCAGCGCGCCGCCGGTGAGCGCACCACCGGTGCCCCCACCGCCCACGACCGCCCGACCGGTACCCGCACCGCCGGTCGTCAGCGCTCCCCCGGCCACCGCGCACCCGGTCAGCGCTTCCCCCATCCCCGTGCGGCCGGTCAACGCGGCCCCCATCCCGCCGGTCAGCACGCCACCGTTCAACGACACCCCAACGGTCAGCGCGCCACCCGCACCGCCGATCAGCGCGCCGCCCGCACCACCGGTCACGCCGCCGCCCCCACCGCCGGTCGCGCCGGCGCCCGCGCCGCCGATCAGCGCGCCGCCCGTCCCGGTTCCCACGCACCCGATCGGCGCCCCGCAACCACCGCACCGTCCGATCGCCCCGCCGACCCAGCCCGTCAGTGCGGCCCCCGCGCCCAGCACCCCGGCCAACCCGGTGAGCGCCCCGCCAACCCAGCACCATGCGGTCACCCCGCCGGCCCACCAACTCAGCGCGCCCCCCGTGACAAGCGCCCCGCCCGCGCCCTCCTACCCGGTCAGCACCCCTCCGGCGCCGAACCACCCCGTGACCACCCCGCCAGCCCACCAGGTGCACCGTCCGCCGATGCCGCCAGTGGCCAGCGCGCCGCCGGCACCCCATCACCCGGTGAGCGCCACGCCGGTGAGCACCCCGCCCGTCAGCGCCCCACCGTGGGGACTGACCGCGCCCCCGTGGAGCAGCGTCGCGCCGCCGCAGCCACTGACCACCTCCCCGGTCCGCGACGAGCCGGCCGAGGACGAGGGCGCCAGCAGCCAGACCGACACCGATGGGCCGCTGGAACTCGTCGACGAACCGCTGGTCGCGTACGACATGCCGCCCCGGGTGGTGGAGGAGGAGGCCGGCGCCCCGGTCGAGCAGCCGCGCCAGGAGGCGACGTACGCGCCGGTCAGCCCGGTGTATCAGCCGCCGCCGGTGTACCAGGTCGAGGCGCCGCCGGAGCGGCGCGGACGGGGTCGCGTGATGCTGGCCGTCGTGGCGGGCGTCGTGGTGCTGGGGGTCGCGGGGGTCGTCGGCGCGGTGGCGCTGGACCGCGACGAGCCCGGCGTGCCGCCTGCACCGACCGGGGGCACGCCGGGGGCGGCGAAGGCGACCGGTGCGCCGCCCACCGGCCTGAAGCTGCGCGACGACGGGACGAGCGTCACGATCACCTGGTCCGACCCGGCGGGTGGCGGAGCGCCGTTCATGGTCGCCGGCGGGCGCGCCGGTAAGGCGCTCGGCGTGATGGCCACCGTCGACCCGGGACAGACGATCTACACCGTGAACGGCCTCAGCTCCACGGTGGACTACTGCTTCACCGTGCTCGCGGTGTACTCCACGGACGCCTTCGCCACGTCGGGACAGGTCTGCACGGACCGGGAGCGGCGGACGCCGGCGGGCTGACCGACCACGGCGCACACGCTGGGTGTCCACAGGGAGACCCAGCGGGTTCCCCGGTGCCGGCGCGGCCCATATGATGTCCCACGGCTCAGGGGAGGGTCGCCGGGGACACGGCGCGCCACCTGGACAGCCAGACGGGGAGGCAGCCGGACGTGGCCACCATCGACGACTCGGGGCGGAGCACCGTGACCGACACCGCCGCACCGCCACACCGCTCCCGGATGCGCGGCGGGCTGGTCACCATCGGCACGGTGGGCGCGCTGCTGGCGGCGATGGGGCTGACGGTGCTCGGGCTGGGCGCCGCCGACAACGCGGTGGCCAACTACGACGCGAGCAGCTGGTTGTGGAGCGCGGCGCGCAGCGAGATGGCCCGGGTCAACGGCGTCACCGCGCGGGTCGACACCCGGATGGAGATCCCCGGCGCGCGGCGGCACCCGATGCAGGTCACCCAGACCGACCGGCTGCTCATCCTGCGCGACCTGAACACCGGCCAGGTCAGCTCGCTGGACCTGGCCACCCTCCAGATCACCGCGACCACCCGGACCACGCCCGGCCTCGGGGTCAACGTCGTGCTGCACGAGGACGCGGCGTTCGTCGTTGACGCCGTGCAGGGCATCGTCCGGCAGCTGGACCCGCGCTCGCTCACCCCGGTCGGTGAGCCGGTGCACTACCCGCCGGGCATCACCGGCGGCGCGTTCGACGGCAAGGGCCGGCTCTGGATCGCGATCCCCAGCGAGGGCACCGTCTCGGCGGTCACCGCGGCGGAGCTGCCCTCCGCCCCGGCCGATGGCGGCGGCCTCAGCCCGAAGCAGGTCGAGACGTACACGGTGGCGGAGCCGAGCCACGAGCTGGTGGTGTCCACGCTGGACGACGGGGTGGCGGTGCTGGATCGCACCTCGGCGTCGCTGGTCACGGTCCGCGCCGGCGAGACGGTGCGCACCCCGCTGGCCATGTCGTCCGCGGGCACGCTGCCGGCCCGGACCAGCGGCCCGGCCGTGCCGGTCACGGTGGGCGGCGAGCGGCGGGTGCACGTGGTGGCCGACGGCAGCGAGGTACGCCAGTTCACCGTGCCGGGCAGCGGTGACGGGCTCAACGCGGCGGTGGCCTGGGCCGGGCGGTTCTACTGCGCCGACGAGGCCAGTGGGACGGTCTACGCGTTCGACGGCGCCGGCAAGCTGGTCGACACCATTCGGGGTAAGGGGATGACCGGCCCGCTGGAGCTGGATGTGCGGGAGAACCACCTGTTCATCAACGCGCCCGACTCGTCGACCGCCCGGGTTGTCGACGACAAGCACCAGGTGCGCGAGGTCAACAAGTACGCGAACGACGTGCTCGGCGGCGACCCGCCGCCGGTTCCCCCGCCGCCGCCTCCGCCGAAGAAGCCGAAGGTGGGCAAGCCGAGCGCGCCGCGCGGCGTCACCGCGTCCGCCGGCAACGCGCGGGCCCGGGTGAGCTGGAAGCCGGCGGCCGCGAACGGCGCCGAGATCACCAGGTACGTGGTGGAGGGCGGCGGCCAGAAGCACGAGGTGGGCGCCAACCAGCGGGCGGTGGAGATCACCGGCCTGACCAACGGCGAGTCGTACACGTTCGCGGTGCACGCGGTGAACGCCAAGGGCGCCGGCCCGGCCCGGCGGAGCAACCCGGTCACCCCGACGGCGGCGGTGCCGGACCCGCCGGCCGGCGTGACCGCCGAGGCCCGGCCGGACGGCACGGTGCTGGTGAAGTGGCCGGCCGCCAACGGGCAGGGCAACACCATCGCGAAGTACGCGGTGACCGCGACCTCGGCCGGCACGAACGCCCCGGCCGGCGAGTCGGCGAAGACGGAGCTGGTGGTGCCGGCCGGTGAGCTGGAGTACGGCACCCAGTACGCCTTCACCGTGGTGTCCGTCAACGACAAGGGCGCCGGCTCGGCGGCCTCGCCGGTGAGCAACACGGTGGTGCCGTTCGCCCCGCCGGGACAGCCGGCCGGGCTGCGGGCCACCACGGTCGCCGACCAGCGCGGCACCGTCGCCGTGCAGTGGTCGCCGGCGCTCGACAACGGCCGCCCGGTGACGAAATACCTGGTCGACGTCGGGGGCAAGGTCAGCGAGGTGACCGACACGCAGACCACGGTGCCCGGGTTGGACGACGGGCAGAGCGTGACGGTGAAGGTGAAGGCGGTCAACGAGGCCGGCCCCGGCCCGGAGGCCAGCACCACCGCGCGGACGGTCGCGGCGCCCCGGGTGACGGTGACCGGCTCGTCGGCGACCGCCACCGCGGCGACCGTCACCTTCACGGTCGACGCGGGCGGCGGGCAGGCCACCTGCTCGCTGAGCACCGCCGGTGAGGCGGCGAAGCCGGGTCCCTGTTCCAGCATCACGATGCCCGGCCTGACGCCGGGGACGGCGTACACGTTCACGGTCACGGCGAGCAACGCCGCCGGCAAGGGCACCGCGACCCGGGCGCAGACCACCGACCCGCTGTACGGCGTCGCCACCTGCAACAACGGGCCGGACGGAGACCAGCGCACCTACTGCAACGCAGAGGTCGACGGCCGCAACGGCAACGAGGTCTTCTCGGTCCCCCGGCAGGACAACAGCAAGCAGGTCGGCTGGGCCAGGCCGGGGACGCGGCTGAAGGCGTACTGCAAGAAGTCCGGCGACAACGTCGACTCCTGGATCTACAACAGCCAGAAGCAGAGCACCTGGTGGGTGCAGGTCGAGTACTCCGGGCGCAACTACATCCCCTGGGCGTGGCTCAACCTGGAGGGCGGCGACAACATCAACGTCCTGCCCACCTGCTGACGCCGCACCAGCCAGTCGAGGAGCACCACCACCGTGAACAGCCCCCAGGAACCGCTCACCCACCCGGAGGTGCAGGGCTTCGCCGCCCTCGCCGCCCGGCTGGCGGAGAACGTCAACGCGGTCGTGCTGGGCAAACCGCAGGTGGTACGGCTGGCGCTGACCGCGCTGTTCGCGCAGGGGCACGTCCTCCTGGAGGACGTACCCGGCGTCGGCAAGACGACCCTGGCCCGGGCGATCGCCGCGACGGTCAAGGGTGAGTGGCGCCGCATCCAGTTCACCCCGGACCTGCTCCCCTCGGACGTCTCCGGGGTGACCATCTTCAACCAGGCCACCCGGGGCTTCGAGTTCCACCCGGGGCCGGTCTTCGCCAACATCGTCATCGCCGACGAGATCAACCGGGCCTCGCCGAAGACCCAGTCGGCGCTGCTGGAGGTGATGGAGGAGCGCACCGTCACCGTGGACGGCGTCCGGCATCCGGTGCCGCAACCCTTCCTGGTGGTCGCCACGCAGAACCCGGTCGAGATGGACGGCACCTACCGGCTGCCGGAGGCGCAGCTGGACCGCTTCCTGGTAAAGCTGTCCGTGGGCTACCCGGACGAGGCGGTCGAGGTGGAGGTGCTGCGCGGCGCGACGGTCCGCTCCCCCGACTCGCTCAGCGCGGTCACCGACACCGCCACCGTCGGGGAGATGGTCCGGATGGCCCGCCGGGTGCACATCGCCGAGCCGCTCTACGCGTACGCGGTCCGGCTGGCCGCCGCGACCCGCAACCATCCGCAGGTACGGGTCGGGGTCAGCCCCCGGGGCGTGATCGCGTTGACCCGAGCGGCGTGCGCGTACGCGCTGATCGACGGCCGGGGCTGGATCATGCCGGAGGACCTGAAGACCCTCGCCGAGCCGGTCTTCGCCCACCGGCTGCTGCTCACCCCGGACGCGCAGGTGCGCGGGGCGACCCCCGCCGAGGTGCTGCGCCAGGCGATCGCGTCGGTGCCGGTGCCGCTGCCGTCGGGCCAGCCGGCCCCGGCGCACAGCTGACGGCCGTACGCCGATGGGAATCACCGCCCGCGGCGTCGGGCTGCTCGTCGCCGCCGTGCTGCTGCTCGGCGTCGGCTTCCGCTTCGCGTACCCGGAATTGGCGCTGCTCGGCGCGGCGGGCGCAGTGGCGGTCGGCTACGCCGTGGCGACCGCCGCCTGGCGGCCCCGCCTGGAGATCTCCCGCAGCGCCGACCCGGACCGGGTGGCCCGGGGCGAGCCGGCCCACATGACGGTCACGGTCCGCAACGCCGGGCGGCTGCGGGCGGCGAACCTGCTGGCCGAGGACCGGTGCGGCGCGGCGACGGTGCCCGTGCCGGTGCTGCGGCTGCGGCCCGGGCGGGACACCACCGCCCGGTACGAGGTGCCGACCCGACGCCGGGGCGTGGTGCCGGTCGGCCCGCTGCGGGTGACCCGGCGCGACCCACTGGGGCTGGTGGCGCTCTCCCGCTCGTACGGTCGGCCGGTGCCGGTCTGGGTGCACCCGCGGATCCACCCGCTGACCGCGGTGCCCACCGGCGCGGGGCGCAGCCTCGACGGCCGGTCGGACAGCGTGCCGCACGGGTCGATCACCTTCGACTCGTTGCGCGAGTACGTCGTCGGCGACGAGCTGCGCCGGGTGCACTGGCGCACCAGCGCCCGGGTCGGCGAGCTGATGGTGCGGGAGAACGTGGACACCAGCCTGCCCCGGATCGTGGTGCTGCTGGACAACCGGTCCGGCGCCCACCCGCAGCGGGTGGACGGGGTGGCCGAGTCCTTCGAGTCCGCCTGCGAGGCCGCCGCCTCGGTGGTCACCGCCGCCGTCCGGGAGGACCTGCCGGTGGCGCTGCTGCTGGTGGCACCCGGGGAGGACCGGGCCGGCGAGCCGCCGCTGGACCGGCTGGCCGCCGTGGAGCTGACCGACGGCGATGCCGACACGTTGCGCACCTCGGCGAGCCGGCTGCGGCAGGACCGGGCCGGCGACACGCTGGTCTTCCTCACCGGGCCGGGCGGCCGGGGTGACCTGGGGCAGGTGGGCGCGCTGCGCGGGGCGTACCCGTCGGTGGTGGTGGCGGTCTTCGGCGCGGACGGGCCGACGCCGGCCGCCGCGGCGGGCCTGGTCGTGCTGGACGTGGCCGACGGCGCCGGGTTCGCCGCCGAGTGGGACGGGGTCCGCCGGTGGTGACGACGCAGGCGCGCCCGGCCGCGCCCGGTCCGGCGGCGCCGCCCGGCGACGGTCGGGGCGCGACGGTACGGCGGGGGCTGCGCGCGGTGCCGGTGCCGGTGGCGCTGGTCGTGCTGACCGCGCTGGCCGGGGTGGTGCTCGGTCGGGTGTACGCCGACGACCTGCTGACCCGGCTCATGTTCGGCGCGGCGATCGGCTCGGTGCTGGTCAGCGTGGCCGCCCGGCGGCTGCCGTCCTGGCTGGTGGCGCCGGTGTCGGTGGCCGCGATGGCCGGCTGGACGGCGTTCTCGCTGCACCTGGCCGCCCGGCACGCCGACCTGCCGGGCAGCTTCGGGCCGATCGTCGCCGACGCGGCCCGCAACGGCATCCCCCGGCTGCTCACCGCGATGATCCCGGTCGAGCCGGCGCCGGACACCGTGCTGGTGCCGCTGGTGGCGGCCTGGCTGGCCGGGCTGACCGGCGCGGAGGTGGCGCTGCGCGCCGGCCGGACGCTGCTCGGCTTCCTGCCGCCGACGCTGCTCTACGCCGGCGCGCTGTACGTGGTGGGGCCGAACGCGGACCCGGCGACCTGGCCGTCGGTCGCCTTCGCCGGCGCGGTCGCGCTGGGGCTGGCCGCGTCCGACCGGCGGGGCACGCCGGGGACCGCCGACCCGACGGCCGGGCTGGCCCCGTCGGTCCGGGCGGCCGTGCGGGC
This sequence comes from Micromonospora sp. A200, assembly GCF_029893845.1. Classification (NCBI taxonomy): domain Bacteria; kingdom Bacillati; phylum Actinomycetota; class Actinomycetes; order Micromonosporales; family Micromonosporaceae; genus Micromonospora; species Micromonospora sp. A200. The sequence goes on along the minus strand of NZ_JARXXY010000012.1, from coordinate 128,789 downwards.
CCGGCTGGTGGCGGGCACCGCGCTCGGCCTGGCGGTGGTGGTAGGGCTGGCCGCCCTGCTCGGGCCGCTGCTGGCCGCCCGGGTCGACGACCGGCCGGTGGACCCACGCCGCTACGTGGAGCCGCCGCGGGTGGAGTCGCTGGACGAGAACCCGCTGATCCGGATCTCCGGCTGGGCGCTCAACCCGGAGCAGAAGCTGCTGGACGTGACCACGCGGGCGCCGGCCGGGACCGAGAGCCGGATCCGGCTGGCGGTGCTCAGCGACTACGACGGGGTGACCTGGCGGGTCGGCGCGACCTACCGCAACGCGGGTCGGATCCTGCCCACCACGGCATCTGACGCCGGGCCGGTGGAGACCGTCCGGCAGGAGATCACCGTGGCCGACCTGACCGGACGGCTGCTGCCGGCGGTGGCCACCCCGCGCGAGGTCACCGGGGCGCGAGTGGCGTACGACCCGGCGACCGGGACGCTGATCCGCCCGGAGGGGCTGAGCCCGGGACTGCGGTACACGGTCACCTCGGCGCGGGAGCGGCCGGACGCGAACCTGCTCGCCACCGCCGACGTGCCGGCCGGTGCGGAGGTGGCGCGGGTGCTGCGGGTCGCCGACGGTACGCCGGAGCCGCTGCGCAAGCTCGCCGGCCAACTCGCCGAGGACAACGGCGCCCCGTACGCGCGGGCCGCCGCGATCGAGCAGTTCCTCGCCGAGCACTACCGGGTGGTGGCGGACGCGCCGAGCGGGCACGCGTACCCGAACTTGAACTTCTTCCTCTTCGGACCGCGCGGTGGCGGCGGGCAGCGCGGCACGTCGGAGCAGTTCGCGGCGGCGTTCGCGGTGCTGGGCCGGCTGACCGGCCTGCCGACCCGGGTGGTGGTCGGTTTCGAGTCGCGCGGCGACGGTCCGGTCCGGGCCGCCGACGCGTTCGCCTGGCCGGAGGTGCTCTTCTCCGGCGTCGGCTGGGTGCCGTTCGACCCGCTGCCCCGCCCGGACACGGAGCCCCGCCCGGTGGAGGAGGACTTCCGGCCGACGCCGGACGACCCGCCCCCGTCGGAGGTGCCCGAGCCGACCGTGGAGCCGACCGCGACCTCGCCGGCGGTGGCCGCCGCGGACGGTCCCGCCGGTGACCGGGGCGTGTCGACGCCGGTCCTGGTCGCCGTGGCGGTCACCGGCCTGCTGCTGCTCATCGGGGCGGCGCTGGCCACGCTGGCCGGGATGCGCCGGGCGCAGGCCCGGGCCCGCCGGGAACGGGGTGACCCAAGCGAGCGGATCGCCGGCGCCTGGCGGGAGGTCACCGACGCGCTGCGCCTGGCGGGCCGGCCCGTCGGCGGCGACCTGGCCGCCACGGAGGTAGCCCGGCACGCCCGACGAGCTCTCGCCGACGCCCGCGCCACGACGACCGCCGACCGGACCGCTCCCCCGACCGCTCCTGCGACCGCCGACCCGACCGGCGAGACCGACCACGCCGGATACGCCGGGTACGGCCCGGCCGTCGCCACCGCACCGGCCATGGTGGACGGACCCGACGTGGACGAGCTGGCCGTCCTGCTCAACCAGGTCGCCTTCGCGCCCGGTAGCGCCACCCTGGCCCACGCCGACCGGGCGTCGGCACTCGCCGAGCAGTACGTGGCGGCCCTGCGCGCCGCCCGCCCCCGCTGGCGCCGCCTGCTCTGGTCGGTCCACTTCGGCCCCCTCCGCTGGCGCCCCTGACCCCACCCAGGCACCCCGCCCACAAGGGGCGAGCCGGGCAACGCCAGCGCGGGCTCCGGCCTCGGTGATCAAGAGGTTTGCGTCGGGAAACCGGCCCGCCGAGACGCAAACTTCTTGATCACCGAGCAAGCCGGGCGGGAGGGGGCGGGAGGGGAAAGCGGTCAGGCGCGGAGGCGGCGGACGAGTTTGCGGAGGCCGGCCTGCCAGCCGTCGGGGTCCTGGGCGCGGCGCAGGGCGTACGCGGCGACCTCGGGGTGCGGCAGGATCAGGAAGCGCTCCTCGGCCAGCCCGGCGATCGCCGCGTCGGCCACCTGGTCGGGCGTGAGCACCGCGCCGGAGGCCGCGATCACCCGGGCGCCGAGATGGCCGGCGGCCAGCCCGTCGGCGAGCATCGGGGTGTCCACCCCCTGCGGGCAGAGCGCGCTGACCCGGATGCCCTGGTCGCGGTAGGTGATCGCCAGCCACTCGGCGAAGCCGACCGCCGCGTGCTTGGTGGCGGTGTACGGGGCGTCGCCCACCGCGGTCAGCACGCCGGCCGCCGAGCACGTGTGCAGCAGGTAGCCCTCACCCCGCGCCAGCATCGCCGGCAGCACCGCCCGGGCGGCGTACACGTGGGACAGCACGTTGACCCGCCAGGACCGGTCCCACTCCGCGTCGGCCGCCTCCACGCCCCCGCCGGTGGCCACGCCCGCGTTGGCGCAGAACAGGTCGATCCGGCCGTACCGTCGCTCGGTGTCGGCGACCAGCTCGCGGACCTGGTCCTCGTCGGTGACGTCCACGGCGACGGCCCGGGCGATCGGGCCGACGCTCTCGGCCACCGCGCCGGTGGCGGTGGCGTCCAGGTCGGCCAGTACCAGCGCCGCCGCGCCCTCGGCGGCGAACCGGCGCGCGAGCGCCGAGCCGATGCCGCCGGCCGCTCCGGTGATCACCGCCACCCGGTCGGTCAGGTTCACGCCTGCTCCTCCCCCGCCGGCCCGAGCCGAGCGATCAGGTCACCCAGCGCGGCGGCGCCGCCGGACGTCAGCTCCGGGGTGGGCAGCAGCGCGAGCACCGGCACGTCCACCCCCGCCTCGGCGTAGCGGCGCACCTCGGCGCGGCACCGCTCGGGCGAGCCGTGCAGCACCAGCGCGTCGACCACCTCGTCGGGGACGGCCGCGCCGGCGCCCCGCCGGTCCCCGGCGGCCCAGGCCGTCCACATCGGGCCGAGGGCGCTCTCCCGGCCCAGCCAGCGGTGGAACTCGGCGTACGCCGGCACGGTCAGGTAGCTGGTGATCAGCCGCCGGCCGAGGGTGCGGGCGTAGCCGGCGTCCTCGGTGGGGCAGACGAAGATCCGGGCGACCACCTCGAAGCCGGGGCCGCGTCCGCCCAGCTCGGCGAGGGCCTTCGGCACGTCGTCGGCGGCGAGCCAGTTGAGGATCACCCCGTCGGCCTCCGCGGCGGCCAGCCGGAGCATCCCGGGGCGCAGCGCGGCCAGCAGCACCGCCGGCGGCACCGCCGGTGGGCGTTCGAGGGTGAACCGGCGTACGGCGAAGGTGTCGAACGCCCCGTCCACCGTCTCCCCGCGCAGCGCCGTCTTCAGGAAACGCAGCACGTCCCGGGTACGCCGGAACGGCTCGGTGAACGGGATCGCGTTCCAGTCGTCGACCAGCACCGGCGAGGAGGCGCCGATGCCGAGCGCGAAGCGCCCCGGGGCGGCCTCGGCGAGCGCGGCGGCGCTCATCGCCAGCAGCCCGGGCCCCCGGGTGAAGACCGGGGCGATCGCGGTGCCGAGGCGCAGCCGCGGCTGCCAGGCGGCGGCGAGGGCGAGCGGGGTGAACGCGTCGGCGCCGTTGACCTCCGACGACCAGACGTCGGTGAACCCGGCCCGGTCGAGGGCGGCGTAGACCGCGGCGTGGTCGGCGAGCGGGACGCCGCCCAGCGGCACCGTCATGCCCCATCGGTTCGTCATCCGGTCGATCGTGCCCGCTCGCCGGCACGGGAACAAGAGCCGGGAGCACCGCGGCACTCGACGCGTTCCGCGCGCCCGCCGGGACGGACGGCGGTGCCCCCACGAGATCTGCGCTACCGGCCCGGGCCATCGCCGGTCGGACCGGGCCAATGGCCAGCAGGTGGTGTGGGCCACTGCGGTCGGTGGCGTGAGCCATCGCCGGTCGGTGGTGTGGGCCACTCCGGTCCCGGGCGCCAGCGCACCGCGCTCGGCGGGACTCCCGGGTGCCCCACGGCGACGCTAACCTTCACCGGTGACCTTCTCCCTCGTCGCCCGGTCCGCCGACGGCCGCCTGCACGGCGTCGCCGTGGCCAGCAGGTTCCTCGCCGCCGGCGCCCTGGTGCCGGGGGCCGAGGCCGAGGTGGGCGCGGTGGCCAGCCAGGCCCACGCCAACCTCTCCTACCGGCCGAACGGGCTGGCGCTGCTGCGCGCGGGCGCCCCCGCCGCCGACGTGATCGCCCAACTGGTCGCCGCCGATCCGGGCCGGGACGACCGGCAGCTCGGTGTGGTCGGCGCCACCGGCCCCGGCGCCACCTGGACCGGCCCGCGCTGCGGCGGCTGGGCCGGTGGCCTGGCCGGCGACGGCTGGGCGGCCCAGGGCAACATCCTGGCCGGTCCGCAGGTCGTCGAGGCGGTGCGCGACGGCTGGCTGGCCGGGGAGTCGCTGCCGTTCCCGCAGCGCCTGCTCGCCGCCCTGCGCGCCGGTGAGCAGGCCGGGGGCGACCGGCGCGGTCGCCAGAGCGCGGCCCTCCTGGTGGTCGAGCTCGGCGGTGGGTACGCGGGCACCGGTGACAACCTGGTCGACCTGCGAGTGGACGACCACCTCGACCCGGTCGGGGAGCTGCACCGGCTGCTCGACATCCACACCATGCTCTTCGGCAAGCCCGACCCGGCCACCCTGCTGGAGCTGGCCGGCCCGCTCGCCGACGAGGTGGCCGGTCTGCTGGCCGCCGCCGGCCACCCTGTCGACGGCGCCGGGCTGACGGCCGCCGTCCACCCGGTGGGCGCCGCGGCGCCCGCGACGGTCGCCGGGCCCGCGCTCGAGGAGGCGCTCGCTTCCTGGGCGGGCTGGGAGAACCTCGAGGAACGGCTGGTGCCGGGGCACATCGACCCGATCGTCCTGGCGCACCTGCGCCGCACGGTCGCCGCGATCCCCGCGCCCCGCATCGGCGACTGACCGGTCCACGGCGACCGCTGCCCTGCCCGGCACGCCGCTGCCCTGCCGGGCACGGCGACCCGCTGCCCTGCCCGGCAGGCGACCCGCCTGCCCTGCCGGCGCGGCGACCGCCCTGGGCGCGAGCCGGCCGCGGAGCCGGCGACCCGGCCGGCCGGCGGACGGGTCAGCCGGCGAAGGAGAGCCAGCGGAAATCCGCCGTCGCGATCTCGGCGCGCTCCGCCTCGGTGAGCGGCAGCCTCCCGGTGGTCTTGCGGATCAGGGTGAGCGGGTCCCAGCCCAGCCGCGCCGGGACGGGCCGGCCGCCGGTGAGCAGGTCGGCGACCACCTGGGCGGCGGTCGGGGTCAGCCACGGCCGCCGGTCCAGCGCCCGGGCCAGGTCGAGGCCGTGCACGCCGACCTCCACCACCCGGGTGACCAAAAAATCGGACAGGGTCATCGCGTCGCCGTGCCGGGTGCGGACCACCCGGTCGGCGGGCTGCGCCGCGACGGCGGAGTCGGTGCCCCGCCAGGCGGCGGTGAAGGCCTCGGCCATCGCCGCCGCGTCGGCCGGTCGACGGGCCTCCCGGCGGGCGCTGTCGACCCGCGCGGCGTCGACCTCCGGGGTGAACTTCGCCACGCCGAAGTAGCCGGCGGGGTCCACCTCCGCCCGGGGCGGGGCCGGCGCGGCGAGCATGTCGACCAGACGGCCGGCGCCGGTGCTGACGTGAGCGACGAGGTCGCGGACGGCCCAGGGTGGGCAGGGGGTCGGGCGGTCCAGGTCCGCCTCGGTCAGGGTGCGCAGCACCCCGTCGAGCCGGGCGCACTCGTCCCGGAACGCCGTCCGTACCGTCTCCACCGGGCCGATCCTCCCCCGCCGTCGTGGTGCTCGTACCCTGCCACGTCGGTTTCGGCCGGCCGGTCGCGGGTACGCGCCGGGCCGACGAGAGGGGGCGGGCGACAGATGGCCGGCATCATGCTGCGTAGCACCGCGTTCAACGACCACGACCAGTTGCCGGGGCGGTTCTCGCGAGACGGCGGGAACGCCTCACCGCCGTTGCAGTGGTCCGACGTGCCGGAGTCCGCGACCGAGCTGCTGCTGTTGGTCGAGGACCCGGACGCCGGGCGGAGTCCGTTCCTGCACTGGCTGGTCACCGGGATCTCCCCGACCTCCGGCGGAGTCGGGGAGGGCATGGTCCCCGAGGGCGGCCGGGAGTGGCCCAACGGCTTCGGCACCACCGGGTGGGGTGGGCCGCACCCGCCGCAGGCCGACGAGGCGCACCGCTACTTCTTCCGGCTGTACGCCCTGGAACGCCCGGTCGACCTGCCCGACGCCCCGCAGGCCGCCGACGTGCACGCGGCACTGGCCGGCCGGGAGCTGGCCAGCGGCACCATGGTCGGGACGTACCGGCGCTGATCAGCCCTTGTAGCGGGGCACCAGGCGGTGCATCGGGAGCAGCACCAGCGCGGCCACCACCGCCATCGTGCCGGCGATGCCGGCGGCGCTGCCCGCGTACCCGATGAAGAGCGGACGGCGGCTCAGCTCGTCGACCGGCACCTGCTGCTGGTCGAGCAGCCAGGACAGGGCCAGCCCGCTGGCGACGACGGCCGCCAGGCCGCCCAGCCCGAGCAGGGCCGCGGCGAGCCGGTGGGCGTCCTCGGCGGAGACCTGCGCCTGCTCCCGTTGGAAGACCAGCAGGAGCAGCCCGGCCAGCGCGGCCCAGACGCCGACCACGAGGAACGCCGCCACGGCGTCGCTGGGCCGGTGCCAGCCGGCGGAGAGGGTGGCCACGCCAGCGATGGCGGCGTACGCGACGCCGAGGAACGCCCCGAGCGGGCGCACCTTGGGCGGCAGCACCAGGATCAGCGCCAGCGCCACCGAGGCGGCGATGGTGGCGTGCCCGCTGGGCAGGCTGTTGCCGGCGGCGTCCCGTTCCGGGTCGATGCCCAGCGCCGGCCGGTCGAGGACGTACTTGAGCAGCTGGGTGCTGACGTTCGCGCCCGCGATCAGCAGGGTGGCCGCGACGGCGAGCGCCTTGCGGCCACGGATCAGCGCGATGAAGCCGATCACGGCGGTGGCGGCGAGCAGCGACACCACCGACATCGCGTTGAGGATCCGGTTGACCGGCCCGTCGATGCGGTCCTGGCCGATCTGGTTGCCGGTCAACGCGACCGTGTCCAGCCACTGGCCGGTCCCGGTGTGCACGGCGAAGCGCCACAGCACCATGAGAGCGGCCGCCTGGACCAGAGCCAGTACGACCAACCAGACCGCGGTCCAACCTCTTGCCGTCGCGCGCACCCGCACACCGTAGCGGCACTCCCGGCAGGTCGCTCGGCGAGACACCGGTGCGTCCCGGCTAGGTTGGGGCCGGACCACGGGAGGTGACGGTGGGCGGTACGACGGAACGGGAGCCGGCGGTCGCGGAGCGGCCGGAGTCGCTGGCGGACCTGCTGGGCGGGCGGCGCGGTGCGGTGGACGCGACCCTGCCGCCGGTGGCGTTCACCCTCGGCTGGCTGCTGACCGGGCGGTCCATCGCCGGCGGGGTGGCGGCGGCCGTGCTGGTCGGCACGGCGGTGGCCGGGTGGCGGCTGCGCCGGGGCGACCGGCCGAGGTCGGTGCTGGTCGGGCTGCTCGCCGTCTGCGTCGCCGCGTTGATCGCGCTCTACACCGGACGGGCGGCCGACTTCTTCCTGGTGCAGCTCTTCTCCAACGCGGCCAGCGCGCTGGTCTGGGTGGTCAGCATCGTGGTGCGCCGGCCGCTGCTGGGGGTGGTGGTCGGGGTGGCACTGCGGCAGCGGGGCCGGTGGCGGCGGGACCGGGCGCTGCTGCGGGCGTACTCGCGGGGCAGCTGCGTCTGGGCGGCGACGTACGCGTTGCGGGTGGCGGTGTTCCTGCCGCTGTACCTCGGCGGTCAGGTGGTCGCGCTGACGGTGGCCCGGGCGGCGCTGACCTGGCCGCTGGTGGCGGCGGCGCTGACGGTGAGCTGGCTGCTGATCCGGCGGTCGCTGCCGGCCGGCCACCCGGGGCTGCGGCACCCGGTCACCCCGGACGGAAGCTGAACCGGGGGGAAAATTAAGGGAGAGGCCGCCACGGGGGGAGCGGCCTCTCCGAGAAACACGGTACTCCGTCGCACGGCGTCGTGTGATCCCGCGACGCCCTCTTTTTTCGCGGCTTTTCCCCGACGCACGCCGCGGCGGGCGGTGGGGTGGGTCGCCCGATCCGCTGCGTCGACCGAACCGTCGACCCACCCCCGGCCCGACCGTGGGAGTCGGGCCGCCCGCCGACCGGGCGGTCCACTCCCCCGGGCCCGGTCGGCCGCCGGACGGGTGGCGCCGCGCCACCCATCCGGGAGGGTCACCTCACCCGTTCGGGAACAATTTGCCGTAGTCGGCGTACGCCATGGCGACGTCGGCCTGGGCCCAGAACCGGTGGTAGGTCAGCTTCTCGACCCTGAAGGGCCGAGCTTGCGGATCGTGACGGCTCGTGGTGATGAGCACGAGGTCACGCCGCGTTCGGCAGGCTGACGGCTGCCCAGCCCGTAACACCGCGTGTGGCGACGTTGCGGGCTGCGTTCCGGTCGGCGTGCTCAGCGAAGCCGCACGACCGGCAGTGGAAGGTGGATTGGTTGGGCCGGTTGGCCTTGGCGACGTGTCCGCAGGCGGAGCATCCCTGCGAGGTGTACGCCGGGTCGACGTGCACGACCGCCACTCCGGCCCGCTTCGCCTTGTAGGCGATGTACTGGCCGAGTTGGTGGAACGCCCACGAGTGCAGCGTGACCCGCTGGGGCCGTCGGAGCCGTACCCGGTCACGGATGCCGCCCAGGTCTTCCAGGGCGATTCCGCGGCCGGTGCGTTCGGCCTCGGTCACGATGCTCTTGGCGATGCGGTGGTTGGTGTCGGCGGCGAACCGGGATTCCTTGCGGCGGCGTTTCTTCAGCAGCCGCTTGGCGGATTTGGTGCCGATGGCCTGGAGTTTCGCGCGGAGCCGCTGGTTGCGGTGCCGGACCCGGTTTGTGGCTTTGCCGCTGTGGTGGCGGCCGTCGGAGTCGGTGGCGAGGTTGGCGATGCCGAGGTCGACGCCGAGGAACCCGTCCGGTTCCTTGGTCGCCGTGTCGGGGATGTCGCAGGTGGCGTACAGGAACCACTTGCCGTCCCGGCAGACCAGGTCGGATTCGCCGCGGCGGTGCGCGACCAGGGTGGCGTGCTGCTGGTCGGAGCAGCCGAACCGGATCGGCCCGGATCGGCCAGCGACCGTCCAGATCGACACGGTGCGGGCAGCCAGTTGCCAGGACAGGCAACGGTCGTCGAACGGCTGCGCCGCGTCGCGACGGAACCGGATCGATTTACCCTCGGCGGCCTGGCGCCTCTTCGACCCTGGCTTGCCGAGGTTGCCGGCCTGGATGTTGGTCTTCAGGGTGGCGTACGCGCCGGATACCTTCCGGGCGACGTGGATGGCGGGCTGCGCGGACAGACCCATGTCCTTCAACTGGCCGTAGGTGAGCCGCTGCAACGACTGCTTGGCGAACACCCGCCGCTGGTACGCCAGCCCGGAGGCGACGTTCGCGGCGTCGTTGCACAGGTCCAGGGTTGCCCGCAACGCCGCCTGCTGAGCGGCGTCCGGGAACAGCCGGACCTGCACGACAATCTTCACCGGGCGTCCTCGTCGTCCGCGTAGCCCTCTTCGGCTGCCATCGACTTCGGCCAGCGGCGCCACGCGGCCCGGTCAGCTTCGTCCTCGGAGCAGCGTGTCTCGATCATCAGGTGGGTCATGGCGCCGTCGATGTACAGCACCGCCTGGTCGACCGTGCCGAGGTCCGGCGCGTCGTACCCGAGACGTGCCAGTGCGACGTCCAGCTCCGCTGCCCGCGCCTCGCTGGCCTGCTGCACGCTGGCCGCGTGGCGGCGTCGCGCTTCGGTCAGCCAGTCCGGCCTGCTGTCACGCAGCGACCGCACGTCCCGTTTGGTCCAGGGGCGGTCGAGTTTCGGCAGGTCCGCGTAGTCGATGCCGAGGACCTTGGCCGCCCAGCTCGGCTTCACGACCTTGTCCAGTTTCGCAGGCATGCCCACACCGAATCATCTTATCTATGTCACCACGATGGACCCCGGACCCGAATGTTCGCAGAGGTAGAAGCGTTGTCTACAACCTGCACGTACATCTTGTCTTCGTCACCAAGTATCGGCGGGACGTCCTCAACGACGCGATGCTCACCCACTGCGAACAGGTCATGCGGCAGGTCTGCGCCGACCTGGGCGCCGAGCTGCGCGAGTTCAACGGCGAGGACGACCACGTCCACCTGCTCGTGCACTACCCGCCCAAGCTGCCGATCTCCACGCTGGTCAACCGACTCAAGGGCGTCTCGGCGCACTACCTGCGCAAGGAGTTCACCGGCCGGATCAACCGGCACACCATGCACGGGCACCTGTGGTCCCCTTCGTACTTCGCCGCGTCCTGCGGCGGCGCCCCACTGGAAGTAGTCAAGGACTACATCAAAGGGCAGAAACGTCCCGGTCCGTGACGCGATTCCTCCCGGCCCTGAAGGGCCAGGATTCGTCGCTAATCCAGTTGACCGTGCCGGTGCCGCCCTCGGTCACGCTGACCGCCGACGGAGTGGCCACCAGCACCGGACCGGAGGCGGGGTTGACGGTGAACGCCTTCTCCGCCACCGCGACGCCGTTGGCGTTGTCGTACGCCTTGGCCTGCACGGCGTAGCTGCCGGCCGGGAGGTCCTCCAGTGTGTAGCCGTACGGGGCGGTGGTGTCGGTGTTGACCAGCAGGCCGTTGCGGTAGAACTCGACCTTGGCGATCGTCCCGTCCGGGTCGCCGGCGGTGGCGGTGAGCGGTACGTCAGCCGGCGCCTCGAACGGTCCGGTCGGCAGCCCAAGCGACACCGTCGGCGGCTGGTTGGCCGGGGTGCCGTTGCAGGCGATTCCGTTGAGGGTGAAGGCGGTGGGCTTCGGGTTGCTGCCGGCGTACGCGCCGTTGAACCCGATGGTGGTGGAAGCGCCGGTGCCGAGGTTGCCGTTCCACGACTCGTTGGTCGCGGTGACCTCGCTGCCGGTCTGGCTCCACTTCGCCGACCAGCCCTGGGTGACGCGCTGGGAGCTGTTCGGGAAGGAGAACTTGAGCGTCCAGCCGGTGAGTGCGTCGCCCAGGTTCTTGACGGTGACGTTGGCGGTGAAGCCGGTGTTCCAGTCGTTGGTCGCGTAGACCACGTCGCAGGCGGGGGCGGCCTGCGCGGCGCCGGCCGGCAGGGTCACCCCGCCGTTGGCCAGCGCGGTGGCGGCGAACATCGCCGTCCGGCGACGTCTTGCCCAGAGTCTCATGTGCGCGGTGTCTCCTCGGAGGAGGGCCGGAGCCTGACGGGCCGCCGGCGAGGCGCCTCCACGCGAGCAGGGAACGCGGGGGGACGGAGGCGCCCGGGAAGGTGGTCGGTGCGGAACTGCGCCGGTCTGCCGCCCCTGGGGCGGCGGCGGTTCCTCGGGGTGCCGTCCGGAGATCCGGATGCCCTCGGCGACCCCCGCTCACGCGAGCTGGCTCCGTTGCGTCGATTCGACAGTCTGCCATGGAAGCGCTCCCACGCCAACACCGCAGGTGGGACACCGATCGATGTTTCGATCTCGTTTTGGGGCTTTCACAAACCCGTGACGGGCGTTACAGTCGCTGCATCGTCGATGGGAGCGCTTCCATCGACGGAGATGCAATTGTTCGACGACCGTGGTCGCCCGGCCGCGGTGCAGGCCAAGAGGCTGACGACGGGCCAGCCCGGACACCGTCGCCAGCCGACACCCGCCAGTGACGGAGGGAGGTGGAACCAGAGCCACTCGCGTGGCCCGGCTCCCGCGCGACACGCACGGCGGACGCCAATTCGACTCGTGCGTGTGTGCACCAAGGTGGGGACGGGGGTTGCCCTCCTCCGTCCCCACACTAAACCCCTGTAGTCGACGGGAAAAGAGGCCGACGGGACAGGCGCGTACGCCGCCCGGCCGGCCTCGCTCGCTATCTGCGCCCCGCCCGGCGCGTCGGACGACCGACGGCGCCCGTCACATCTCACTTCCCCCATCCCGGCCGCCTCCGCGCGGCCCTCTAGGCTGGCGGTCCGCCCCCGAGGCGGCCGGAACGCCGCATGCCGGTGTTGGGAGCGCTCCCGGCCGTCGGGGTGGCCCGCACCCTGAGGAGAAACACCGATGTCGATACTCACCCGACGGCGACTGCTGCACCCCGCCGCGCTCTCCGCCACCGCCAGCGCCGGGATCTCCCCGGTCGGGGCCGCCGTGGCTGGCGCGGCCGCCGCGGCCGGCGCCGTGACGGCCGGCTGCGACACCCCGCCGGACGGGAACCCGACCGCCACCCCCGGCGCGGGCACCCTGCGCTTCCCACGCGACTTCGGCTGGGGCGCGGCCACCTCGGCCTACCAGATCGAGGGCGCCGCCAAGGAGGACGGGCGCGGGGAGTCGATCTGGGACACCTTCAGCCGTACCCCGGGGCGGACCCGCAACGGCGACACCGGCGACGTGGCCGCGGACCACTACCACCGCTGGTCCGAGGACCTGGACCTGATGCGCGACCTCGGCCTGCGCAGCTACCGGTTCTCCGTCTCCTGGCCCCGCATCCAGGCCGACGGCACCGGCCGACCCAACCAGCGCGGCCTCGACTTCTACCGCCGGCTCGTCGACGGCCTGCACGAGCGCGGCATCGCACCCATGGTCACCCTCTTCCACTGGGACCTGCCCCAGTCGTTGCAGGACGCCGGCGGCTGGGAGAACCGGGACACCGCGTACCGCTTCGCCGACTACGCCGACGCCGTGTTCCGGGGCCTGGGTGACCAGGTGCCGGTGTGGCTGACCGTCAACGAGCCGAAGACCGTGGTGCAGAACGGCTACCTCTGGGGCCACCACGCCCCGGGCCGGCAGGATCCGGACGCCGCGTACCTGGTCGCCCACCACCTCCAGCTCGCACACGGGCTGGCAGTGCGCGCCCTGCGGGCCACCGGCTCCACCGCGCGGATCGGGCCGGCGTTCAACCTGCACCCGTGCTACCCGGCCGACGACACCCCGGCCGCGGCGGCCGCGACCCGGCTCTACGACGGCTACGAGAACCGGCTGTACCTGGACTCCGTGCTCACCGGTGCGTACCCGGCCGACGTGCTGGCCGACCTCGGCGGGGACAGCCGGCTGGTCCGGGGCATCGCCGACGGCGACCTGGAGATCATTTCCAGCCCGGTCGACCTGCTGGCCGTGCAGTACTACACCCCGATCTACGTCACCGCCGACGGCGGCACCGTGCAGCGCTGGGCCACCTCGGAGGCGGAGTGGCAGCAGATGTACCCCGACGGGATGTACGACATCCTGACCCGGGTCACCCGGGACTACGGCCCCGTCCCGATCACCGTCACCGAGAACGGCCTGCCCTGCCCGGACGTCCTGGGCGCCGACGGCACCGTCGACGACGCCGGCCGGATCGCCTTCCTGCGGGACCACTTCGCCGCCGCGCACCGCGCGATCGCCGCCGGCGTGCCGCTGGAGAGCTACCACGTCTGGTCGCTGCTGGACAACTTCGAGTGGGCCGAGGGCTACGACCAGCGCTGGGGACTGGTCTACGTGGACTACGCCACCCAGCGCCGCATCCCCAAGCGCAGCGCCCACTGGTACCGGCAGGTGATCAGCGACAACGGCCTCTGAGCCACCCGCCGGCCGGGACCGGCGCACCGGACCGCGTGGGGGGCGGTCCGGTGGTCCAGCCCGCCGGGGCGGGCGGGTCCGGCCGAGCGGGATCGGCCCGCCGGTACGGCGGGAGCGGTCGTCGTCAGCGGGGCAGCGCCTGCTGCAACTCGGCGCGCAGCGCCGGGGTGAGCATCTCCCCGGCCTGCTTGGCGAGCCGGGCCATCTCGTAGCCGACCACGCCGATGTCGGCGTCCGAGGCGGCCAGCGTGGCGAGGATCGAGCCGTCGCGGATCTGCATCACCAGGAAGTAGCCGCGCCCCATCTCGACGACCGTCTGCTTGACGATGTCGCCGTCGAACATCTGGGCCGCCCCCGCGGTGATGCTCATCAGGCCGGAGGTCACCGCGGCGAGCTTGTCGGCGTGGTCGCGGGGCAGGTGCGCCGAGATCGCGACCAGCAGCCCGTCGGAGGAGACCACCACGGCGTGGGCCACCCCCGGCACCCGCTCCGCGAACGCGTTGACCAGCCAGCTAAGGTCCCGCGCCTCCTGGCTCAAGGTCGTCGTCACTGTCGTCCCCCTTCGCTGTGCCCACCCGACGGCGGCAAGATTATCTCCCGGGTCTCCTCGGCCTCGGCCCGGCGGACCCCGCTGTACAGCCGCGACAGCATCCCACCGACCGCCTCCGGGTCCGGGTCGTCCCGGGTGGCGGCAACCTCCGGACGGGCCGGCTCGGTGACCGCGGAGAGCTGCGCCATCGGCACCCGCACCGGCAGGCCCCGTTCGTTGGTGCCCCCGATGACAGGCGTCGCGGGCGGCGCGGGCGTCACATCACCCGCCGGCACCGCGGCGGACGATGCGGGCCCCTGGCGGGACCACCAGCCGCCGCCGGCCGCCGGGGCGCCCGCGGCCGGCGACAGCACGTCCTCGGCGCGGACCGGCACCGGCCGCCCCTGCACGGGCACCACCGGAGCCGGGTCGGGACGACGGCCGGCCACCGGCAGCTCCGTCGGCGCCGGCGCGCCGGCCGGCCGTCGCGGCCCGCCGGGCCGGGTCGCGCCGGCGACCGCCGTGGTCAGCATCCGCGGTGAGACCGGCCCGTCCAGCTCCGCCGGGGGCGCGGCGGCCAGCAGCGCGGCGGGCAGCTCGATCCGGGCGAGCAGGCCCTGCGCGCCACCGCTGAGGCGTACCCGGATGCCGTGCCGGGCGGCGAGGTGGCTGACCACGAACAGTCCCATCCGCTCCGAGGCGGCCACGTCGGCGGCCGGCGGGGAGGCCAGCACGATGTTGGCCTGTTCCAGCGCCGCCGGGCTCATCCCCAACCCCTGGTCGACGATCTCCACCACCGCGCCGCCGCCCTCGGCCCGGGCGCCCACCCGGACCACGGTGTCGGGCCGGGAGAAGGCGGTGGCGTTCTCCAGCAGCTCGGCCAGCAGGTGCACCAGTTCGCCGACGGCGTGCCCGACCACGTACAGGTCGGCCACCGACTCGCGGCGGACCCGCTGGTACTGCTCGATCTCGGCGCTGGCGGCCAGCAGCACCGCCCCGAGACCGACCGGGCGGTTCCACCGTCGGGTGGACTCCGTGCCGGCCAGCACCAGCAGGCTCTCGTCGTTACGGCGCATCCGGGCGGCCAGGTGGTCCAGCTTGAACAGGTTCTCCAGCTGGTCCGGGTCGGCCTCCTCCCGTTCCAGGTCGTCGAGCAGCTCCAGCTGCCGCTCCACCAGCACCTGGCTGCGTCGGGCCAGGTTGACGAACATCGCGTTGACGGTGCGCCGCGTCTCCGCCTGCTCCACCGCGACGCTGACCGCGCTGCGGTGCACCGCGACGAACGCCTCGGCCAGCTCGCCGATCTCGTCGGAGGAACGGACGACCGGGGGCGGCACATCGATGGTGGGCACGCCGCCCTGCACCGAGCGGAGCCGGTCCAGCGCGTCCGGCAGCTCGACCTGGGCGATCCGCAGGGCCTGCCCGCGCAGGCGCTGCATGGAGTTGGCGATGGACCGGCCGATGAGGAGGGCGAGCAGCACGGCGAGCCCGAGCACCACCACGATGCCGCCGACCACCAGCAGGGTGGTGCGCAGCCGGTCGCCGCTGACCGTGTCGGCCCGGGTCACCGCGTCGTCCAGCACCCGCGCCTCCAGCTGGCGCAGCAACTCCTGGCGCTGCTCGCTGGCGGCCCACCACTGTGGCGCGGGCAGCACCTCCGCGCGGGCACCGCCGGTGGGTAGGCTCTTCTCCTCCAGCCTCATCGCCGCGACGAACGCCGGGTCGACCGAGGTCCGGTCGTAGAGCCGGACCTGATCGTTGGTGGCGGCGACCCGGAACGCGCCGAGCGCGGCCAGCTGCTGCGCCCGCAGGTCGGTGAGGGTCACCTGGTCGTCCAGGTCGTAGCGGCCGGCCCGGGCGGCGGCGTAGAGCTGCCCGCGGATCCGCGACGACAGCTCCTTGACCCGGGCGAGCTGCACGTACCGCAGCACGGCGTCGGTGAGCACGGGCTGCTGCTCCCCCGGCGAGGGCTCCGCCAGCAGGTTGAGCAGCGCCTCGATGGCCCGGTGGTAGTTGCTCAGGATGGTGTCGCTGTTGAGCACCGCCGGCGGCACCGCGGCCCGGATGTAGACCACCTGGTCGTACGCCTCCAGCGCCTCGCCGTACGCCACCCGCCAGGACGCGTCGGCGTCGACCAGCGGCTGCGCGGCCCCGCGCAGCTCACTGACGGCCTGGTCGGTGGCCGCCTGCAACGGCCGCAGCGCGCTGACCGCCGCGACCCGGTCGGCCTCGCTCCCGGCCCGGCGCAGCTCGGCCAACTCCCCCGCGGAGCGGTCCCGCTCCTGCTGGAGCCGGTCCACCACGCCTGTGATCTGCCGGCCGATGCCGACCTGCCGGGCGAAGTCGCTCAACGCGGTGGTCTGCCCGACCAGCGCCGCGGTCTGCACGCCGGCCAGCACCAGGAAGGCCACGGACGGGATGACCAGCACGGTGGCGAGCTTGGTGCGCATCCGCCAGTCGCGCAGCCGGAACGGCGAGCGCCGCCGGTGGGGTACGACCCGGACGGCCCCCCGGCTCCGACCACCCTGCTCGCCCTGCCTCGGGTCGGGACCTGCGCCCACACCTGCCTCCTCGGTCCCCCGCCTCCCCCGCGTCAGGGAGCGGGGTCCATCCAACCAGGCCCGCGAGCTGTGTCAACGGGCTGTGCCACCGCTCCGGTCAGGAAGCGGCGCCGGAGGGCTCCGGCGAGGATCCCTCGTCGGGCGGCTCGGTCATCGCCAGCCGCCCCGCCTCGGCCACCCGGCCCAGCGCCACCAGCGCCGCGCCGATCGCGCCGATCTCCGGCTCGGCACGGTGCCGCACCGGGCGGGGCGCCAGCGCCGTGGCGAACGCCGAGCGCCACCAGGCGGAGGCCGCCATCGCTCCCCCACCCAGCACCACCTCCATCGGCATCTCGACGGTGGACTCCAGCACGGCCAGATCGTCGGCGACCATCCGGCACAGGCCGGCCATCAGTCCGGCCAGGATCTCCACCCCGGTGGTGGCGAAGCCGACCCCGCGCAGCTCACCGGCACCGGCCGGAGCGAAGCCGGGTGGCCGGTCGCCGCCCAGGCGGGGGTCGGCCGTCACCTCGCCGCCGTCCGGCGGCACCCGGGCCAGCGCGGCCGCCAGCTCCGGGCCCTCGGGCAGCCGCAGCTCCCGCTTGGCCCAGGTGTAGAGGTTGCCGCCGCAGGAGTAGGCCGCCCCGGTCACCACGTACTCGTGGTCCACCCGGTAGCGCCAGAGTTCCTCGGGCAGCGGCGGCAGCGGCTCACCGGCCGGCAGCCGATGCAGCAGCCGGACCGCCGCGGAGGTGCCCACGGTCACCGCCGCGCGCCGCCCGTCCACACAACCGGAACCCACGTTGGAGGCCGCCCCGTCACCGACCGGGACGGACCAGGTCACGCCGGCCAGCTGCGGCCACCGACCGGCGTGCTCCGCGCGCAGTCGCCCGTTCCACCCCGTCGGCGCCAGCTCGGGCAGCTCGCCCGGCCGGACCCCGGCCAGCTCGCAGGCCTCGGCGTCCCAGGCCAGCGTGCGCAGGTCGAGCAGTCCCGTGCCGGAGGCCATGGAGACCGACATCGGCGCGGTGTCGAGCAGCTGGCCGAGGACGTACTCGGCCAGGCCGACGAACCGGGCGATCCGGCTGCCGCACCGCGCCCGGAGCCAGGGCAGCCGGAGCGGCCAGTAGCCGCGGTGCCACCACCCACCGGTCCGTTGGTGGTAGGCGTCCGGATCGGCCGGGCCGGCGTTGCCGGGGGCCGCCATGGCGCGGGTGTCCAGCCAGGTCAGGACCGGCCCGAGCGGCGCACCCGCGTCGTCGAGCGGCACCACCGAGTGCCACTGCGCCGAGACCGCGACCAGGTGCACGTCGGCCAGGTGCCCGGCGGCGGCGAGCTCGTCCAGGCACTCGACCAGGCAGGCCAGGTACTGCGCGGGGTCGAGGGTGCCCGAGCCGCGGTCGCCGATGCTCACGTGCACCTTGCGCCGCGCCAGCGCACCCGGCCGCGGGCCCGCGTCGGCGTCGAGCACGAGCCCGCGTACCGAGGAGGTGCCGAGGTCGAGAGCGAGAATGTTCATCGCCGGTCACGGTACCCGCCGACCGGCCCCGCGAAGCCTCGATCGCGGGCGGGCGCGCGACGCGTACCTCGGACGGCTTCCGCGACCGGCGGCGGCCGCGTAGGGTGGTCGACATGCTCGCGCACCTGTCCTGCTGGTGGCCCGCCGACCCGGCGGCCACCTTCCGCGCGTAGCTTTCCACGCGGCCGCCCGACGAGGCGGCCGCCGGTCTCTCCCCCGGCTCCCGGGCCGCCCCGACGGGCGGCGCCGACGGCCCGGAGGAGACACCGAATGAACCGCCCGCACGACCTGCTCGCCGCCCTCGCGCACGACGCCGACCCCGGCCCGTTCGCGCTCGTCCGTCGCGAGGGCGCCGCGCACCTCGACCTCTTCACGGGTACGGTCCGCACCGCCGACCGGCTCGCCGACCTGCCGCTGCCCGACGGGGCGGCCGGCCCGCGCACGCTGGCCCTGGTGCCGTACCGGCAGATCGCCGAGCGGGGCTTCGAGTGCGTCGACGACGGCACGCCGCTGGAGTACCTGGAGATAGCCGGGCACGCACGGATCGCCCTGGCCGACGCGCTCGCCGCGCTCCCGCAGGCCCCGGTGGTCACCACGGGCGCCGGATTCGACGTCGCCGACGAGGAGTACGCCGACACCGTCGAGCGGGTGCTGGCCGAGGAGATCGGCCGCGGTGAGGGCGCCAACTTCGTCATCCACCGCACCCTGCGGGCGACGGTGCAGGGATCGCCGCTGCGGGCGGGGCTGGCGGCACTGCGCCGGCTGCTGCTCGGCGAGCGGGGCGCCTACTGGACGTTCCTGGTGCACACCGGGCACCGGATCCTGGTCGGCGCGAGCCCGGAGCGGCACGTCAGCGTCGACGACGGGCTGGTGATGATGAACCCGATCAGCGGCACCTTCCGGCACGCCGGCGCGACCCCGGACCGCGCCGCCCTGCTGCGCTTCCTCCGCGATCCCAAGGAGGTCGAGGAGCTGTACATGGTGCTCGACGAGGAGCTGAAGATGATGGCCACGGTCGCCGAGCACGGCGGCCAGGTAATCGGGCCGTACCTGAAGGAGATGGCGCACCTCGCGCACACCGAGTACCTGCTCGCCGGGCGCGGCTCGAAGGACGTCCGGGAGGTGCTGCGGGAGACGATGTTCGCCCCGACGGTCACCGGCAGTCCGATGGAGAACGCCTGCCGGGTGATCGCCCGGCACGAGCGCTCCGGGAGGCGCTACTACTCCGGCGTGCTGGCCCTGCTCGGGCGCGACGACGAGGGCCGGCAGACGCTGGACGCGCCGATCCTGATCCGGACGGCGGAGATCTCCCCCGCCGGTGAGCTGCGGGTGCCGGTCGGGGCGACCCTGGTGCGGCACTCCACCGCCGCCGGCGAGGTCGCCGAGACGCACGCCAAGGCGGCCGGGGTGCTCGCCGCGCTGGGGCTGGCTGCGCAGGCGCCGGCCGCCGACCCCGCCCGGGCGGTACGGCTCGCCGAGGACCCCGAGGTGCGGGCGGTGCTCGCCGCGCGGAACACGCCGCTGGCCCGGTTCTGGCTCGACCAGCGGGTGCCCGGGGCGACCACACTGGCCGGGCTGGCCGGCCGGCGCGCGCTGATCGTGGACGGCGAGGACACCTTCACCGGGATGCTCGCCCACCAGCTCGGGGCCCTGAGTCTCGCCGTGGACGTCCGGCCGTGGCAACGGGCCGCCCCGCTCGACGGGTACGACCTGGTGGTGGTGGGGCCCGGCCCGGGCGACCCGGGCGCGACCACCGAGCCGAAGATGGCGGCGCTGCGGGCGCTGCTGGCCGACCGGCTCGCCGCCGGCCTGCCCACGCTGGCGGTCTGCCTCGGCCACCAGCTGCTCGCCGGCCTGCTGGGGTTGCCCCTGCACCGGCGGGAGGCGCCGTACCAGGGACTGCAGCGGGACGTCCCGGTCTTCGGCACGTCCCGGCGGGTGGGCTTCTACTCCACCTTCACCGCCCTGGCCGACCGCGACCGGCTCGGCACCCGGTACGGGCCGGTGGAGCTGTCCCGTGACCCGGCCGACGGGGCGGTGCACGCGCTGCGCGGCCCCGGTTTCGCCGGGGTGCAGTTCCACCCGGAGTCGGTGCTCAGCCGGGACGGGCTGGCCGTCCTGGCGGACCTGCTCGGGCACCTGCTGGCCCGTCCGGCGCTGACCGCGCATGGACCGGCCGATCTCGGGTAGGGGTTGCGGCGACCGGTGGACCGGACGGGCCGAGAGCCCCCGCCCGGCCACCGGTCGCCGGAGTTGATCAGCCGGCGGCCAGGCCGCGCTTGACCGCGGCGCTGATGCGCACCGCCCGCTTGGCGGTCAGGGCGGTGGCGCCGAGCGCCAGGTGGTCCGGGGCGGTCTCCCCGTTGTTGCTGGTGTGCGAGGCGCCGTACGGGTTGCCCGCGGCGAACTGGCTGGGGTCGGTGTAGCCGGGGGTCACCACCAGGCCGCCCCAGTGGTAGAAGGTCGTGAACAGGGACAACAGCGTGGACTCCTGCCCACCGTTCGAGGTCGCGGTGGAGGTGAAGGCGCTGTAGACCTTGTCCACCAGGGCGCCCTGCGACCAGAGCGGGCCGGTGGTGTCGATGAACTGCTTGAGCTGGGCGGCGATCATGCCGTAGCGGGTGGGTGAGCCGAAGATGACCACGTCAGCCCAGGACAGGTCGTCGAGCTGCGCCTCGGGGACGTCCTGCGTCTCCAGGTGATGGGCCTGCCAGCCCGAGTTGGAGCGGATCGCCTCGTCGGGCGCCAGCTCGCGTACCTTCCGCAGGCGCACCTCGGCGCCGGCCTCGCCGGCGGCCTCGCAGGCCGCCTGCGCCATCTGGTAGGTGATGCCGGTCGCGCTGTAGTAGACCACCGCTACCTTGACCTGGCCGTCCATCGGCACGTCCCTCCTCGGTTCGGATCAGCTCCCGCGACTACCCGTCACATGCCGTGTCAAACTGCAAGATCGAGCGGCCGAGCGGAGCCTGCCCTGGTCGACGCCGGCAATCCGGCACCGAGATCGATGGACTGCCTGCGGCCGCGACGGGAAGGAGAGGCGGATGAGCATCGGAAGACGCCGGGCCTCGTGCCCGCCCTACCCGGAGGCCGAGCGGCGATGAGCGACTACGGTCACCCGCTGCTCTTCGGATCGTTCACCACACCGGCGAGCGACGACCCGGCGGGCACCGTCGCCCTCGCCGTCCTGGCCGAGCAGGTCGGGCTGGACCTGGTCACCTTTCAGGACCACCCGTACCAGCCGAAGCTGCTCGACACCTGGACGCTGCTGAGCTACGTCGCCGCGCGGACCAGCACGGTCGGCCTGTCGGCGAACGTGACGAACCTTCCGCTGCGCCCGCCGGCGGTCCTCGCGCGCAGCGTGGCGAGCCTCGACCTGCTCAGCGGAGGGAGGGTCCGGCTGGGCCTGGGGGCGGGCGCGTTCTGGGACGCCATCGAGGCGATGGGCGGCCGCCGGCTAACGCCCGCGCAGGGGGTGCGGGCCTTGGAGGAGGCCATCGACGTCATCCGCCAACTGTGGGACGCCGACGCGCGCGGCGGCGTGCGGGTCGACGGCGAGTTCCACCGGGTGCACGGCGCCAAGCGCGGCCCGGCCCCCGCCCACCCGGTGCCGATCTGGCTGGGCGCCTACAAACCCCGGATGCTCGCCCTCACCGGCCGCCGGGCCGACGGCTGGCTCCCGTCGCTGGGCTATCTGAAGCCCGGCGACCTGACCACCGGCAACCGGATCATCGACGACGCCGCCCAGCAGGCCGGCCGGTCGCCGCGGGACGTCCGGCGGCTGCTCAACATCACCGGACGGTTCGGCGCGGTCGGTCGCGGCCCGCTGGACGGACCCGCGGAGCAGTGGGCCGAAGAACTGGCGGACCTGGCCCTGAGCGAGGGCGTCAGCGTCTTCATCCTCGGCAGCGACGATGCCGACGACCTGCGCCGATTCGCCGCCGAGGTGGCACCCGCCGCCCGCGAGCTGGTCGCCGCCGACCGGCGCTGAACCGGCGGCGCCAACGGCACGGAATTCCGGGATCCGGGCCATCCGGGGCGGCTCTCCCGCGCCCGGCGGGGCGGGGTTTGCCCGGCTCGGGGGCGGGTAGGGCGGGGCCATGGGAGGCGTTGCCGTGGCGCACCGGGTCGTCGACGTCAACGGCATCCAAACGTTCTACCGGGAAGCCGGGCCGGTGGACGCCCCGGTGGTGCTGCTGCCGCACGGCTACCCGTCCTCCTCGTTCCAGTTCCGCAACCTGATGCCGGCGCTCGGCGACCGCTGGCGGCTGCTCGCCCCCGACCTGCCGGGCTTCGGCTACACCCGGGCCGAAGCGGCGCCGTTCGCCTACACCTTCGACGGGTACGCCGACTTCCTGCGCCGGTTCACCGACGTCCTCGGGTTGCGCCACTACGCCATCTACCTGCAGGACTACGGCTCCCAGTTCGGGCTGCGACTGGCGATGAGCGCGCCGGAACGGGTCGCGGCACTGGTCATTCAGAACGGCGACATCTACGAGGACCAGCACGGGCCCAAGTACGCGCCGCTGAAGGAGATGTGGGCCGACCCCAGCCCGCAGGCGCTGGCCGAGGTGGCCGAACACGTCTCGGAGAGCGGGTTCCGCGCCGAGTTCCTGGGCGAGGTGCCCGGCGAGATCGCCGAGCGGATCAGCCCCGACCTGTGGACGCTCTCCTGGGCGCAGGTGGGCCGGCCGCCGGGCCCCGACCACCTCGTGCACCTGCTCGCCGACCAGCGGAGCACCGTCGACTGGTTCCCGCGTCAGCAGGCGTACCTGCGGGAGCACCGGCCGCCCACGCTGATCGTCTGGGGGCCGCACGACGGGTACATGCCCGAGGGGGCAGCCCGCGCGTACCTGCGCGACCTGCCGGACGCGGAGCTGCACCTGCTCGACGGCGGCCACTGGCTGCTGGAGACCCACCTCGACGAGGTGGTGTCCCTGATGCGCGACTTCCTCGGCCGCGTCCACCGTCCCGGCGCCGGGACGTAGCCGGCTCAAGATTTGCGCAAGTTCCCTGCGGGGAGGTGCTCGCCGGTCTCGCCGACCCGGGATCCTGGTCGCACGGGTGCCGGCGGCCCGGGACGCCGCCGACGCACGATGGACCTGAACGGGGGAAACGGGGGATCGCGCTCCGCCCGCGGCGTAGCGCGATCAGGGCCCGTGTCTGCCGGCGGCTCCGCCACCGGGTCGGCGGCCCGTGTCCGGCTCAGTCGTCAAGTCGGTCGCGCAGGTCGTCGACCTGTTGCTGGAGGCGGTTCACCGCACCCTCGTCGTTGACGAAGGTGCTGATCCCGGCCGCGAGGGCCAACCCGAGCAGCACCGCCAGCACGCTGAGCACCAGCCCGCCGATCGCGACCCCCCGCCCGGTCACCCCCGGGCGGCGGCTCATCTTCAGACCGAAGATCCCCAGGATCACCCCGATGATCCCGAGCAGCAGACCGATCCAGGCGAGGATGGCGGTCAGCACGCTGAACAGCGCCGCCACGCCGAACACCAGAGCGAAGGTGGCGGCGGCACTGGTCTTGGCCGGGGTACCTCCGGTGGAGCGGGCGCGCGGGGCGGGCTCACTGGACGCGGTCATCTCATACCTCGCATTCTTCGCTACGGTCCCGGACGGCGCATCCCCCATGTCCCGACACTTATGCGTCCGCTCCGGCACCTTCCTCCCGCTGCTGCTATCCACGGCCGTCCCCACGAATGCGCTCCGGACGGGCCGGGTAGCCGGGTCGTGACCCACGAGAGGAAGGACGAACGATGCGACTCACCGAACAGCAGGTTCGCTCGCTGTACGGGCAGGACGTCCAGGACCGCTCGGGCGCCAAGATCGGCAGTGTGGGCCAGGTCTGGGCCGACGCCGCCGGCGAGCCCACCTGGGTCAGCGTGAAGACCGGCGTGATGGGCCACCACGAGTCCATGGCGCCGCTGGCCGGAGCCGGGATGGCCGAGGGTCGCCTGCGGGTGCCGTACGACAAAGCGACCGTGCGCAGCGCGCCCGCCGTCGAGTCGGGCACCGAGGCGCCGCTCGGCTCGGGCCAGCTCGCCCAGCTCTACCGGCACTACCAGCTCCAGCAGCAGCAGGAGCAGCCGCAGCGGCGGCCCGGTGCGCCGGAGATGACCCGGTCCGAGGAGCGGCTGCGGGTCGGTACCCAGAGCGAGCCGGCGGGCAAGGCCCGGCTGAGCAAGCACGTGGTGACCGAGGACGTGCACACCACGGTGCCGGTCGAGCACGACGAGGTACGGGTGGTGCGCGAGCCGATCACCGCGGCGAACCGCGGCGACGTCCGGCCGGACATCCGCGACGAGCAGCGTGAGATGGAGCTGCGCGCCGAGCGGCCGGTGGTCAGCAAGGACCAGGTGCCGGTCGAGCGGGTCCGGCTGACCAAGGACGAGATCGTCGAGGATGAGCCGATCGACGCGCAGGTCCGCCGCGAGCGGGTCGACGCGGACGTGCCGGAGCCGGCACGCCGGCGGCGCTGACCGCGACCGCCACGGGCGATGATCGTGGACGTCGGGCGGGTGGGCCACGGCCCGCCCGCCCGGCGGCGTGTCGGGATCGGTGTCGGTGCCGCCGCCTAGGCTGACCGTCGTTCCCCGGCGAAGGGCGGCACTGTGCGATTGACCGGCGACGAGGCGTTGGCGTTACGGATGACCAGCCTGCTGTTGCGGGAGCACCCGCGCGGCCGGCCGCGGGACGTCGCCGGCGTGGTCGAGTGGTTCGGCGCGATGCAGGCGCAGGACGCGGCGAGCGGCCTGTGGTCGCTGGGCACCCGGCTGCCCGGGTGGACGGTGGCGGACGTGCGGGCGGCGCTGGAGCGCCGGGAGGCGTTGCGGACCTGGCCGATGCGGGGCACCGTGCACCTCGTACCCCCGCGGGACGCCCGCTGGATGCTCGAGGTGACCGGCGTGCGGGCGCTGAGCGGCGCGGCGGCCCGCCGGGCCGCGCTCGGCCTCACCGAGGCCGACGCCGACCGGGCGGCCGACGTGCTCGGGGCGGCGCTGGCCGGCGGCGGCCGGCTCACCCGCGCCGAGTGCCTGGCCACCCTGACCGCCGCCGGCCTCGACCCGTCCGGCCAGCGCGGCTACCACCTGCTCTGGTACGCGAGCCAGCGCGGCGTCACCTGCATCGCCCCGCACGTCGGGACCGAGCAGACCTTCGCCCTGCTCGACGAGTGGGCGCCCGAGCCGCGCCGTCCCGAACGCGACGAGGCGCTCGGTCTGCTGGCGCTGCGGTACTTCCGGTCCCACGGGCCGACCACCCGGCAGGACTTCGCCGGGTGGACGGGGCTGACCGCGGCGGACGCCCGGCGGGGCATCGCGGTGGCCGGTGACGACCTGGCCACGGTGGAGGTGGACGGGGTGCCGGCCGTGCTCGACGCGGCGCTGCTCGACGCGCCCCGCACCGCGCGCGACGACGTGCTGGTGCTGCCCGGGTTCGACGAGTACCTGCTCGGCTACAAGGACCGCACACTGATGCTCGACCCGGCGCATCGGCAGGCCGTGGTCCCCGGCGGCAACGGCGTCTTCCAGTCCACGATCGTGCGCCGCGGCCGGGTGGTCGGCACCTGGAAGCGCACCATCGGCCGGGCCCGGGTCAGCGTGACCGTGCGGCAGCTGACCCCGTTCGACGACTCGGTGCGCGGCCGGGTCGAGGTGGCCCTCACCCGGTACGCCGACTTCCTCGGCCTGCCCCTTCGTCACTCCTGGTGACCCCGGCTGCGCGCGACCCTGATCGTCACGATCCGTAACCGGGCTGTCCTCCACCTGCAAGCGGCGGGGTCGGCGCGACACGCACCACCTCCCTGACCTGTCTGCATGCCGAACGCCTTCCCCACCCCGCCACCCTCGCCTCGCACGCTTTGCTCTGCTGCCCTCCCGGCAACAGGCACGGATGGTCACTGTTGCCGGGGCGGCAGCAGAGCAAAGCGTGCCGCCCGGGTGTCGGCGGGCGAAGGCGGTGTGACGGTCGGTGAGGACGCCGAGGCTCGGTAGGTGCTCCGGGACTGGGCTGGGGCGGCAACGCGAGAGGGGCCGGGGGTGCACACCCACCGGCCCCTCGGCGACGACCGTCAGTCGGCCAGCGCGCCCGCGGCCCGACCCTCGTGCAGGGTCAGGTTGCGCCCGCTGGACGGGTCGAACAGGTGGATCTTCTCCAGGTTGAACCAGACCCGGCGGCTCGTGCCCTCCGTCACCGGGGACTCGGCCGACAGGCGGGTGACCAGGCTGGCCCCGCTGCCGGTGAAATCGGCGGCACCAGCGTCGGCGGCCAACTCCTCCAGCTCGGCGGCGCTGGCCCGCTCCCCCTCGACGGTGAAGTAGACGTACTTGTCCGAGCCCATCGACTCGACGATGTCCACCGGCGCCTCGAACTCCATGCCCCGGCGGCGGGTCTCGTCGTCCACCAGCTCGGCGTCCTCGAAGTGCTCAGGACGGATACCGAGGATCAGCTCGCGGGGAGCGTCGGCCCCCTCGAGCTGCCGGCGGACCCGGTCGCCGATCGGCACGTCCCCGAGCGCGGTCCGCAGGGTGCCGTCGGAGACCGCCGCGTGCAGGAAGTTCATCGACGGGGAGCCGATGAAACCGGCGACGAAGAGGTTGCGGGGGTGGTCGTAGAGCTCCTGCGGCGGGCCGACCTGCTGCACCGCGCCGCCCCGCATGATCACCACCCGGTCGCCGAGGGTCATCGCCTCGGTCTGGTCGTGGGTGACGTAGACGGTGGTGGTGCCGAGCTGCTTCTGCAGCCGGGACACCACGGTACGCATCTGCACCCGCAGCTTGGCGTCCAGGTTGGACAGCGGCTCGTCCATCAGGAACGCCTTGGGCTGGCGGACGATGGCCCGACCCATCGCCACCCGCTGGCGCTGGCCGCCGGAGAGGTTGGCCGGCTTGCGGTCCAGCAGCGCGGTCAGCTCCAGGACCTTGGCCGCCTCCTCCACCTTCTGGTTGATGGTCTCCTTGTCCAGCTTCTGCAGCCGCAGCGGGAAGGCCATGTTCTCCCGGACGGTCATGTTCGGGTAGAGCGCGTACGACTGGAACACCATCGCGATGTCCCGGTCCCGGGGCGCCTTGTCGTTCACCCGCTGCCCGGCGATGCGCAGTTCGCCGGAGCTGATGTCCTCCAACCCGGCGATCATGTTGAGGGTGGTGGACTTCCCGCAGCCGGAGGGGCCGACCAGGATGACGAACTCGCCGTCGGCGATCTCCAGATCGACGTCCTGCACCGCCACGGTCCCGTCCGGGAACCGCTTGCTCACCTTGTCGAGCACGATGTCAGCCACGACTACCACCTATCCCTTGACTGCGCCGGAGGTCAGTCCGGAGACGATGCGGCGCTGGAAGAAGAGCACGAACAGGATGATCGGAATGGTGATCACCACGGCAGCGGCGCAGATCGCCCCGGTGGGATCCTCGAACTGCGACTCGCCGGTGAAGAACGACAGCGCCACCGGCACCGTGCGGGCCCGCTCGGTGGAGGTGAGCGTGATCGCGAAGAGGAAGTCGTTCCAGCAGAAGATGAAGACCAGGATCGCCGTGGTGAACAGGCCGGGCGCGGCCAGCGGGGCGATCACCCGCCGGAACGCCTGGCCCTGGGTGGCGCCGTCCATCTTCGCCGCCTTCTCCAGGTCCCACGGGATCTGCTTGAAGAACGCCGACAGCGTGTAGATCGCCAGCGGCAGCGCGAAGGTGATGTACGGCAGGATCAGGCCCGGCCAGGTGTCGAAGAGGCCGAGCTGCCGCTCGATCTCGAACAGCGGCGACACCAGCGACACCTGCGGGAACATCGCGATCAGCAGGGAGACGCCGACCAGCAGCTTCTTGCCGGGGAAGTCCAGCCGCGAGATCGCGTACGCGGCCATCGCCCCGAGCACCACCGCGATCAGCGTGGCAATCAGCGCGATGCCGATCGAGTTGACCAGCGCCCGGACGAACTGGTCGGTATCGAAGATCGTCCGGTAGTTGTCCAGCGTCCACTCGCGAGGGATGAACTTCCCGTCGGTGAGGGTGGCCGGGGTCTTGAACGACAGCGAGGCGATCCAGAGCACCGGGATCAGCGCGAAGACGACGACGATGACGTCCAGCAGACCCCAGCGCAGCTTCGCCCGGGTGGTGGTTTCGGCCATGTCAGCGCCTCTCCCCGTCGTCGCTGCCCGGGGCAGCGGTACCGAACAGCTTCACGAAGACGAAGGCGATGATCGCCACGGTGAGGAAGATCAGCACCGACATCGTGGAACCGATGCCGAGGTTGAGGCCCCGGATCAGGTTGTTGTAGGCGAGCATCGACACCGAGGAGGTCTCATTGCCGCCCGCCGTCAGCACGAAGATGTTGTCGAAGACCCGGAACGCGTCCAGCGTGCGGAACAGCAGCGCGACCAGGATCGCCGGCTTCATCACCGGCAGCATCACCTTGGTGAACCGCTGCCAGGCGGTCGCCCCGTCGGTGGAGGCGGCCTTGAGCAGGTCCTCCGGCACCAGCGCCAGCCCGGCCATCAGCAGCAGGGCCATGAACGGGGTGGTCTTCCAGATCTCGGCCAGCATGATGATCGCCAGCGAGCCGGCCCGCTCGGTCAGCGGCGCGCTGCCGTCGAAGAGGTTGGCCAGGTAACCGGTGCCGGGCGTCCAGGCGTACCGCCAGGAGAAGGCGGCCACCACCGTGACAATGCCGTACGGGATCAGCGCGGCGGTGCGGACGATGCCCCGGCCGACCAGCGTCCGGTGCATGATCAGCGCCAGCCCCATGCCGAGCACCAGCTCGACCGCGACGGTGACCACCGTGATCAGCATGGTGACGCCGAACGCGGTCCACCAGAACTCGTTGGTCAGCACGGTGACGTAGTTCTCCAGCCCGATGAACTCGCGCTGGTCGGGGAAGCGCAGGTCGAAGCGCTGCAGCGACAGCCAGACCGAGTAGATGATCGGGTAGGCGGTCACCAGCAGCATGACCAGCGCGGCCGGGGCGCAGAGCAGCCAGCCCAGCCGGCGCTCGGCCTTCTTGTTCTCGCTCAGCGGGGTCTTCGCCCGGCGGCCGGCCCGCTGGGCGGGCACCGCCGCGTGCCGGCCGGTGGGCCGCTCGGCCTCGGCCGCGACCTCCGCCCCGGTGGGAGTGGCGTTGATGCTCATGCCGTCACCTCCGGACGGTCGCCGCCACCGGTCGGCCGGCGGCGCTGGGTTCGCTCGGTCACGGCAGGACCCCCTTGGACTGGAGGGCGTCGGCGATCGCGTCGCGCAACTCGTCGGCCGTCCGCTCCGGCTGGATCGCCGACGGCGGCGACAGGATCGCCGACATCACCGTGGAGATGCTCTGGTACGCCGGGGTCAGCGGTCGGACCGCCGGCTCCTTGAGCTCGTCGAGGATGGTCTCCTTCATCGGGTACGCCTCGGCCATCTCCGGGTCGTCGTAGACCTTCTCGATGGTCGGCGGCACGCCGTCGTTGATGGCGGAGAACTTCTGGTTCTTCTCGTTGCGGATGCACCTGGCCGCCTCGAAGGACTCCGCCGGGTGCTTCGAGTAGGCGCTGACCGCCATGTTCACCCCGCCGATGGTGACCTTGCTCGGGGTGTTCGCGTCGACGCCCGGCACCCGGGCCCACTTGACCTTCTTGGCCAGCTCCGGGTCCGCCTCCTGCAACGCCGGGTAGACGAAGGGCCAGTTGACCTGGAAGGCGCCGCCGCCGGCCTGGAACTCCAGCCGTACCGGGTCCTCGGTGGCGTTGCTGAACGACGGCGAGGCCACGCCCGACGTGGCGAAGCGCTTGAGCTGTTCGAGCGCCTTGACCGTCCCGTCGTCCATCACGGCCTGCTTGCCGTCGTCGCTGAGGATCTTTCCGCCGGCGCTCTCGGCCAGGGTGTTGTAGAGGACGACCAGTCCCTCGTACTGGGCGCCCATGGTGAGCACCTGGTACGGCTTGCCCTGCCCCTTGAGGTCCTGCGCTGCCTTGATCATGTCGTCCCAGCTGGTCGGGGCCTGCGGCACCAGGTCACTGCGGTACCAGAGCAGCTGCACGTTGGTGTTCTTCGGGGCGGCGTAAAGCTTGCCCTCGTACCGGGCGGTCTCCAGCGGGCCGGTCAGCGTGCCCTGCTCCACCTCGGCCTTCTCCTGGCCGGTCCACTCGCGGATCCAGTCGGCGCTGGCGAACTCCTGGGTCCAGGTGACGTCGAGGCCGAGCACATCCATCCCGGGGTCCTGCGCGGCCAGCCGACGGACCAGCTGCACCCGCTGGTCGTCGGCCTGCCGCGGCAGCACCCGGTAGGCGATCCGGTAACGCCCCTGTGCCTGGGCGTTGCAGTCGTCGACCACCTTCTGGAGGTTCTGCTCGGGCGGGTAGTACAGGTTGATCGTGGGCGTACCGCCGCTTCCGCCATCGGACCCGCACGCCGCCAGTGGCGCGACCAGCGCCAGCGCGGCGGCCGCCGCCCCGAGCCGGACGCCCGCACGGCGCCGATGTCGGGTCGCTTCGGGATCTGTCGTCATCGCCCTCCCCCTTTCTTCGGCGAGACACCGGGGGAAGGCCCGTGCCCCGGCGCACGGCGAGACAGCCCGGGCGGTGGGCGGCGGAATCGCGCCAAGTCCGGGCGTTTCGTGCGCCCACAGTGCCCGACCCGCGACGCCGCGAAACCTCAGCGTGACGATGCGCATTGTCCGGGCGCGGGTGTGCCGGAGATCACCGCAGTGCGGGTCGATCAGCCCCGCCGTAGGCTCGGCCGATGGATGCGACCTTCTTCTTCGACCCCGCCTGCCCGTGGACCTGGCGCACCTCGCGCTGGCTGGTGCGGGTCGCCGAGGCCCGGGGGCTCCGCGTCGAGTGGCGGGCGTTCAGCCTGGCGATCCTCAACGACGGCAACGTCCCGCCGCAGTTCGCCGACGCGATGACCGCGTCGAGCCGGGCGCTGCGGCTGGTGGAGGCGCTGCGCGCCCAGGGCCGTCCCGAGGACGTCGCCCGCTTCTACGCCGAACTCGGCGCGCGCAGCCACGACGCAGGCAACCCGCTCGCCGCGTCGATCGTGACCGCGGCCGTCGACGCGGCCGGGCTGGGCGAGGCGGCGCCGGCCCTCGACGACGAGCGCTGGGACGAGGCGGTACGCGAGTCGCACGCCCTCGCGTACGCCTCGGCGGGCCCGGACATCGGCGCGCCGGTGCTGATGGTGCCCGGCGCGGAGCGCGGCATCCACGGACCGATCCTGACCGAGGTGCCCGACCTCGACGACGCGCTGACCATCTGGGACTCGCTGCTGCCGCTGCTGCGGATGCCGGCCTTCCACGAGGTCAAGCGCGGCCGCCACTGAACTCTCCCGGCCGCGGCACACGGTTCGCGGCTCGCCGGAGTGCCTCGCGCGGGTCGCGCGACTCCGGTCACGGGTCTCAGAGCGCGGCTCGCCGATCACCGCCCCGGGCACGCTGGTCAAGGCCCGCGGGCACGGCTTGCGGCGTGTCGCGGTGTCCTGGCTGCGGGAGACCGCGACACGCCGCAAAGCGCGCCGATCATGACGGCGGGGCGGCCTGCGGCGGGGTGTCGGGGTGGGCGGGCATGATGACCGGATGATCGCGCGCTTCAAGGACCTCTGCATGGACGCCGCCGACCCCCGCTCGCTGGCCGGGTTCTGGGCCCGGATCCTCGGTGGCGAGGTGGTCGACACCGGCGACGGCGACTTCCGGGTCGACCCGCGGCCGGGCGAGGCCGGGCCGGAGTCGATCTGGGTCAACTGGGTGCCCGAGCCGCGCACCGGCAAGACCCGGGTCCACCTGGACCTGCGACTGGCCGACGCCGAGCCGGCGGCGCTGCTGGCCGCGGGCGCCCGGCTGGTACGGGAGCCCGACGCCGAGATCAGCTGGTGGATTCTCGCCGACCCGGAGGGCAACCAGTTCTGCGCGTTCGCGCCGCGCGAGGGCAGGCCGTCCGGGCCGTTCGAGATGGTGGTGGACAGCGCCGACCCGACCGCCCAGGCCACCTGGTGGGCGGGCGTGGTGGGCGGCCGGGTGAAGACCACGGCGGAGGGCCACGCCTCGGTGATCGGCGCGACCGGCTTCCCGTGGGACTACTGGGTCTTCGACCCGGTGCCGGACCGCAAGCGGGTCAAGAACCGGGTGCACTGGGACGTCGACCTGACCGGCCCGGACGCCACCGCGCTGATCGCCGCCGGGGCGACGCTGCTGCGCGAGCCCGACGAGACGGTCAGCTGGTGGGTGCTCGCCGACCCGGAGGGCAACGAGTTCTGCGCCTTCGCCCCGCGCCGGCCGGCCTGACCCGGCGGTCGATCCCAGCAGGTGGGCGCGGTGGGGCTACCCCGCGCCCGCCCGGTCGACTAGCGTCAGGTGAGCTTCACCAGCCAGCGCGTCGCCGTCGAAGTCGATACGCCTCCGGCCGACCCCAGCCCGCCCGAACGGTTGGTTCTCGCGCGAACTTCCCTCCGCCGGTCCACCGGTTGGGCAGGATCGTCCCCACGAGGAGGTGCCGTCGTGCAGGACACCCGCGCTCTCGCCCTGACGTTCGAGGTGAGCGGCCTGCCACCGGTCAAGACCGAGGCGCTGTCCATCTTCGCCGCCGGACACCGGCAGGCGACGAGGGTCCGCGCCCTGCTCCAGGCGGCCTGCGCCGCGGCCCAGCGCACCGGCTGGACGCCGCTGGCCGGGCCCGTCGAGGTCGACCTGATCCTGCGCTGCCCGCCCGGGCACCGCACCTCGGACGCCAGCACCCTGCTCGGCGGGGTGTGCGCGGTGCTCCAGGACAAGAAGCGGGTCGCCAACATCGGGCTGGCCCATCTCGGCGTCCTGGTCGACGTCGCGCTCTACGACGACGACCGGCAGATCCGGCGGCTGTCGTACGCGGAGGAGCCCGCGGAGGACTTCTCGTACCAGGTCCGGGTGGCCGCCGTACCGGCCGGGGTTTGACCGACGACCGCGGTGGGGTACCGCGGACGCCGACGAAGGGAGCGCCGATGTCGGAGCCACATGTCACGCTCGATCCGAGCGCGCTGGATCCCGTGCAGGAGAAGCTGCGCGGCGCGCTGGAGGATCAGCTGACCTCGGCCCTGCAGGCGGCCACCGAACGGATCCGGGCCAGCTACGCGGGCGAGCCGATCGAGCAGGTCTGCCAGCGGCTGCTCGACGAGACCCGCGCCGGGCTGCACCCGGACATCGCGGCCGGGTTCAACCCGGACATGGACGAGTTCTGTCGGGTGGCGGTGGCGATCGTGCGCGGCTCGGCCTCCTGACGTCGGCGCCGCCGGCGCTCTGGGCGGCACCCTGTCAGGCGGCCAGCGGATCCACCCGCCAACCGGTCAACGGATGCGCCGCGACGGGCGGCGCCGCGGTCAGTTCCGCGGCGTACTCCCGGACCAGCCCCGGCAGCCGGTACCGGCCGGGCTCGTCGCGGTGGACCAGGTGCGCGTCGACCAGCTCGTCCAAGGCGCGACGCAGCCGGGAGGCGGAGACGCCGAGCTGCCGGGCCGCCCGGTCGGCCTGGAGCGGGGCGTCGGGCGCCGCGCCGAGCAGCACCAGGAGCTGCCCGGCCACCTCGTCCTCGGCACGCACCGCCGCGACGACGGCCGCGAGGCTGGCCCGCACCGACAGGTCCTCGTAGTCCAGCAGGTCCAACTGCTCCCGCCCGTCAGCGAGCTGGCCGATCAGGGCCTCCACCGACCTGCCCGGCCGGACCGCCAGGCGCATGCCGGCGATGCGCAGGGCGAGCACCGAACCGGCGCAGAGGCGTACCAGTTCGGCGGTGGCCGTCGCGTCGGCGACCAGCCGCTGCGGGCCGGCGAGCGTGCCGAGCAGGTCACGCGCCTCGGCGGCGCCCAGCGGGCGCAGCGTCACCCGCCGTACCCCGTCCAGGCTGCTCAGTCGGGTCTGGCCGACCACCAGGAGGGCCGGACCGGGCCCGGCCGGCAGCAGCGGTCGCACCTGGGCGGCCCGGGTGACGCCGTCGACGACCAGCAGCAGCCGACGACCAGCGACCAGCGACCGGAACCAGCCGGCCCGCTCGTCGGTGTTCTCCGGTACGTCGGCGGGAGCGACCCCGAGCGCGCGCAGCACCCGCGCCAGCACCTCGCCCGGGGTCACCGAGCGCTGGTGGCCGAGGTCGACGAAGACCTGCCCGTCCGGGAAGGCGCTCGCGACGGTGTGCGCGGCGCGTACCGCCAGGGCGGTCTTGCCGCTGCCGAAGGCGCCGGTGACCACCACCGTTGCCGGTGCCGTACCGCCGAGAGCCGTGACCACCTCGGCGGTCTCCCGGGCGCGGCCGACGAAGGTGACCAGGTCCGCCGGCAGCTCTCGGGGGACGGTCCAGCCGACGCTCCCGGCGGGCCACGGCGCAGGCGTCGGCGCGTCGCCCGGCGGCGCCGGCGGCGCAGCGACCGGCCCGGTCGTCGTCGTGACCGGGACGGCCGGCGGCCTGTACGCCAGCTCCGAAGCCCGGTCCAGCATCGCGCGGTGCAGGTTGGCCAACTCCTCGCCCGGCTCGATGCCGAGCTCCTCATCCAGTATGGCCCGGGCGTCCCGATACACCGTCAGTGCCGCCGGGACGTCCCCGCAGCGGTAGAGAGCGAGCATGAGCTGCCCCCAGGCACGCTCGCGCAGCGGGTGCGCGGCAAGGTGTACGCGTAGCTGGGGCAGGAGCTGCCCGTGCTCGCCGGCGGCGAGCCGCGCCTCGGCGAGTTCCTCGAACACCTGGAGCCGTTGCTCGTCGAGGCTCGCCCACCGGCTGTCCAGCACGGTGCCA
Organism: Micromonospora sp. A200; assembly: GCF_029893845.1. Lineage (NCBI taxonomy): Bacteria > Bacillati > Actinomycetota > Actinomycetes > Micromonosporales > Micromonosporaceae > Micromonospora > Micromonospora sp. A200. Next base: position 93,972 of record NZ_JARXXY010000012.1, on the reverse strand, counting down.
CGAGGCAGGCCGTCGCCCGAAGCCCCGCGCCAGTGCGCGAGCGCGGCGGTGAGAGTGGTGACGGCACCGGCTGGATCGGCCGTGGCGAGCAGTGCCCGCCCTTCTCCCGCCAGCCGGTGGAACTCGGTGACGTCCAGCTCGTGCGGCGACAACCGCAGCTGGTACGCGTTGGGCCGGGCGACCAATCGGTCGCCCAGCTCCCGGCGCAGGCCGGCGGCGTGGGAACGCAAATTCGCCACCGCGGAGGCCGGTGGGATGTCGGCCCACACCATGTCTGCCAGCCGTTGCAACGAGACCGACTGGTTCGCCTCCATCGCCAGGCCGGCGAGGACGGCTTGCCGCTTGGCCGCGCCCGGCGTGACGACCTGGTCGTCCACGCGCAGCTCCATGCTGCCCAGAAGCCGAATCTGCAGTTTCATCGCCGCTCCCCCGTTGAACCCGAGCGCGCCCAGGTTAGGTGGACGGTTGCGGGTGCAACAAGGGAGAAATCGGGCAATGGAAGGTGACGAATATCAATGGCCGCGGACGGTGTGTCACCGTAACGAAAGGGTGGCGGAGAGCGCTCCCGGCGCACCGTCACTTGGTGTGACCGTCATCGCCGCACGCCTGCTCGGTCGCCAATCAGTGAACTACCGCAATGTTGCCAGGTTGAAACAACGAAGGGAGCGGTCCAGATCAGTCCACACCGGAGGAGGCCGGCCGCCAAGCAGCCGGACGGGCGAGGGGCGTGCGACTCCGGTGTGTCACGATCTACGTTCGGCCGGTCTGGTGATCCACTCGATGAAGCCCCGCTGACCTTCGGTGTGGCCCGCCTCATCCGATCGGCGGAGCAGGAAGTTTGCGCCGCGTCCGTCCCGGCACTCCTGCCGACTCGGCCGACGGCTTCCCGGCGACGGCCAGCGGACGTAGAGGGCAGAACACCCTTCGCACTCGGCGTCCGGGCCCCGTCCATCACCGGCAGGTACTGCTCAGCAACCGACCACAACCTCAGGTCCGGTGCCGATTCGTAGGCTCGCCGGGTGACCGTCTACGACACTGCTGCCAAGCTGCCACCAATCGATGTGGTCCGCGACCGCTCCCGAGCCCTGGCGATGCTCGACTCCATCGTCGACGGCGTCTACTACGACTACAGCCGCAGACGGGGCGAGAGCGAAGCGGCGTCCATGCGCAACGGCAGCGGCGAGGAGTACGACATCGTCTTCACCGCCGACGGTGCTTTCATCCGCGGCGTCTACCACGATTCCCCCATGCACAACTACACCGGCGGCCAGCTGTGGCCCGGCCTGCTGAAGGGGTTGCCCCCACAGTTCGCGCCGCTGGTGCACAAGCCCACGTTCTGTTACGAGGACGGCACGCTCGACGCCACGTTCGTGCTCTGGCGGCGCGCCGGGGACGACCGGTGGCAGGCCGGCGAGGGGGTCGACCTCTCCCCCGCCGACGACGAGGAGACTGATCCCGACGGGGCCTGGCTGCTCGACATCCTGTGCGACGGCGGCGCCGAGGAGTACCTGGAGTACGCCTGGTCGCTCTTACGACATCGAGCTGGACAGAATGGTGGTCGAGCAGATCCTCGCGCTGCTGCCCCTGACCGATGAAGTCATCCAGGAGCTCAATCCGCAGAAGCGACTGGCGGATCTGCGGGAGCGGGCGGCGGAGCTGGACTACCCGATCGAGTAGGCACCCGTCCCCACCGGGGGGACGGGCACCGCTTAGATCAGCCCTCTTTACGGGCGACCCGCATCTTCACCCGAATAGCATTTCTCGATTACCTCAGCGTATTGCCGAGCGAAAGACTCACTGCGGGAAAGCAGGTTGGCAGGGTTCGGATCACGCCCGCCCTGCTGGGCGCTCCGCAATTCGGCGAGATCAGCATTCCTGGCTTCATTCTCCAGGCCGACGAAATCCACGACCTTCCACTCACCACCCGGGAAGTCTCTCTCTCCCATCTCCCTCGCAGCTTCCGCCAACTCCTCCGCACGCTCGAATACTTCCTGCAACTCATCCAACTCATCCGGAGCAGCCACAAAGTCCAGCACTTCGGTAGCCAGGACCAGATGATCAACGACCTCCGTCTCAAACGGCGGCCCGTCCGGGTCACTTCCGTCGATCGCTTCTCCCAAGCTGCCTCGGAGGGCAGCCACATGGTCCTCAATCTCGGCAGATCGTTCGGTGCCCTGCCGGCAGATACGCGTGGCGAGGTCGACCGACCTGGGCAAGAGCTCTCGATGCTGCTCCAACCAGGGGGAAACTTCGGATCCTGGTGGAAATTGCAGTACCGAACGAGAACCAACGCTGCCGCGCTCTGCCGAGCCAACGTGTCGAGCAGGGAGGCCTGACGCATATCATCCGTCAAACTCATCTGAACCTTCTCTCACCCATGAAGGCGAACTTACCCCAAGGCCTGCACGAAGCCGAGAAAACGACCTCAGTACCAGACCTGAAAGCGAAGCACGGTCGGCAGCGATTCGTAGTCAGCCGAGATTCGCAAACGAGCCGGACCTGGACGGTCGGTGGTCACCTGCAACTTGACCTCTTCGAGTGGGTCATGGATAACAAATTGCCCCTGCAGAGATGAGATGGCGCCGTCGAACAGTTCAGCGCCTTCGATCGCCAACTCCGAGGGCTCTCCTTCGTGCAGGTCAACCACCACTGGGCCGTCGATGGAGTACTGAACACACACATAAATTTAATCCGGGGCGGCATGGACGACGGCACCCCAAGCAAAATCGGCATGCGTATCCACAGAATTGACATCTCTAAAGATGAGCAAACCGTTACCGACGAACGCACGAAATGATCCAAGGAAGCCATCAGGCGGCTCGACTGTAATTGATCGTCTACGCAACCCAAACGCCGTGTTGTCGTCAATGTACGTCAGGGCGGTCATCTCGCGTGCCCCGACTCTGGCGTCAACCTCTCCAGCGTCCATCCCATCCATGATGGCCCTGCCTGCCGGATCGAGGGCCTTCCACTTGCTTGTGGCAGCAGTTGCACGGGTTCCCCTTGATCACCACGTAGCTTCAGGAGCCACCGGATGAGTTCCCGAATTAGTGCATTCTCGATTGCGTTGCCACGCACCCAGGACGGGGCACCGGTCATCCGGCAGACTCGACTCCATATTGTCCGAACGGCCTAGCACCCGCTCTGGGCTGACCCCAAAGGGACGGCGGCCGCTAAGATCAGCCCTCTTTACGAGCAACTTTCATTTGTTACCGCTCAAACTGCTTCCACTTTGAATGCAAATTCATGAACTCCTACCGTTTCCGTATCGATCTTGAAACCTGCTGCAGCAACGATCGCGCGCAATGCGGACTCCATCGCACCCTGAGCAGACTCGATAAAGGAAAGACGGGGACTACTCAGATCCCCCTCCGCGGCAAACTGCATCATCACGTGGCGCAGTTCTTCGCTCAAATTCCACTCGACGAAAACGCCGCCTGACTCATCCGTAGATTCATCGACGTAAACATATGCGCCTGCGTCGGAGCGGTCTCGAGCGGTCGGAACGCCGACGAGCCGGAGACTGCGCGTGACACTTTCGGCCAGGTCAGCCAGAGAAGCGGGACGGGGGAGGTCGACATTGTCAGGCATGGCGGTCATCGTAACAGGAACGCGGGCTGACCGACCCGATGGTACAACTGGTCGGCCAGCCCGCTTGCACTACTGGAGTCGGGCCCGTTCCCGTTGAAGCAGGCTTACGAGCAATTCCCTCGCCCCCCTGTTCAGGGCTCGACCGCCCTTTGCCTTCTCGCTGTAGTACGGGACCGTATACGTGATCCTCGCGTCACTCGCCATGCGGTCGCTACCGGCCAGCATCGGACCACACCTATCAGGACACGGCAGCCGCTCGCTGTACAACTCATGGATCATCTCTCCGTCTTTCAACTGATCCATGATGGAATCTTCCGAGTGGTAATCCTTGCGCTTGCTGACGCCAGCGACGAGCCGTTCCCCTTCAGGCCCCTTCACCCTAGCCACCGCAACATTGCGGTCACCGTCCCAGAGCCCTGCTTTCTGGCGCGTCTCAAAGGCCTTCTTGCTCAATTCATCGCTGTTGAGATCGATCTGCTCAGGGCACTCGTTGTGAACCAGGATCGTCTGGCCACCGGCCAAGACGTAATAGTTGTGGTCAGCGTCGACGGTGAGGTTGAAGACACGCTCATGGCGCCGCTCATGGTCCACCAGACTGATCTGGACCCAGACGCCCGACGAGGTCCTTAGCCACATGCCTGGCTTGAGGGTGTCGGCGGTCACCCAACGCCCGACGTCCGGCAGCCAGTAGTGGTGACCCCCGGTGGAGGTGACCTTGCCGGTGGCATCGCCGTTCTGACCGTCGAGGTCGATGGTCAGGGTGACCAGCTTCTTGTCGCCCTTGTTGTTACGGGTGTCCGTGACCTGACGGTCCCGGGTGTCACCGGTCTCAACATCCGTGGCCTTGATCCAGTCGCCCTCCCGCAGGTCCTCAATGGCCTTTGTCGAACCGTCGGCCATCAGCACCTTCGTGCCAGGGACGAAACTGTTCACCTTGCAGCTCGGACCGGACTTCGGCGTGCCGGTGGAGGGTTCTCCTGCCTTCGCGGCCTTGCGGGTGTCGTTGGTCGTGTCGATGCCGTCGGCGATCTTCTTGCCGGTCTTGGCCAGCTTCGCCGCGGCCACCGCGTTCCCCGCCAGCGGGATAGCGGAAGCCATCGACATCGCTGCGTCGACGTAGTTGCCCTCGGCCAGGTACCAGATGCCGTTGGCAACGTCGGCAACCTCACCGATCACCGGCACCATGCCCGCCACGTCCAGGGCGGCGTGACCGACATCGGACCACGACATCCCGAACAGGTGCCCGTCCAACTCCACGAAGCTGACCGGGTTACCACCGGCGAACGCATACCGGTTGCCGGTGAACGGATCCGTAGCCAGGCCCATGTCCGCCATGGCCCCGCCGTAGGAATCCCGCGTCAGGAACCGGTTCAGACCCGGGTCGTAGTTACGGAACCCCATGTCGTACGTGCCGGAGCCGACGTCCCACCGGGAGGCGTTGAACCGGAACGCGTTGTACGGCTCCTCACCCTCGGCCTGCGCACCCGGCTTGTCCACACCCGTGAACTGCGACTCGTCATCCTTGCCGTACGCCGTGTAGCCGTACGTCGCCCGAGTCTTACCGTCCTCCTTCGTGATACCGACGACATCGCCACGCGGGCGGTAGATGAACTGCGAGTACTCCCGCGATCCATCGTCCTTGTGCTTGATCTGCGTGAGCTGCTGACCCCACGGCGCGTACTGGTAGGACTTGGTCGCCTTACCCTCGACCTCTTCCCGCAGCACCTGGTTGTCCATCCCCAGGTACGTGAACGCCGTCGTCTTCGACCCCGTCGTCTGCGACACCGTCCGGTCGAACGGGTCGTACACGTAGGTCGTCGACTTCGCCGTCGCACCGATACCCGCAGTCGTCTTCGCCGTCCGGTCGAACCCGTCGTAGTAGTACTTCTGCGCCCGCTGCCCACCCATCGACACCGTGTCGAGGCGACCCAACGGGTCGTAGTTGTACGTCGACGTCACCCCACCAGAGGTGGTCGAGTGCAACCGGTTCCGGTCGTACTTACTGGTGCTGGTCGCGCCCTCGATCGTCTGCGCCACCGTGTTGCTGTTGGCGTCGTAGGTGTACGACTCCACCGAGCTGCTGTCACCGGTCTTGTCGAGCCGGCTGATGCGGTCCTGCGGGTCGTAGGAGAAGACGTACGTGTTGTCGATGTGGTCCGCCGAGTTGTCGGCGTTCATCAACTTCATGACGTCCCGGGACGGGTGCCCGTTGGCCGAGTACTCCAGGTTGTGCTCGGCGACCGTCGCCCCGCCGGAGGTCTTCTCCAGCTGACGCTTCGTGGCGCCGTCCAGGTAGTACTCGAAGTCCACCGTGTTGCCGTTGGGCTTGGCCTGCTTGAGCATCTGCCCGCGGGCGGTGTAGGTGAACGTCGAGATCTGCTGGTTACCGGCGGTCGCCGAGTCGGCGTTGGTCACCTTGGCAACCATGTCGCGCTCGTCGTACTCGATCTTCGACCAGGTCAGGTCGTGGGTCGAGGTGAGCGGGTTGCCGTTCGGGTCGTACGTCAGCGACGTGGTGTTCTTCGGGGTGGTCGCCGTCCCGACGAACTCCTTGACCGAGTCGATCTGGTTGAGGTCGTCGTACCCGATCTCGTACCGGTTGATCTGCGCGCCCGGGCTGAGGTCCTTGACCTCGACCATCATCCCGTTCGGGTTGTACTTGTAGGTGAACTCCTTCTTCTCGTTGTCGACGTCGGTGGCGTTGTCCCGCACCAGCTTCACCGCGTCGGCGACCACCTTGCCCGTCGCCTGGTCGGTGAGGGTGACCTTCTGGACACCGTCCTCGACGAACGCGTACTTGCCGAGGTTGATCCAGGTGCCGGCGCCCTGGGTCTGGTTCACCGTCCTGGTGACGCTGGCGCCACCGCTGTAGGTGATGGTGAACTTGGCGTCCGTCGCCGCACCGCTGACCTGCGGATACCGCACGAAGACGTCGTAGTTGCCGCCCTGCGGGATGTTCAGCTGCCAGTTGAACTGGGCCGTGCCGCTACCCGCCGGCGCGGTGGCCACGTCGTAGCCGTAGTTGCCCTGGGCGGCGCCGCTCGTCCAGGTGCCCTGTGTGGCGGTGTTGTGGGTGTCGGAGTTGTCGACCAGGACCACGTCCTTGCCGACCGGCAGGCCGTCCTCCGACCTACCCCTCTGGTTGCCCGAGGGGAAGTAGTCCCAGGTCATCGTCCGGGACTGCGACCCACCGGCCGAGGTCAGCGTGGTCTTGATCTGCTGACCCAGGTCGTTGTAGTCGTACGACGTGGTGATGTCCCACGGGTCGGCCGTGGTCTTGGTCCACCCGTTGTCGTAGTACGTGTAGGTGGTGTCGTTGCGGACCGTCTGCCCGTCCGACGGCGGCGCGCTGACCTTCTCCAGGTTGCCCACCGAGTCGTACGTGTAGATGGTCTTGTTGGGCGTGTTGTAGCGGCTGTCGTCCTTGTCGTAGGCCGACCACTCCTCCGCGACGCGGTTGAGCTTGTCGTACACCTTCTGGGTGGCGAAGTCGTCGGCGTCGACGGCGTCGTCGGTGTTCACGCCGCGCGGGCTGATCACCTTCGTCTGGTTGCCGACCTGGTCGTACTCGTACTTTGTGGTGCGGTAGGTGATGGTGCCGGCGCCGTCCTTGCTGTGCGGCACCTTCGACTCCACCAGCGCGCCGCGGGCGTCGTACTTCGCCAGCGACTCGTTGGCGTCCGCGTCGGTGCTGCCGACCGTCAGGCCGTCCTTGTCGTAGCGGGCGGTGGTGAACTTGCCGAGCGCGTCCGTGGTCTTGACGACCCGGTGGTTCCAGTCGTAGTCGAACTTCGTGGTGAAGTCGTCCGCGGCGCTGGCGTTCTTCTTGGCGTCGTAGAGGACCTTGACGTTGCCGACGTTGTCGTACTCCGAGCTGACCTTCTGGCCGAGACCGTTGGTGACCTCGATCGGCTGGTAGATCACGTCGTACTTCGTGGTCGTCGTGAAGTCGCCGACCGTCGCGGTCAGGTTGCCCTGCGGCTCCGTGACGGTCAGGACGTTGCCGACCTTGTCGTACGTCGTGGTGGTCTTCCGCTCCGGGTCGGTCGCCTCGTCCTTCGGAGCCAGCGTCTCGAGGACCTGGTCCGCCCGGTCGTAGACCGAGGTCGACGCCGTCCCGTTGGCCGCGTATGCCTTAGTGATGTTGTCGTTCTGGTCGTACTCCGGGGCCGTGGTGGTGATGTAGCGGCCGTTGGCCGCGTCCACCGGCTCGACCTTGGTGGTCGGGCGGCCGAAGGTGTCGTACGCCTGGGTGACCTTGGCGTTCTTGCCGTTCTTGACCTCGGTGACGTTGCCCCGAGCGTCGTACGTGAAGTACGACAACCCGTCGCCGGCGTCCTTGATGGTCGTCGGGTAGCCGCTGACGTGGAAGGGGCCGTACTGGGTGATGTTGCCCCTGGCGTCCTTGGCGGTGAGGAGCTGACCCCACTCGTCGTAGGTGTTGGTGCTGGTGTAGTCGCCGACGGTCGCCGTGGTGTTGCCCAGCGGGTCGGTGACCGACTCGATGTCACCCTCGGCGGTGTACGCGAAGCTCCACTTACGACCCTCCGAGCTGGTCTTGGTGAGCACCTCCGCGACGTAGCCGTTGAGCTGGCGCTGGTAGGTCAGCACCGTGCCCGGCCAGCCGTTCCTGACCGCCTCGGCGTCCTTCACCACCGTCGGGTAACCGGTCTTGGTGTCGTACTCCCAGGTGGAGACGGCGGTGTTGGCCTCCTCGAGCCGGGTGACGTTGTGATCGTCGTCCCAGCCGAGCTTGGTGACCTCGTTCTTGGCGTTGGTGGTCTGGATGGACCGTCCGTAGCCGTCCATCAGGTAGGTCGTGGCGTGGTTCTCCGCGTCCGTGACCGTCGTCTGGATGTTGTTGGTGGCGTCCGGGTCGACGTAGCCGAACGTCGTCGGGTGGCCGAGCCGGTCGGTGTAGGACTTGGTCCGCCAGTGCCACTTCGGGTCGTCGCCGGCCTGCGGGTAGTTGTAGACCAGGTCGGTGGAGTAGGCCTGACCGGTGGCGCTGGCCCGCGGGTCGGTGACCTTGACCAGCTTGACGTTCTTGTTCCCCTGCGTCATGTCGTAGCGGAACTTGAACGTCTTCGGCGTGCCGTTGGTGGAGCCGGCGCCGTCGATCAGCTCACCGAGCAGACCCTTGTCCGTGTAGGTGAAGGTGAGCTTGCGCCCCGAGATGTCGGTGATCTGCGAGACGTGGTCGATGATCTTCGGGTTGGTCAGGTTGGTCGCACCGGACACCCGGGCCCAGGTGGTGTCGTTGATGTAGTCGTAGGTCTGGCCCTTGGCGTAGTAGTCCAGGGTCAGGGTGATCCGGCCCGTCGGGTCGGTGATGTACTTGAGGAACTTGGTCGGCTTGTTGTTGCTCTTGCGCTCCTCGTAGGTGAAGAGCATCTCGTTGCCGTTGTTGTCGACCGTGCTGGAGAGGAAGCCCTCGCAGTCGTAGAAGAACTGCGTGCGGTCCGGCTTGGTCAGCACCCAGGCCTTGCGCTCCTGCACGTTGGGCTTGCAGTCGACGGTGCTGTACTTCTGCAGGTAGAGGTTGACGCCCTTGGGGCTCTTCCACTCCGAGGTGGCCGCGTCCCAGGTGAACCAGTGGCTGGTGCCGTCGCCGTCGGTCAGGGTGACCTTCGTCGGGTTCGGGTTGGGGTGGAAGTCCAGCGGGGTGCCCAGGCGCATCATCGACGACGCCTGCAGCGACCAGCCGAAACCGGCGACCGAGTCGGTGGTGTCCAGCGAGTTGTAGGACATCCGGACGAACGTCGACAGGCCACGCGACGGGTTGTTGATCGCGTTGTACGACCAGACGGTGTTGCCGGCGTACAGGTTGTTCATCAGGGTCCCGCCGGCGCCGGTGTTCTTACCCGCGTACGAGTAGAACTTCTCCAGGCCGAGCTGGTCGGAGGTGGGCTCCTCCACCGCCACGTTCTGCGGCAGCCCCTTGATCGGCGAGGACGCCGACAGCTTGCTGCCGTCCAGCTTCTTACGCAGGTCCCAGTTCAGGACGTACTCGGTGCGCTTGTTGCCGTCGGTCGACGACGGCGGGGTCTTCACCTGTGCGGTGACGTCGACCGTGGCACCGGCGAGCACGTTCTTGGGCAGCGGGGTACGTAGCTCGTAGCTCTCGTCGGTGGCGTCGACGAGGGCACCGGTCTCGTTGAGCCGCTTCCAGTCGTAGGTCAGCTCCCAGTCGGTGGTGTTCCAGGGCGCCAGGGTGGGGTTGGACACGGTCACCGGGAGGGTGTACGTGGCGTTCGGCGTCAGCGTCTGCGGCGTCGAGGCGGCGTAGTACGTCGACTCGGCGGTCTGCTCGAGGTAGGTCACCTCCAGCGTCGGGCGCAGCAGCGGCTCGGCGCCCTCGGCGGAGAGCAGCATCGCCCGCGCGGTCTGGTTGACCTCGTCGCGCTGGCGCAGCAGCAGGCCGTAGTTGGTCGTCGGAGTGGTGTGCCACCCCTTCACCGCGGTGGTGACGTCCCAGTTCTCCCACTCGGGGTCGTTGGTGAAGCCGTTGAAGCTGGCCTTCCAGGCAGTGTCGTAGTCACCACCGGCCGTGGTCCACGCGTTCACCCCGTCGTAGCTGTTCCAGGTGGCCTTGGTCTCGTTGAAGGCCCGCTTGAGCTTGTAGACGTCGACGTACTCGTCGGTGTCGGTGCCCGGATACAGGGCGTTGTTGTACATCCGCAGGTCGGCGTCGACGATCTGCGCGTCGGTGGGGATGCCGGCCAGGGCGGGGAACTTGATCAGGCCCCGGGTGTCGCCGAACCAGCTGGAGTTGTTGCCCGGGCTGACGTACGGGTCGCCGTCGTAGGAGTCGACGTTCTCGGTCGGCCGGGCCGCCGAGAGCGTGGTGTCGATGACGCCGTTGGAGCCGGTCGCGTCGGTCGCCGCGCTGCGGTAGATCCGGGTGATCTGGCCGGCCTTCGGGAGCATGGCCTGCTGGGTGGGGCCGGCGATGACCTGACCGTCCTGGGTCTTGACCGCGACCATGTAGTAGTAGAACTTCCGGGCCATCGGGTCGGTGTTGTCGGCCGCCGTCGGCACCGCGGTGGTGTCCTGGTACGAGCGGGTGGCCGAGGAGACCGGCGAGATCAACGTCGTGGCCGAGGGCTCGAAGTTCTGGTGGACGCTGCGGTGCACCTGGTACTCGACGATGTTGTCGCCGATCGCCGTCGACGGGTCGACGTACCCGGGCCAGTCCAGCACCGCACCGGTCGAGGTGATCGTCGTCGGCGGGTTCACCGTGACACCCGGCCGGCCGTAGGTGACCACCAGCTTCGGCAGGTTGAAGTCCCGCCGGTCGTTGTTGTAGGCGTACTCGGACGCCTCGTAGACCGGCCCGCCCTTGCCCTTGGTCGCCTCGTCGAGAGCCTTGACCATGAACCCGTAGTTGGAGGTGCCGTTGACCCATTCCTGGACCAGGTTGCGCACCGGGAACGAGTTCCACACGCTCGACTGGGCGTACTTCTTGACCGCGCCGGCCTTGGTGAACCGCACCGCGTCGGCGTTCGCTGACGTGCCGGGCACGCCGTTGAGCACCACCTTGCCGGTGGTGCCGGCCACGAAGGGATGCGTACCCAGCGTCACCCACTTGCCCTGGCTGTCCGGCGTGGTCTGGTTGACCTCGTACCTCTTCGAACCGCCGGAGAAGTGGACCGTGTACGGGGCGTTGGTCGGACGGTCCGAGGCAGCCACGTAGTGGACCTCGACCTGGTAGTCACCCGACTCGGTGATGGTGGGCACCCAGGTGTGGGTGTCCGTCGCGAGGCTGCTGCCGTGGAAGCGGTAGTCGCTGTTGACCGCCTTCGGCGTCAACGTCGTGTTTCCCGAGTACGGCCACGACCCGGTGACCGACGTCCCGGAATCGCCGTCGTCCTTCGTCACCACGTTGGCCGCCGGCGCACCGGCGAACTTGGTGCTCATGGTTCCCCACGTCGCGGACCCCTCGGTCCAGTCCGCGGTCACCCGGTGCGCCTGCATCGGCACGTCGGCGGCGTAGGTGGTGTGCGTCTGCGAGTAGTACAGCTGCAGCTGCGCGTCGCTGATCGGCGTGTTCGCCGGGATCGAGTCCAGGTTGAACTTCAGCAACGACCGCCAGGCCTGCGTGTCGGTCGTGCCGACCTTCAGCTGGTAGGTGTCGTTGTAGTTCGTGGTGGTGGCGCCCGAGTAGATCTGCACGTCCTGGGCGTCGGTCGGCACCGGCTGCACCTTGATGGTCGGGTCGATGACCACCGGGTACACCCGCGCCGGGTCGGCCAACCAGCCGGCGTCGGCGGACAAGGTGACCGACGTCTGCCCGTACATCTGCTGCACCCGCTGGGTGACCTTGTCGCTCCACACCTTGCCGTGCGGGGACGACTTGTCGTCCTTCGCGTCGTACATGAACGGCGCGGGCATCACGAAGGCGGGCTCACCGCCACCCGGACGCACGAAGGCGATCGAGCCGTCCGCCCGCTGCTGCGCGGTCAGGCCGGCGGTGTCCAGCGTGAAGGTGTACGACACCGGCCCGGTCGGGGCGCGGTGCAGGACGATCTTCTCCTTGAGTGCGGTGGAGGTGACGTCGTAGACGACGTCGGCGCCGCCGGCGAGCCCCGGGTAGGTGACCGTGGAGCCGGAGACCTTCGGCGTCACAGCCTTCGCAGCGCCGGCCAGGCCCAGCTCGATGCTCCGGCCGTCCTTCTCGAAACGGGCCAGCTCTTTGGAGCTGTCACCGAAGAGGCTGGTGAAGGTGTTGGTCCTGTTGCCCTGGACGTACCCCTTCTCCGTGGCCGGGCGGACCTTCGTGTCGATCGGCTGGAACTTGCCCTTGGCGTCCCGGTAGTGCAGCGGCACCGCCGAGATCTCCGCCTGGGTGCGCCCGTCGGAAAGCTGGTAGACCTTGGTGTTCGCCGTCCGCTTCCCGGTGAGCTCCTTGACCCGCTTCTGCGCCGGCCAGTTCTTCGCCGGCGGCGGCTGCTCGCTCACCGTCAGGCCAGCGCCGACCACTTCCGGCCTGGCCTTGCGCGGCCCACCGTCGACCAGGTCCCGCGCGGCATTGTCCAGCTTGGAGAAGAAGCCGTCGTCCTCCTCGGCTTTCGCCACCGGGACGGCACCGCCGCGCTGGTCGTCCGGCACCTCCATCCAGCCCACCGTGGCCACCAACGCCAGCACCAGTCCCCCGACGAGGGGACCTCGTGATCGTCTCTTCACCGTTACCCTCCGGTCCTCTACAGACACGTCGGGTGGAGGCTAGGAACGATCGATACGCGGGCCGCTATCGCTGAGGTATCGCCCGGTGACAGTGCGCTGGTGCGCGCGACGGAACGAGCCCCCGGCGTGGGCGCCGGGGGCTCGCGGGGTGATCGAGGGCTAGTAGCGGCCCAGGTTCTGCACCGGGCACATGACGATGCGCGGCGAGCGGGCCGGGTCGAGCCACTTCAGCACCGAGACCAGGTTGGCGTGGGACATGCTCACGCAGCCCGCGGTGGCGTTGCCGCCGGAGGTGCTGTACTCGTGCAGGAAGATCCCGCTGCCCTTCCCGGGGACGGGCGCGGCCACGTTCGGCGACATGTTGTACGTGATCACCGCGAAGTGGGTGTACGCCGGCTTCTCGGTCCACAGCGCCTCGCTCCAGCCACCCGGGTTGGTGGTGGTGTGCTGGAACGTGTTGTACGCCGGCGAGTCCGGGTTCTCGTTCCACCAGTCGTACTGCACGACCTGGTGGTAGGGGTAGCGCACGCCGGGATTCGCGCCGATGCCGTACATGGTCGGGCCGAACGAGTAGACCCCGGTGGGGGTGTTCGGCACGCCCTCCAGGTGGTTGTCGCTGAAGCCCTTCGAGCCGATCCGGGCCGGCAGCGGCGCCGACACCGCCACCCAGTGGCCGTTGACCTTGTGGAACGTCTCCAGGGTGGCGTAGGTGGTGCTGTAGCCGTCGCCGGTCACGACGACCACCTGCGTGGTCGCGGCGGGCAGGGTGGTCAACCGGGAGGCCCGGTTGGGCGGCGGGATCGGCTTCGCCCGGCCCGTCGTCGTCCCGACGGGGCCACCGGCGATAGGAGTCGGTTCCATTCGCCAGATGATCGCATCCCGGCCGTCTTCCCGGTGTCCCGGAAATGGTGACGGATCTCGTCGCACAATTTCGGCGGGTCGATGTAACGCGGGAGAGGCTCGCGACGCTTTCTCTTTCCGGTGGAGAAGAGGATCGACGCGTCAACAGTTCTGGTGGCGGGTCAGGACCGGGTCCGCAACTCCCCGGCCCTGACCACCAGCCGTCCGGTGTGGTAGCGGAATCGCCGCTGCGAGCACGGCGGGCGTGGCACGCCGCCCACGCCGGGCTCAGCACGGCGAGCCGGCCCGCCTGCACTCAGCTCCACGGTGCCCAACTACCGGACTTCGGTGCGCTCCCGACTCACCCCGAAGAGCCGTGAACGCGCGCCCAGGTTAGGCATCCGGCCGCCGCTCGGACAAGCATTCCGGGGCTCCGCCGAATGTGATTGATACCAATCCTGAAATGCGGCATGTCCGCGTAACGCGGCTAACCGGGTTGACGCTGTTTCTCCTCGAAGCGACCCGTCCGGCCAGGGGCCGTCCGGCCGACGGAGAGCGCTCCCGCCGCGGCGGCGCCGGCGATGAGCGCGAGGGCCCCCAGGTGCAGCAGCCGGACCCCGGCGGGAGCGGGCACGGTGGCCGCCGGCAGCAGCGGCAGCACCGTCGCCCCGGCGGCGGTGACCGGCAGGGCCACTGCCCAGAAGACAGCGGGCCGCGCCGGCGGCGCGGGCGGTCGTACCCCTTGGAAGATCTCACCCCGGCGGGCCGCCCGCAGCGCCAGGGCGACCACCACGACGCCGCCGACGGCGGTGCTGACCAGGTCCGAGAAGAACCACCAGTACATGCCGGTGTGCGCGTGGAAGTCCTCGATCCCGACCAGCCGCAGCCAGCGCTCGGTGTGCGTGACCCGGTCCCAGAGCACGTGACTGGCCGCGCCGATCAGCGCCGAGCAGACCGTGACCTGCCAGGGGTGCCGGACCGCGCCGAGGGCGGCGAGATCCCGCCAGGCGAAGAGCCGGTCGCCGGGCAGGTGCACCGCGATCCCGGCCACCGTGCGGCGGACGATCCAGGCGTAGGCCAGCGCGACGGGCAGACCCCACCAGAGCACCCCGCCCGCGGTGTGGGTGTGCCCGCCCAGCTCGATGCCGGTGCCGGTGAACAGGTAGGCGACGTCCGGCGACACCGCGCCGGTGGCCAGCGCGACCCCGTCGAACCAGCGCGGTCGCCACAGCTTGAGCGGCAGCACCGGCGCCAGGTGCGAGGGGAACGTCAGGGGCACCTACCGGACGTTACCGGCCCGTGCGCGTTCAGAAGTGCCGAAGCAGGTCGGTGAACTCCTTCAGGCGCAGCACGCCCTCGTCGGCCGGGTCGAGTTCGTCGTACTCCAGCACCCAGGTGTTGTCGTTCGGGATGAACACCGCGTTCATGCCCGCGGCCCGGGCGGGCAGGATGTCGGACTTCGGGGAGTTGCCGATCATCCAGGCGCGGGCCGGGTCGAAGCCGTGCTCGCGGGCAAGCCAGCGGTAGGTGTCGACGTCCTTCTCCATCACGATGTGCGCGGCGTCGAAGTGGTGCAGCAGCCCGCAGGCGTCGAGCTTGCGCTGCTGCTCCTCCCGGTCGCCCTTGGTCAGCAGCAGCAGGTCGTACCGGCCGGCGAGGGCGTCCAGCGTGTCGGCGACGCCGGGCATCAGCTCCACCTGGTGGGCGACGAGCGCGGCGGCCAGCTCGTCGATCTCCCGGCGCTCCCGCTCGGTGGCGGGCCGCTCGCGCAGCCGCTCCAGGCACTCGCCGAGGCTGCGCAGGAAGACCTTGCTGCCGTACCCGTGGGCCACCGCGTTGGCGCGTTCGATGTCGTCCAGCACCGCCCGGATCTGCGCCCGGTCCAGCGTCGGGTGCTCCAGCCAGTCCAGGAAGTCGTCGATCACCCGCTCGAAGACGACGTTGTTCTCCCAGAGCGTGTCGTCGGCGTCGAAGACGAGCACCACCGCGTCCCGGCGCTGTTCCATCGGTCCCCCTCCCGGTCTGGCGTCCGGGACACGCTACTGCGCGCCGCCGGCGAAGGTCATCCGGGTTACGCCGCCGCGTGGCGCCCGGCACGAGGCCGACCCCGCCCCGTCAGGGCGTGGCGAACAGCCCCGCCGCGATCAGCTGCTCCCGCTGCTCCTGGGTCTCCGGCCGCAGCCGGCCGCCCCGGGTCAGCATGACGGTGCCGTGCAGGAGGGCCCAGCCGATCTCGGCGAGCGTGTCGGGGTCGCGTCCGGCGGCCAGCGGCGTCAGCACGGCGCGCAGTTCGGCGAAGGCGGCACGGGGCGCGCCGGGCGCCGGGTCGCGGCCGAGGGTGAGGTCCGGGGTGTGGGCGAGCATGGCGTCGTACACCTCCGGGTTGGCGTACGCGAAGTCCAGGTACGTCGTCACCACCGCCGGCCAGGCGCCGTCCTCCCCGGCCGCTTCCCGGGCGGCGGCGAGGGCGACCGCCAGGTCGGCGAAGCCGCGCAGGGCCACGGCGGCCACCAGCGCGGCCGGATCGGGGAAGCGGCGGTACAGGGTCTCGATGTCGATCCCGGTCCGCTCGGCCAGCCGGCGGCGGGTCACCGCCGCCCACCCCTCGGCCTCGGCCAGCAGCCGGGCGGCCGCCACGACCCGGGCCGGCTCGGCCGGCTCGTCCGTCGCGGCCGGCTTGTTGGACTCGGCCGGCTCGGCCGGCGCGTTCGACTCGGCCGGCTCGGCCGGCGCGTTCGACTCGGCCGGCTCGGCCGGCGCGTTCGACTCGGCCGGCGCGTTCGACTCGGCCGGCGCGGCCGGCTGGTTCGGCTCGGCCGGCTCGGCGTCCGGGTCGGTGGGCGACACCCGGTCGATGCTAACGACGGTCACCTGCGGTCATCGTCCGGTGACGGATTGGCGACTCTCCCCGGCCGGTCAGCGTCGCAGGGTGAGGATGAGGTCCGCGACCAGCGCGGTCCACCCGGTCTGGTGCCAGGCCCCCAGGCCGGCGCCGTTGTCGCCGTGGAAGTACTCCGGGAAGCAGATCAGGTCCCGCCAGTCGGGGTGGGTCTGGAAGAGCTGGGCGGCGCCGTAGATCGGCCGCCGCCCCCAGTCGTCCCGGGTGAACAGCGAGATCAGCCTGGCCGACAGGTCGTCGGCGATCTCGTCCAGCGTGCACTTGCGCCCGGAGCGGGTCGGGTACTCCACCTGGAGGTCGTCGCCGAAGAACGCGGCGTAGTCGCGCAGCGCGCTGATCAGCAGGAAGTTGGTCGGCATCCAGATCGGGCCCCGCCAGTTGGAGTTGCCGCCGAACAGGCCGCTGGTCGACTCGGCCGGCTCGTACCCGACGGCGAACTCCTGCCCGCCCAGGGTCACCGAGAAGGGCTTGTCCAGGTGGGCGCGGCTCAGCGTGCGCAGGCCGTAGTCGGAGAGGAACTCGTCGGGGTCCAGCATCCGGGCGAGCAGCCGGACCACCTGCTCCGGGCCGACCATGGAAAGCAGCCGCTGCTGGCGGCCGTCCGGGCCGAGCCGGCGGGCGCCGATCACGTCGGCGTACTCGGGGCGGTGGGTGAGGAACCAGCGCAGCCGGGCGCCCAGCTCGGGCAGGCGTTGCAGGGTCTTCGCGGTGAGCCGGGTGGTGGCGGCCAGCGGCAGCAGGCCGACCACCGAACGCACCCGCAGCGGCACCTGACTGCCGTCGGCCAGCCGCAGCACGTCGTAGAAGAAGGCGTCCTCGTCGTCCCAGAGCCCCTGCGAGTACGCGGCCGCCGCGATGTACGCGAAGTGCTCGAAGAACTTGGTGGCGGTGTCGACGTAGGCGTGGTCGTGCTCGGCCAGCACGATGGCCATGTCCAGCAGGTTGAGCGCGTACATCGCCATCCAGCCGGTGCCGTCGGACTGCTCCAGCACCCCGGCCACCGGCAGCGCGGCGGACCGGTCGAACGGGCCCACGTTGTCCAGCCCGAGGAAACCGCCCTCGAAGACGTTGTTGCCGCCGGTGTCCTTGCGGTTGACCCACCAGGTGAAGTTGAGCAGCAGCTTGTGCATCACCCGGGCCAGGAACTCGTGGTCACGCCCCCCGTCGATCTCGAACACCTTCAGCGCCGCCCAGGCGTGCACCGGCGGGTTGACGTCGCCGAAGGCCCACTCGTACGCCGGGATCTGCCCGTTGGGGTGCAGGTACCACTCGCGGAGCAGGAGCAGCAGCTGGTCCTTGGCGAAGCCCGGGTCGACCCGGGCGATGCTCACGCAGTGGAAGGCCAGGTCCCAGGCGGCGTACCAGGGGTACTCCCAGGGGTCGGGCATGGAAAACACGTCGAAGCTGTTCATGTGCCACCAGGCGCTGTTGCGCCCGTGCCGGCGACCGGCCGGCGGCGGCGCGGAGCCGGGATCGCCCTCCAGCCACCGCTTGACGTCGAAGTGGTAGAACTGCTTGCCCCACATCAGCCCGGCGATGGCCTGCCGGGCGATCAGGGCCTCGTCGGCGCTGGCCGCCGCCGGAATGATCCCGGCGAAGAAGCGGTTGGCCTCGGCCCGGCGGGCCCAGAGCACCGCGTCGAAGCCGTCGCGCAGGTCCGCCGGGGGTGGCGGGGAGGTGCCGGGCGGCGGGGCGGTACGGGTCAGCCGCAGCCGGATCTGCCGCTGGCCGCCGGCGGGCACCTCGAGGACGTAGTGCAGCGCCCCCTTCGTCCCCTCCCGCGCCGGGTTGACCGTGGCCGCGCCGGTCACGACGTGGTCGTTGATGCCGTCCTTCGGGTACGGCGACCGCCCCGGCAGCCCCCAGAGCCGCTCGGCGTTGGTGTCGTTGTCGCAGAGCAGCGGGGTCGGCGCGCCGTCGCCCTCCAGCAGGACCTGGCCCAGCACCCAGTGCTCACCGACCAGCCGGGAGCCCTCGCCGACCAGCCGGGGCACCCGGTCGGCGCCGGGCAGCCTCCAGGCCCAGGTGTTGCGGAAGAACAGGTGCGGCAGCACGTGCAGGGTGGCCGCCTCGTCGCCCCTGTTGGCGACCGTGACGAGGATGCACATGTCGGTCGGGGACGCCTTGGCGTAGTCGACGGTCACCGCCCAGTACCGGTCGTCGTCGAAGATCCCGGTGTCGACCAGCTCGTACTCGGTCTCGTCCCGCGCGCGCAGCGCGTTGACCGCGACCAGCTCGTCGTACGGGAAGGCGGCCTGCGGGTAGTGGTAGCGCCAGCGCATCCAGGAGTGGGTGGGCGTGGAGTCCTCGTACCACCAGTACTCCTTGACGTCCTCGCCGTGGTTGCCGCCGTCGCCGCCGAGGCCGAACATCCGCTCCTTGAGGATCGGGTCGACGCCGTTCCAGAGCGCGAGGGAGAAGCAGAAGGTCTGCCGGTCGTCGCAGACGCCGGCCATGCCGTCCTCGTTCCACCGGTAGGCTCTGGACCGCGCGTGGTCGTGGGGGAAGTAGTCCCACGCCGTGCCGTGCTCGCTGTAGTCCTCCCGTACCGTCCCCCACGCCCGCTCGGACAGATAGGGACCCCATGCGCGCCAGTCCTGCTCCCGGGCGTCGGCCTGGGCCAGCCGGAGCCGCTCGGCGTCGGGGGACGGTGCGTCGGAGGGCGAGGAGTCGGTGAACACGTGCACATCTTCGACGCCGCCCGGGTACTTCACCACAAGGGCCATTGTCGTCGTGGCGCGTCACACCTCGCGGCCGCAGGAGGAAAGTAGTTGATCGAGATCGGTTTCGGTCCGCAGGTCTGCGGCGAACTGGCCGGCGGGGCGACCCGGGAGTGGCTGGTCACCGACGGCCTGGGCGGGTACGCGATGGGCACGGTGAGCGGGTTGCGCACCCGGCGCTACCACGGTCTGCTGGTGGTGGCCGGCGAGACGCCGGCGTCCCGGCGGGTGGGACTGGTGAGCCTCGACCCGGCGGTCACCCTGCCCTCCGGGGCGCGGGTGCGACTCGGCGCGCACGAGTGGTCCTCGGGCGTGGTCGACCCGCGCGGCTTCGAGCTGCTGGAGCGCTTCGAGCTGGTCGACGGGCTGCCGCGCTGGCGCTGGCGGATCGGCGACGTGGTGATCGAGCGGGAGCTGGCGATGACCCACGGCCGCGCCGGCGTGGCGGTGGTGCACCGGCTGGTCGCCGGCGGCCCGGTCCGGCTGGAGCTCTCGGCGGCCTGCACCTGGCGGGACGCGCACGGCGAGCGCCGTGCGGACGGCCCGGCGCCCCGGATGGAGCCGGTCGACGGCGGCGCGGTGGTGGAGGGCTCGTTCCGGCTGGCCGGGCCGGACTGGACGCCCGAGGGGCAGTGGTGGCTCGGCGTGCACCACCGCGAGGAGGCCGCGCGCGGGCTGCACCCGGAGGAGGACCTCTGGTACGGGGGCCGCTTCGCTGGCGCGCTGGACCGCCCCGGGGACACGGTGTCGGTGCTGGCCTGGGCCGGTGACCTCGCCGACGAGCCGCCGCCGGCGACCGAGGTGGTCGCGGCGGCCCGGCGGCGGCACCGGGCGGTGGTGGCGGCGGCGAAGCCGGCCGACCCGGTCGAGGCCACTCTCACCCTGGCCGCGGACGCGTTCGTGGTGCGCACCGGCGCCGGGCCTGACGTGGTGGCCGGCTACCCCTGGTTCGGGGCCTGGTCGCGGGACACGATGACCTCGTACGAGGGGCTGTTCCTGTGCACCGGGCGGGCCGACGAGGGGCGGGCGCTGCTGCGGTCGTACGGGGCCACGCTGTCGGAGGGGATGTTGGCGAACACGGCCGACACCGGCCGGGTGGAGTACAACACCGTCGACGCGACGCTGTGGTTCCTGCACGCGGTGAGCCGGCACGTCACGCTCACCGGCGACACCGACCTGGGCGACGAGCTGCTGCCGGCGCTGCACGCGGTGGTCGAGGCGCACCTGGCCGGCACCCGGTACGGCATCGCGGTCGACCCGGTCGACGGCCTGCTCACCCAGGGCGGCACCCCGGGCACCGCGCTGACCTGGATGGACGCGCGGGTCTACGGGGTGCCGGTGACGCCGCGCACCGGCAAGCCGGTCGAGGTGAACGCGCTCTGGGTCAACGGCCTGGCCGGCCTGGCCGAGCTGACCGAGCTGGCCGGTCGGGACGCGGCCGAGCTGTGGCGGCTGCACGCCCGGGCCCGGGAGGCGTTCGGCAAGCGGTTCCCGTCGCCGGCCGGCTGGCTGCACGACGTGGTGGACGCGCCGGCGCCGGCCTATCCGCTGGGCGGGGCGGAGTACCACGACGACGACCTGCTGCGCGCCAACCAGCTGCTGGCCTGGTCCCTGCCGTACGCCCCGCTGGAGCCGGACCCGGCGGTGCTGCGCCGGGTGGCGGCCGGGCTGTTCACCCCGCTCGGCCCGCGCAGCCTCTCCCCCGACTCCCCCGACTTCGCCGGCCGGCACCGGGGCGGGCCGGCCGAGCGGGACACCGCCTACCACCAGGGAACCGTCTGGCCGTGGCTGATCGGACCGTTCGTCGACGCGTACCGGAAGGGCGGTCTGCCCACCGATGACCTTTTGGTCGGACTTGAAGGCCATTTGGGGGATTATGGCCTAGGATCGGTGAGCGAGACGGCCGAAGGCAACCCGCCGCACGCCGCCACCGGCTGCCCGTTCCAGGCGTGGTCGGTGGCCGAGCTGCTGCGGGTCCGCAGGCCCCGCTAAACAGGCGTTACAAACCGGCAACGACGGCGTCTCCGCTGGTTATCCAGCGGTCGGAAGGATGGGCCCCGACCCAGGCGAGACGGCGGGCACCCGGTGGGGTGCCTTCCGCCGCACGTACGGGGGACAACTCAAAGGGGGCTTCATGTCACCTGACGCCGACGTGATCGACATCCACCCCGCCCGGCACCAACGGGTGCTGATTCTCTCCTGGGAATACCCGCCCGTGCTCGTCGGTGGACTCGGCCGGCACGTGCACGCGCTCTCGGTGGCCCTGGCCGCCGCCGGGCACGAGGTCACCGTCGTCACCCGGCACGCCGAGGGCGCGCCCCTGGAGGAGTACGCCGACGGCGTGCGCGTGCTGCGCGCCGCCGAGGATCCGGTGACCTTCCCGCTGGCCACCGGCTCCCTGCTGGCCTGGACGATGGCCTTCAACCACACCCTGACCCGCACCGCGCTGCGCGCCGCCGAGTCCGGCGACTACGACGTGGTCCACGCCCACGACTGGCTCGTCGCGCACACCGCGATCACCCTCGCCGAGCACCTCGACCTGCCCCTGGTCACCACCATCCACGCCACCGAGGCCGGCCGGCACCAGGGCTGGCTGCCGGAGGAGATGAACCGCACCATCCACGGCGTCGAGCACTGGCTCAGCAACGCCTCCGCCCGGGTGATCGCCTGCTCGGGTTACATGCGCCACCAGGTCACCCGGCTCTTCGAGGTGCCGGCCGGACGGGTCGACGTGGTGCCCAACGGCGTCGACGACCGGGCCTGGCACGCCCGTCCCCGGGCGGTCGCCTCGGCCCGCGCCCGGTTCGCCGGGCACGGCCCCCTGGTCGGCTACGCCGGCCGACTGGTCTACGAGAAGGGCGTCCAGCACCTGGTGCACGCGGTGCCGCACCTGCGCCGGCGACACCCCGGGCTGCGGGTGGTGATCGCCGGCGACGGGCCGTACCGGGAGGAGCTGGTGGACCAGACGCGGCGGCTCGACCTGGGCGACACCGTCCGCTTCGCCGGCTTCATGGACGCCACCCAGCTCCCGGCGGTGCTGGCCGCCACCGACGCGACCGTGGTGCCGAGCCTCTACGAGCCGTTCGGCATGGTGGCCCTCGAAGCCGCGGCGGCCGGCGCGCCGCTGGCGGTGGCCAGCACCGGCGGGCTGGCCGAGATCGTCGAGCCCGGTGTCACCGGGGTGACCTTCCCGCACAGCGACCCGGACGCCCTCGCCGGCGCGGTGGACCAGCTCCTGCGGGACGAGGTCTTCGCCCGCCGGGTGGCCCGCCGCGCCCGGACCATGGTCAGCCGGCGGTACGGCTGGGCGACCATCGCGGCCCGCACCGCGGACAGCTATGCCGCCGCCCGGCGCGAGCACGGCACCTTCCAGGCCCGGCGGGCCGCCACGCTGCTGGCCGGCGGGCGGCCCCGCATCGCCATCCCCGAGGGAAACCTGCTGGCAATGGACGGGGCGGCCTGCTGAACCGCCCGATCCCGACGACGGATAGGTCTCCCCCGATCCATTGGCTACGGTGTACGTCGGCCAACGGTGAGGAGAACCGTGCAGCAGGTAGTGATCGCCGGCCGGTACCGCCTGGTGGAACTGGTGGGTCGGGGCGGGATGGGCCGCGTCTGGCGGTCCCGGGACGAGATCCTGCACCGCGAGGTGGCGGTCAAGGAGGTCGTCCCGCCACACTGGCTGGCCGAGGCGGAGCGCGACGAGCTGCGGCTGCGGACGCTGCGCGAGGCGCGCACCGCGGCCCGGCTCAACCACCCCAACGTGGTCCGCGTCTACGACGTGGTGCAGGTCGACGACCACCCGTGGATCGTGATGGAGTACGTCCCCTCCCGGACGTTGCAGGCCGTCCTGGAGGACACCGGCCCGGTCGACCCGGTGCGCGCGGCCGGCATCGGGCGGGCGCTGCTGGCCGCGCTGCGCGCCGCGCACGACGCCGGGGTGCTGCACCGCGACGTCAAGCCGCAGAACGTGCTGATGGCCGACGACGGGCGGGTGATGCTCACCGACTTCGGGCTGGCCACCTTCGACGGTGGCGACGGGTTGACGACCCGGCCCGGGATGATCCTCGGCTCGCCGCAGTTCGTCGCCCCGGAACGCGCCGCCGAGGGCGTGTCCAGCGTGGAGGCCGACCTGTGGTCGCTCGGCGCCACCCTGCACGCCGCCGTCGAGGGGCGCGCGCCGTACGCCCGCAGCACCGCGATGGCGACCCTGGCGGCGCTGGCCACCGAGCCGCCCGACCCGGCGCCGCACGCCGGCCCGCTCGGGCCGGCGCTGGAGGGGCTGCTGCATCGGGACCCGCGCCGACGGATCCGCCACGACGAGGCCGACCGGCTGATCGCGGCCGCCGCGCACCCGCCGGCGCCCGCCGCCGAGCCGCCCACCGTGGTGCGCTCCGTCGCCCGCTCGGCGGCCATCGTGACTCCACCGCCGCCCTGGCCCGGCATGCCGGACCGGTCCGGAGCCGGCGGTGGCGGCACGGGATCGTCCGGTGGCCGGTCGTCGCCGTACGCCCCGCCGGGCCGCTCCGGCGCCGCGCTGCCCGCCGCCGAGAAGAGTCCGGCCGGGTCCGGCGAAGCGGAGGGCGGGGCCACCCGCGCCGCCCGGGAGGCGGCGGCCGGTGAACGTCCGGCCGCGTGGGTCGACCTCGGCGCCGTGCTCGCGCGCGTCCTGGGCTGGCTGCGGCTCACCCCGCGCCGGGTGGCGCTGGTGGTGACGGCGCTGGGCGTGGCGGCGGCCACCGGGATCGGCACCGCCTTCGCGATCGTCGACGACGAGTCGGACGGCTCGCCGACCAGCGGCTCCACCTCCACTGGGGACGGAGGGCCGGACCGACCGTACGGCCGGGAACCGGGCCGGCCGCCGCCGCCGGACGGCGGCCCTCCGCCGAACCCACCGCCCTTCCCCTGTCTGCGCCCCCACCCGATCGGCGAACCGATCGTCGCCCGGCCCGGCACCGCCGACGGCGGCTTCCGCCCACCGGCCGGCTGGACCTGGCACGTCGAGGAGGGCTGGCGGGTCACGGTGCCGGTCGGCTGGCTCCGATTCACCGAGAACGGGGTCGCCTGCTTCCGGGACCCGTCCAGTCGGCGCACGCTCAGCGTCGAGCCGGTCACCGCCGAGCACCCCGACCCGGTCGCCTGGCTGCGATCGGAGGAGCGCCGGCTCGTCGACGCCGACACGCTGCGGCACTACGCCAAGGTGCGGATCGGCGCGGCCGCCGGCCGGGGCGCGCAGTGGGAGTGCCGCTGGACAGCCCCGTTCGGCGAACGGCAGCACGTGCTGCGGCTGCTGCCCGGCGACGAGGCCGGCGGGTGGTTGCTCGGCTGGAGCACGGCGGATGACGACTGGGCCGCGGCGACCGGGCAGTTCGCCGTGGTGCGGCAGAGCTTCCGCGGCCGGGTCACCGAGGAGGTCTCGCCGACCTGACGGCACCCCCGGACCGGACCGCGCTGTGGATGAGAAACCGCAGGCCGCTGGATATCGTGTACCGGGGGTAGCCGAGGGGGAGCGTCGTGCAGCAACTGCTGGTCGCCGGGCGGTACCGGTTGCTCGAGCTGGTCGGCAGCGGCGGGATGGGCCGGGTCTGGCTGGCCCGCGACGAGATGCTGCACCGGGAGGTCGCGGTCAAGGAGGTCGTCCCGCCCAACTGGCTCGACGAGGCCGAACGGGACGAGCTGCGACTGCGGACGCTGCGCGAGGCGCGCACCGCGGCCCGGCTGAACCACCCCAACGTGGTCCGGCTCTACGACGTGGTGCACGACCGGGACAGCCCGTGGATCGTGATGGAGTACGTGCCGTCCCGCTCGGTGCAGCAGATCCTCACCACCGACGGACCGCTGGAGCCGGGGCGGGTCGCGGGGATCGGGCTGGCGGTGCTGGCCGCGCTGCGCGCCGCGCACGCCGCCGGGGTGCTGCACCGCGACGTCAAGCCGCACAACGTGCTGGTCGCCGACGACGGGCGGGTGATGCTCACCGACTTCGGGCTGGCCACCTTCGACGGTGGGGACGGCCTGATGACCGGCCCGGGCCTGGTGTTCGGCTCACCGCAGTTCGTCGCCCCGGAACGGGCCCGGGAGGGCGTCTCCGACCCGCGCACCGACCTGTGGTCGCTGGGCGCGACGTTGTACGCGGCCGTGGAGGGCCAGTCCCCGTACGCCCGGTTAACCGCGATGGCGACGCTGAGCGCGCTGGCCACCGAGCCGCCCGACCCGGTCCGCCGGGCCGGGCCGCTCCGGCCGGTGCTGGAGGGGCTGTTGCAGCGCGAACCGTGGCGTCGGCTGACCGCGGTCGAGGCCGAGCGGCTGCTGCGGGCGGCGCTCGCCGCCGCCGACGCCCGGTTGCCGCTGGCGGGCCGGCGCCCCGAGGCGATCGACCGGCCGGCGCCTCACCACACCCGTCCCGCCACTCCGGATCCCCGGACGCAGCCGGGTGGCACCTCGGCCGCCGCGCTGCCCGCGTCGTGGGACGCCGGCCGACCGGCGGCGGGCGGCGCACCGACGTCGACGAACGCCCCGACACACGCGCCGGCCGGGGACGGCGGCAAGGGGACGGCAGGCCCGCCGGCACGGGGAGACGCCGCCGTGCCGTGGGCCGCCGCCACACCCGCCCCGGTCGTGACGCCGCGCCGGGGCGGCGCGCGCCGCCGGCGGCAGGGGCTGGTCGCGGTGGCCGTGGCGAGCACGCTGCTGGTCGGCGCCGGGATCGCGGCGGCGCTGCGCGGCGGCGGCGACCGGGCGTCGCCCTCCCCCGGCGGCGGCGGGGGCGCGACCACCGTCCGGCCCGTCGCCTTTCCGTGCGGCACGCCCGCCCCGGCGGACGCCACCCCGGTCCCCTCCGTGCCACCGCCGACCGGCGAGCCCGCGCTGGTTGCGGGGTGGACCTGGTACGAGGACGCGACCGGCTTCCGGATCGCCGCCCCGGCCCGCTGGCTGCGCTTCACCGACGGCCCGGTGACCTGCTTCCGGGAGCCGGGCGGCGGACGGGTGCTCAGCGTGGCTCCCGGCGTCGCGCCGGCGGACCCGGTCGCCCACTGGCGAGCCGAGGAGCGACGGTTGACCGGCGACGGGGCGCTGCCCGGCTACCGCCGGGTGGACATCTCCCGGCTGGACATGTTCCGGGGCGGGGCGCTGTGGGAGTGCTCCTGGCTCAACGCCGCCGGCGTGCAGGTGCACACCGCCCGGTTGATCGTGGCGGTCGCGGCGGGCCGGGCCTACACCGTCTCATGGTTGACAGAAGAGTTCGACTGGCAGGTCAACGCGACATACTTCCTGATGATCCGGCAGAGCTTCCGACCCGCCGCCTGACGCCCTCCCCTGTGGACCGTCCGGGTGATTGCCCCTCGGCGGCGGCTCTGACACAGTGGCGTAGCTTTGTCGATCAAGAACCTGGGGAGGGCGACGCGACATGATGGGACCGTCCCACGCGCTGTCCGGCGCGGCGGTGTGGCTGACCGGCTCGTGGGCGCTGGACCAGTTCGCCGACTACCACCAGTCGCCACTGGCGCTGGCCGTCGGCACCGCGGTCTGCGCCGGCGGGGCGCTCTTCCCCGACCTCGACCTTTCCGGCAAGGTCACCCGCAACCAGGGCGGCGCGACGGTGGCCCGCACCTTCGGGGTCTTCTCGCTCTTCATCGCCGAGGTGATGGAGAAGATCTCGCTCGGCGTCTACTACGCCACCAAGCTGAGCCGGGACCCGCGCCGCAGCAACGGCCACCGGACGCTGACCCACACCCTGCCGTTCACCGTCCTCGTCGGCTGGGGCACCACCGCGCTCTGCGCGGCGTACGGCAAGTGGGCCGTGGTGGGCATCCTGTTCTTCATGATCGGTCTGGCCCTGCGCGGGCTCTTCGACGAGTGGGCCGAGCGCGCCGGCTGGGTCATCGTCACGCTGGCCTCGGCCGCCGCCGCCTGGTTCACCTTCGCCAACCTGCCCGGCGACCGGGGCTATCCGATGATCGGCCTGGCCGTCGGGGTGGGCTGTTTCGTGCACATCCTCGGCGACATGATCACCAAGGCCGGGGTGCCGATCCTGTGGCCCATCCCGATCAAGCGGCGGATGTGGCTGATGGTCGGCCTGCCGAACGGCATCGCCCTGCGGACCGGCAGCAAGGCCGAG
Organism: Micromonospora sp. A200; assembly: GCF_029893845.1. NCBI lineage: Bacteria > Bacillati > Actinomycetota > Actinomycetes > Micromonosporales > Micromonosporaceae > Micromonospora > Micromonospora sp. A200. The sequence continues at coordinate 66,620 of NZ_JARXXY010000012.1, read as the reverse complement.
GTGATCGTGCTGCGCACCGCGCTGACCGTGCTCTCCGTGCTCGCCGCGGTCGGGCTGGTGGCGCCGTCGGTGCTGCACCGGTTCAATATCGAGGTGTGACCACCAGCGGGCCGGTGCCGGCCGACGACGACGACGTTCCGGCGTTCTGCCGGCACCTGGGCATTCCCGGGCTGGCCGACGTGCACGTGCACTTCCTGCCGCCCCGGCTGCTGCGCCGGGTGTGGGCGTACTTCGACGCGGCCGGGCCGCTGGTGGGCACCGAGTGGCCGATCCGGTACCGGTGGAGCGACGACGACCGGGTGGCGCACCTGCGGCGGATGGGCGTACGGGCGTTCAGCGCGCTGGCGTACCCGCACCGGCCCGGGATGGCGGCGGAGCTGAACCGGTGGACGCTGGACTTCGCCCGGACCACGCCGGAGTGCCTGCCCTCGGCGACCTTCTTCCCTGAGCCGGACGCGCCCCGGTACGTCGCCGAGGCGCTGGACGGCGGCGCCCGGGTGTTCAAGGTGCACGTCCAGGTCGGCGGGTTCGCACCGACCGACCCGGCGCTGGACAAGGTGTGGGGGCTGCTCGCCGACGCGGCCGTGCCGGTGGTGGTGCACGCCGGGCACGCCCCGGTCGGCACCACGCACACCGGGCCGGCGGGCTTCGCGGCCCTGCTGGCCCGGCACCCGCGGCTGAGCGCGATCGTGGCCCACCTCGGCGCGCCCGACTACGCCGCCTTCCTCGACCTCGCGGACCGGTACGAGCGGGTGCGGCTCGACACCACCATGGCGTTCACCCCGTTCTTCGACCGGTTCATGCCCTTCCCGGCCGGTGAACTGCCCCGGCTGCGCGAGCTGGGGCTGGCCGGCAAGGTGCTGCTGGGCAGCGACTTCCCGAACATCCCCTACCCGTACGCCGAGCAACTGGCCGGGTTGGCCCGGCTCGACCTGGGCGACGACTGGTTGCGCGCGGTGTGCTGGGACGGCGCCGCCGCCCTCTTCGACCTGGACCGAACGATGGTGCCACCCGTCGCGTGATCCGCCGGATCGGCGAGGCGGCGCTGCCGGGCGCGCGGGATGCGCGACGGACGGATCAGACGCCGACGCGCTGCGGCGGGACGGTCAGGCCGTAGAGCGCCATCAGCTCGGGCGTGTCGACCCGGCTGCCGTCGGCCACCGAGTCGCACGCGATGTCGACGATCTGGTCCTTGTGCGCGAGCAGGTACGGCCGGGCGCCGACGTCGGCGCTGGCCAGGGTCGCGATCCCGGACCAGTGCCGCCGGCCGAAGAGCATCGGGTAGCCGCGCAGCCCGTCGTAGGTGGCGCAGACCAGCACGTCCGGATACGGCAGCGCGGCCACCCGGCGTACCGCGGCGGGCGTGAGGCCCGGCATGTCCACCGGGACGACCACCACCGCCTCGACCCCCTCGTCGGTGAGCGCGGCCAGGCCGGCCCGGATCGAGGAGCCGACCCCGGTGCCCCAGGCACGGTTGACCACCACCGTGACGCGGCTCAGGTCGGCGGTCTCCCGCACCTGGTCGGCGGCCGCGCCCAGGACCACCACGATCTGCTCGCAGCCCGCCTCGGTCATCGTGTCGATCATCTGGTTCACCAGGGGCGTGCCACCCTGGTGCAGGAGCGCCTCGGGTCCGCCGATCCGGCGTCCCCCGCCCGCTGCGATGATCATCCCTGCGATCCGGTTCAGCTGCGCCACCTCCGTCGTGAAGACGGACCGAGCAGAGCTGCCCGGCCCGTTGCGCACACCGGACCCAACGAGCGCCCCCGGCACCGGGTAGCGGGGCAAATAGGAAAATTGTGCGCTATGCCGCGTCGGCGTAGCAGTCGACGATGGACAGATCCAGCGGGAACCGGACCGGCGTGTCCCCGAACAGCAGCGCCGAGGCCCGCTCGCCGGACCGGCCGACCGCCGCGGCGACCGCCTCGGCCTGCTCGGCCGGGCAGTGCACCATCACCTCGTCGTGCTGGAAGAACACCAGCTCGGCAGCGGTGCCGGCCAGCTCGCCCCGAAGCGTGGCGAGCAGCGTCGAGGCCCACTCGGCGGCGGTGGCCTGGATGACGAAGTTGCGGGTGAACCGCCCCCGGGACCGGGCCGCCCGGGCACGCGGGGACTGCGGGTCGGCGCCGACGTCCGGGTCGACGCCCGCCTCGTCGCCGTCGACGAACCCCGCCGTGCCGGGCGGGCAGGTGCGCCCGAGCCAGGAGCGGACCAGGCCGCCCGCCTCGCCGGTGCGGGCCGCCGCCTCCACGTAGCCGAACGCGGTCGGGTAGCTGCGCTTGAGCACCGCCAGCGCGGGCACGGCCGACCCGCCGGTCTGGCCGTACATCGCGCCGAGCAGGGCCACCTTGGCCCGGGCCCGGTCGCCGGCGAAGGCGTCCTGGGCCAGGGCCGCGTAGAGGTCGCCCGCCCCGCCGGCCGCGGCGAGCCGGACGTCGCCGGAGACCGCCGCGAGCACCCGAGGCTCCAACTGACCGGCGTCGGCGACCACCAACCGCCAGCCCGGATCGGCCACCACCGCCCGCCGGATCACCTTGGGGATCTGCAACGCGCCACCACCCCGGGTGGCCCACCGGCCGGAGACCACCCCGCCGGGGACGTACTCCGGCTGGAAGCGGCCGTCGGAGACCCAGGCGTCCCGCCAGGCCCGGCCGTGCGCCGTCCAGATCCGGTAGAGCTCCTTGTATTCCAGGACCAGCGGCACCGCCGGATGGTCGACGCCGCGCAGCACCCAGGCCCGGGTGTTGGGCAGCTCCACCCCGGCCCGGGCGAACGCCCGCAGCAGCTCCGCCGGGGAGTCGGCGTGCACCTGACGTACGCCGAAGGCGTCGGCGATCCGGGCGGCCAGCTCGGCGAGCCGACGGGGCGGCCCGCCGACCGGGGACGCCTCGCCGAGCAGCTCGTCGAGGATCGCGTCGTGCACGTCGGCGCGCCAGGGCAGGCCGGCGGCGCCCATCTCCACCGCGATCAGCACGCCGGCCGACTCGGCGGCGACCAGCAGCCGGAACCGCCCCGGGTGCGGCGTGGCCGCGATCCGGGCGAGCTGGTCGGCGTACACCTCGACCAGGGCTTCGATGCCCGGGCCCGGCGGCCCGGGGACGGCGTCGAAGAGCGCGCCCTGGCCGTGCCCGGGCGGCGCGGGCGGCCGGGGCGGCGGGTCGGGCGGCACGGCGGCCCCGGTGAGCCGGGCGTGCGCGGCGGCGAGTGAGCGCGGCTCGCCCCAGCGACCGGCGTGGCCGAGCAGCAGGGCCTCGGTCAGCTCGACGTCGTGGCAGCGCTCCACCCGCACCCCGGCGCGCAGCAGCGCCGGATAGAGCGTGACACCCGAGGCCCAGACCCAGCGCGGGTGCTCGGCGGCCTCCCGCGCGGCGATCGCGGCGGCGAGGTCGGCGACGGCGCCGGCCGCGCCGGCGGGACGCCCCTGGGCGTCGAGAGGCTGGATGACTCCCCCGCCCCGCTCGTCCGCCACCACCGCCACCAGCACGGATGCGATTCTGCCTCGCCCGTGTGACACCGACCGATCCGCCCGCCCGCACCGCCGCCCCCGGCCCTCGGCGAGCCCCGCCCCGGCCGGCCGGACAGGCCCGGCGGTGCGGGCCGGGAAGCCGACGGACGGGTCGGTGGATCATCGCGCCGGTCGGTAGCGTGGGCGGGTGCCCCCGCAGATCCCCCATTCCGAGCCCGGCACTCCGGACACCAGGGGGCCGTTGCGCTACATGTGGTGGCTGGTCCGCTGCCAGCCCTGGCGGGTGCTGCGCGGCAGCCTGCTCGGCACGGCCTGGATGGTCGGGCTGTCGGTGCGGCCCTGGCTGATCGCCCGCGCGGTCGACGACGGGCTGCGCGCCCACGACAACCGCGCCCTGTGGCTCTGGGTCGCGGCGATCGTCGTCGCGGGGGTGGGCCTGTCCTACCTGGGCATCATGCGGCACCGCACGATGACCTTCATCCGGGAGGACGCCAAGGCCCGCTCGGCCGCCGTCGTGCTGCGGCAGCTGTCCCGGATCGGCGCGGTGCTGCCGCGCCGGGTCGGCGCGGGCGAGGTGGCCACCGTCGGCGGCTCCGACATCGACTGGACGGCGCAGGTACTGACGCTGACCGGCCCGGGGGTGGGCGCGGTCGTCGCCTACGCGGTCATCGCCGTGGTGCTCTGGTCGATCTCCCCCTTCCTCGCCCTCTGCGTGCTGGTGGGCGTGCCGGCGGTCGGGCTGGTGGTCGGGCCGTTGCTGCGCCGCCTCGACCGCGCCGAGTCGGTCTACCGGCAGCAGCAGGGCGCCCTCACCGCCCGCTCCGGCGACATCGTCGCCGGGCTGCGCGTCCTCGCCGGGGTCGGCGGCCGGGACCTGTTCGCCCGCCGGTACGCCGCCCGGTCCCGGGACCTGCTCGCCGAGGGCTACCGGGTCGGCGCCGTCAACAGCTGGATCGACGCGGCCACGGTCGCCATCCCCGGGCTGTTCCTCGCGGCGGTGGTGTGGCTGGCGGCCCGGATGGCGGTCACCGGCGAGATCAGCATCGGCGAGCTGGTCGCCGTCTACGGATACGTGGCGACCCTCGTCGTGCCGGTCTGGTTCCTGCTGGAGGGCAGCCACGAACTGATCCGCGGCCGGGTCGCCGCCCGCCGGATCGTCGCCCTGCTCGACCTGGTCCCGGCCGACGTCGGCGGCCCCCGGACCGCGCCCGGCGAGCGGGGTCGGGTGCCGGCGGCCCGCCGGTCGGAGGCGGTGCCCACACCCGATGGTCCCGCCGACCTGCACGATCCGGTGACCGGGCTGACCGTGCGCGCCGGGCGGCTGACCGGGGTCGCCGCGGACGACCCGGCCGAGGCGCTGGCGCTCGCCGACCGGCTCGGCCGGTACGTCGCCTCCGACGTCACCTGGGGTGGCGTGCCGCTGACCGGGATCGCGCTGGACGAGGTCCGGGCCCGGATCCTGGTCGCCGACCACGACTCGTACCTGTTCGCCGGGACGCTGCGCGACGTCCTGCGCCCCCGATCCGGCGAGGACGACCGGGGCGGGCCGGGGAGCGGCGACGAGCGGCTGGTGGCGGCGCTGCGCGCCGCGTCCGCCGAGGACGTGGCCGAGGCGCTGCCGGACGGGCTCGACACCCCGCTCGACGCCCGGGCCCGTACGCTCTCCGGCGGCCAGCGCCAACGGGTGCGCCTGGCCCGGGCGCTGCTCGCCGAGCCGGAGGTGCTCATCCTCGTCGACCCGACCTCCGCCGTGGACGCGCACACCGAGGCGCGGATCGCCGAGCGGCTGGGGGCCGCGCGGGCCGGCCGGACCACCCTCGTGCTGGCCACGTCGCCGCTGCTGCTCGGCCGGGCCGACACGGTCGCCCACCTGCAGGGCGGCCGGATCGTCGGCACGGGCGGCCACGCCGACCTGCTCGACCGGGATCCCGGCTACCGGCGGCTGGTGGCGCGGGACAGCGCCGACCCGGACGTCGACCGGCCCACCGACGCCGAGGGGGCCCTCCGGTGAGCCGACTGCCGGTGGCCGACCGCGGCGCCGTACGCCGGGCGCTGCGCGACCTGATCGGCCGGCACCGGCGCGCCGTCCTGGGCGTGCTGGCGCTGCACAGCGCCGCCGCGGTCGCCGGGCTCGCCCCGCCGTGGCTGCTGGGCCGGATCGTCGACCGGGTCACCGGGGGTGCCGGGGTGGCCACCGTCGACCGGCTGGCGCTGGCGATCGGCGGAGCGGTCCTGGTGCAGGCGGTGCTCTCCCGGTACGCCCAGTACGCGGGCCACCGGTTCGGGGAGCGGGCCGTGGCGGAGCTGCGCGAGGACTTCGTCCACCGCACGCTCGAGCTGCCCGTCTCCGTCGTCGAGCGGGCCGGCTCCGGGGAACTGGCCACCCGCAGCTCGGTCGACGTGTCCACCGTGGGCACCACCGTCCGGGACGTGGTGCCCACCATGGTGATCGCCTCGGTGCAGCTGGCGCTGCTGTTCGGGGCGGTCTTCCTGCTGCACCCGCTGCTCGGCCTGGCGGCGCTGGCCGGGCTGCCGTCGATCGGCGTGGCGACCCGCTGGTACCTGCGCCGGGCCAGCCCCGCGTACCTGGCCGAGGGCGCGGCGGCCGCGGCGCTGACCGAGACGCTGACCAGCACCGCCGAGGGCGCCCGCACCGTCGAGGCGTTCCGCCTCGCCGACGAGCGGATCGCCCGCGGCACCACCCGGATCGCCCGGCTGTGGGCCGCGCGGCGCGCGACGCTCGGGCTGCGGACGGTCTTCTTCAGCGTGGTGGAGGCCAGCTATCCGCTGCCGGTCGCCGCGGCGCTGCTCGTCGGCGGGTACCTGCTGTCCCGGGGGGACGTCTCGCTGGGCGCGGTGGTGGCCGCCGCGCTCTACCTGCAACAGGCCATCGAACCGCTGGACCGGCTCCTGCTCTGGACGGAGCAGGCGCAGCGGGGCTTCGCCTCGTTCGCCCGGGTGCTCGGGGTCGGCCTGGTGCCGCCGGAGGCGCCCGGCACCGCGCGCGCCCCCCGCGACGAGCGACTCGTCGTACGCGGGGCCCGCTTCTCCTACGCCGCCGGCCACGACGTGCTGCACGACATCGACCTGGAGGTCCGGCCCGGCGAGCGGCTGGCCGTCGTCGGCCCGTCGGGGGCCGGGAAGTCCACCCTGGCCCGGCTGCTGGCCGGGATCGACGCGCCCCGCCACGGCGTCGTCAGCATCGGCGGCTGCCCGGTCACCGACCTCGACCCGGCCGAGCGCCGCCGCCGGATCGCCCTGGTGACCCAGGAACACCACGTCTTCATCGGCTCGGTACGCGACAACCTCGCCTTCGCCGCGCCGGACGCCACCGACGATCAGATGCGCTCCGCGCTGCGCACCGTCGGCGCCGACTGGTACGCCGCGCTCCCCGACGGCCTGGACACCCCGCTCGGCGACGGGGCCCGGCAACTCGGCGCGGCCGAGGCCCAGCAGCTCGCGCTCGCGCGGCTGGTGCTCGCCGACCCGCACACGCTGATCCTCGACGAGGCGACCGCCGCCCTCGACCCGACCACCGCCCGGCGGACCGAGCGGGCCCTCGCGGCCGTGCTCACCGGGCGCACCGTCATCGCGATCGCGCACCGGCTCAACACCGCGCACGACGCCGACCGGGTCGCCGTGCTGTCCGACGGCCGGATCACCGAGATCGGCAGCCACCACGACCTGGTCCGCGCCGACGGCGCCTACGCCGCCCTCTGGCGCTCCTGGCACCCCTGACCCCCGGCACGGCCCCTCTTTCACGAAAAGAGTGGCTGTCCGCGGCGGGACAGCCACTCTTTCCGGGAAAGTGCGTCGAGACCGGAGGTGGGGCGGGGTTACTTGCTGACGCCGGCGGTGAGGCCGGACTGGACCTGGCGCTGGAAGACGATGTAGACGATGAGCACCGGCAGCATCGCCATGGTCACGCCGGCGAACAGCCCCGACCAGTCGGACTTGTAGCCCTGGTTGACCGAGAGCTCGATCAGCCCCTGGGCGATCACCTGGTGCTTCGGCTCGCCGGCGACCGACTGCATGAGCAGGGTCGGCAGGTACCACTGGTTCCACTGGCCCAGCACGTTGAAGATGCCGATGCTGATCAGACCCGGCTTGGCCATCGGCAGCATGACGCTGAAGAAGGTCCGGGTGTGCGAGGCCCCGTCGACCTGGGCCGCCTCGGCGATCGAGTCGGGCAGCGTCCGGAAGAACGAATGCATGAAGAAGACGGTGAACGACATCGACCAGGCCACATAGACCAGGATCAGCGTGAGGTGCTTGTTCGGGCCGAGCAGCGGAAACACCAGGTTCATGTTGTAGACGCCCTTGAACAATGGCACCGCGGCGAGGTAGATCGGCAGAGTCAGCCCCGACAGGAACAGCCAGTAGATCAGCCGGTTGCCCCGGAACTCGTAGCGGGCCAGCGCGTACGCCGCCATCGAGCCCAGCAGCATCGTCAGGGTCACGCTGAAGACGAGCACGAGCAGCGTGTTCAGGAAGAAGCTGTCGATCCCGGCCGTCCAGGCCCGGGCGAAGTTGTCCCACTGCAGCGACTCGGGGATCAGCGACAGCGGCTTGCGGATCACCTCCGAGTCGGTCTTGAGTGCGGACATCACCACCCAGAACAGCGGGTAGACCACCATGATCGCCCACACCGCGAGAAACAGGTGCGAGAAGCCGTTGAAGATCCGGCCGCCGATGCTGTTGGCGGCGGCTCCCGCCCGTCGGCTCGCGGCCGGACCGGCCGGCGGCACCGCATCGGGTCGCCTCTGGCCGGAGGAATGGGTCACCGTGCTCATCGTCCAGGCCTCCTCAGTACTCGATCCGGTCACGACGGGTAATCCTCAGCTGGAGGGCGGCCAGCAGGATGGTGAAGATGGCCAGCGCCACGGCGATCGCGCAGGCGTAGCCGAACTGGCCTTTCTGGAACGCGTTGAACTGGATCACCGAGGCGAAGATCTCGCTGGCGTGGTTCGGGCCGCCCTGGCTCGGCGTCATGACGAAGACCAGGGCGTACATGTCCAGGGCGATGAAGCCCAGGTAGACCCAGGCGACCGAGATGGTGTCCCGGAGCAGCGGCAGGGTGACCCGGAAGAAGGTGTGGAACCGGCCGGCCCCGTCGAGGATGGCGGCCTCGTAGATGTCCTTCGGGATCGACTGCATGGCCGCCGAGAAGAGCACCATGTAGAAACCGGCGCCGCTCCACACCGCGATCAGCAGCAGCCACCACAGCACCGCCGGGATGCCGAGGAAGGGCTCCGGGTCGGCGGTGAAGGCGATCGGGTTCTGCGGGTCGACCAGGCCGACCTTGGTCAGCAGGCCGTTGATCAGGCCCTGCTGGTCGGACCGGTAGATCTGCTGCCACATGACGGCGATGACCACCAGCGACAGCACCTGCGGGAAGAAGAAGATGACCTTGTAGATGCTCGACCCGAACACCCCGCGGATGCCGGCCCTGTCCTCGCGTCCGCCCACGTTGAGCAGGAACGCGAGGAACAGGGCCAGCGCGATGGTGAACAGCGGCACGGTGACCAGGAAGAAGACGTTGTGCCAGAACGCCTTCCTGATCAGCTCGTCGGAGAACAGCCGGACGTAGTTGTCCAGCCCGACGAAGCGCTGGGAATCCGAGTACCCTCCCCAGTCGGTCAGCGAGTATCCCGCCGCCTGCGCGAACGGCCACACCACGTAGAACAGGTACAGCGCAACGGGCAGGGCCAGGAAGCCCGTGACGAAACGCGCGACTCCGTGCCGCATTGGACTCACTCTCTCCGTCGGATCAGGCGGTGCGGGTCTGCTTCTTGATCGACGAGTCCTTGGCGACCTTGTCGGCGGCCGCCTGCATCTTGTCGACGAACTGCTGGGCGGTGAGCCGGCCAGCCATCAGCTCCTCGGAGAGGTTCTGGCTCTCCTTGTCCAGGTCGGCGTAGAAGTCCGGGAACTTGAACGAGATGAGGTCCGAGGTCCCGTTCTTCATCAGGGTGTTCGCGCTGGAGAGCGCGGAGTCCTGCACGTTGTCGCCGGAGCCCTTGGTGGAGGCCAGCGACTTGGTCAGCTCGGCGAACTTCGCCGAACCGGCCTTGGACAGGATCGCCCGCAGGAACTCCTTGGCGGCCTCCTTGTTGGGGGCCTTGCTCGGGACCACGAAGCCCTCACCGGAGGAGGCGAACACGTCCTTCGCCGCCTTGTCGTCGGCGTTGGTCCAGTAGTCGGAGAGCGTCATCTCGAAGCCCGGCGGGATGGTGGCGGCCATCTCGTTCTTCAGCCAGGTGCCGACCTGGATGAACGCCGCCTTGCCGTCGAGGAAGGCCTGCTGCGACTGGGTGTGGTCGAGCTTGCCCGGCAGGAGCAGCTTGTCCTTGACCAGCTTCTCCCACGGCTCGAGCGCCTTGAGGATGCCGTCGGCCTTCCAGGCGCCGTCCTTCAGGTTGTCGATGTCGACGATGACCTGCTTGCCGGCGGACTTCCAGATGCTGGCCATCAGGGCCCAGCGCGGGTAGTAGCCGTGCACAGCGTCGTGGACGTACGGCGCCATGCCCTTGGCCTTGATCTTCGGCGCCAGGACGAAGAACTCGTCCCAGGTCTTCGGCGCCTCCCAGCCCTCCTGCTTGAACCTGGCCGCGTTGTACCAGTTGCCCCAGACGGTGAAGGCGACGTTCACCACGTAGAACTTGCCGTTCTGCGTGCCGTCGGAGACGGTGCCGGGCAGCAGCGAGTCGGCCACGGTGCCCTCGCCGTCCCAGGCGGGCGCGGTGAGCAGGTCGTCGAGCGGCTCGATGGCGCCCTCGTTGATCAGCGTGGCGCGGTCCATGCTGTCGGCGCCCGAGTTCATGACGAGGTCGCTGGGCTGCGTCGCCATCTTCGGCTGCTCTTCGGTCTTGATCTTCTGGGTGGAAGACATGTTGACCGTGATGTTCGGGTGCTTGGCGTTGAAGATGGCCTTGTCTTCCTTGGCCCACTGGTCGCCCAGGCCACCGTTGAAGACGACCACCTTGACGGCGCTGCCGTCCTTCACGCCGAACGGGTTGTCCTTGCTCTTCGCCGTGCCGCCGTTGTCGGACTTCTCCGGCTCGCTGCCGGCGCAGGCGCTGAGCAGGCCGGCGGCCGGGGTGACCAGAAGGCCCGCCGCGGCGGCCCGCCGCAGCAGGGTCCGGCGGTTGAGGTCGCCGGGGTTCTCGGGGGTAATCGACATCGTCGTCTCTCCTTGTGTGTCGGGTCAGGCGGTTCGCCGGAGACGCCCGGCGTACCGCGACTCGAGGGCGAGGTTGTGCTCGTCCCCACCGGGGACGTTGGCGGAGAGGTAGATAGGGGGTACCTCTCCGGCCTGGTGGAACCGTCGTACGACCTCCGCGGTCAGCAGCTGCGCCAGCAGCGCGGTGGTGACCGAGGAGACCGCACAGACCGCGCCGCCGCCCTCGAGCGGCAGCAGTGCGTCGCCGTACGGCGCGCCGTTGTCCAGCACGACGTCGGCGAGATCGGCGAGCCGGTGGCCGGACGGGTGGCGCGGGGCCACCCGTGCGGTGTGGGCGACCGAGGTGACCGCGATCAGGGGGTGGCCGCCCGACTTGACCAGCAGCGCCAGCTCGACGACCGAGCCGTTGATGCCGGACTGGGAGGCGACCACGAAGACGTCGGCCGGGTGCGGGTCGGCGAGGGCGTACAGCTGGTGGGCGACGGCCGGGTCGCGCTCCAGCTTCGGGTCGGCGAGCAGGCCGCGCGGCGCGTCGCCGTGCAGCACCAGGTCGTGCAGGGAGAGCCGGTTGGTGGGGACCAGCCCGCCGGCCCGAGCGACGAGCTCCGCGGCGAACGCCTCGGAGTGCCCGGCGCCGAAGGCCTGGAGCACCCCGCCGGCCCGCAGGCTGGCCACGATCAGGTCGGCGGCCTGGCCGATCGCCTCGGTCTGCGAGTCGACCACCCGGTCGAGCACCGGGCGGACGGCCTCGGCGTACCCCTGTGCGCTGATCATGAGGCGGCCCCCTTCGCGGCCTTGTGCCCGTCGACGGCCTGGGCGGTACGCCGGAAGGCCGCGTGGGCGCGGTCGTGGGTGCGCTGCGCCACGGCGATGTAGAGCAGGTCGAGCACGACGAGCTGCGGGTGCCGGGCGGAGAGCGCGTCCGGGCGGAAGGTGGTGGCCTGGCTGGCGGTGACCAGCACGATGTCGGCCAGCTCGGCCAGCGGCGAGCGCGGGAAGCCGGTCAGCGCCACGGTGGTCGCGCCCCGGCTGCCGGCCTCGGCGAGCATCTCGATGGTCTCCCGGGTCTGTCCGGTGTGCGAGATGCCGAGCGCGACGTCGCCGACGCCGAGCAGCGCCGCGCTGGCCAGCCCCTCGTGCACGTCGCTCCAGGCCCAGGCGGCCACGCCGATGCGGTGCAGGCTGAACTGCATCTCCTCGCCGACCAGGGCGCTGCCGCTGGCGCCGAAGATGTTCACCCGGGACGCCCCGGCGATGGCGACCGCGGCCCGTTCCACCTCGGCGAGGTCGAGCAGGGTGGCGGTGTCGTGCATGGCGCGGGTGTCGGCGGCCATGATCTGATCGAGCACCCGCTCCAGGGGGTCACTGGGCTGGATCTCGCGTCCGATGTCGACGGTCCACCCGGCCGACCGGGCCCGCCCGGTCTCGGAGGCGATGCCGAGCCGCAGGTCGGCGTAGCCGTCGAAGCCCATGGCGCGGCAGAACCGGGTGATGGTGGCCGGCGAGGTGCCGCTGCGCTCGGCCAGCTCGACGATGGTGGCCCGGGCGGCCGCCTCCGGGTCGCTGAGCACGTGCTCGGCGACCCGGCGCAACGCCCCCGTCAGCTCTCCGGCGCCGGCCCGGACTCTGGCCAGCACCCCGTCGGCGCCCCGCCGGTCGACCGTGTCGGCGTCGACCACCGCGGTCCCCGCGGAAGCGTCCACCTCATGATCCACCATCGGAGCGCCTTTCGGAAAGGAGTGTTTACTGTTAGTGGTAAAATTTCTTACTGAAGGCCCCTCCGTGTCAATAGCGTGGGCGAAGTTTTCAAACTGTTACCTGGCGCACACCGGCCCCGCCGACCGCCGATCTTGCCTTGCGGGCTCGGGTCGGACCAGCATGAACCCACCCGTACCGCCGCACCGGGAGGCCCGTGAGCATGTCCGACACCGTCGTGGTCGGTCTCGACGTCGGAGGTACGTCCACCCGCGCGACCGCGCTGACTCTGGCCGGCGAACGCCTGGGCACCGGTCGGGGCGGCGGCGGCAACCCGACCAGCCACGGCGCCGACCGCGCCGCCGCCGAGCTGCTGACCGCGCTGCGCGGCGCGCTCGCCGGGGTCGATCCGACCCGGGTACGCGCCGGCACGATCGGCCTCGCCGGCGCCGCCCGCCTGCTGGCCGACCCGGCGGGGCGGGCCGCCTTCGACCGGGCCTGGGCCGAGGCCGGCCTGCGCTGCCCGTACGCGGTGCACGGCGACGCCCTCGTCGCGTACGCCTCGGGCACCGCCGCCCCGGACGGCACCGTGCTGATCGCCGGCACCGGCGCGATCGCCGCCCAGGTACGCGACCTGCGGCTGGACCGGGTCGCCGACGGTCACGGCTGGCTGCTGGGCGACGCCGGCTCCGGCTTCTGGCTGGGCCGCGAGGCGGTCCGCCGGCTGCTGGCGACCCTGGACAGCGCCGGGACGCCCGGCCCGCTGGGCCGCCGGCTGCTCACCGAACTGCACGGCACCGCCGAGGTGGCGGCCCGCCCCCGGGACACCGTCGACGCGCTCATCCAGGCGGTGACCCGCCGGCCCCCGGTCGAACTGGCCCGGCTCGCGCCGCTGGTGGTGGCCGCCGCCGTCGAGGGCGAGCCGGCGGCGGTCGCGCTGATCGAACGGGCCGCCGCGCACCTGGTCGACAGCGCCGGGCGGATCCGGCCGGCCGGCGTGGTCACCCCGATCGTGCTCGGCGGTGGGCTGCTCACCGGGGACACCCCGCTGGCGGCGGCGGTCCGCGCCGAGGCGCACCGGCACTGGCCGGACGCCCCGGTGCGCCCGGCCGGCGACGGGGCGGCCGGGGCGGCCTGGCTCGCCGCCCGGGAGCTGCCCGAGGTGACCGATCCCGTCGCCCTGCACGCCCTGCTGGTCCCCGCCACCGCCTGAGCCCACCACCCCGGATCGACGCGGGCCAGGCCCGCCCACCTCGGATCGACGCGGGCCGGCCGCCGAGCACGTCCCGCGCACCGCGCGGGCCGGAACCACGCCCGTCAGTCGGCGGCGAGGATCTCCTCCAGCCGGCGCCAGACGTGCGAGCGCCAGCCGCCGCCGAGCAGGGTGGCCGTGCGCTGCTGGACCGGGTCGTCGGGATCGAAGCCGCTGTGCTCCAGGAAGAGCCGGGTGCCGCGCCCCTCCGGGGCGAGGGTCCAGCTCACCTCGGTGTCGAGCGACCCGCCGCGCCAGGCCCAGCGCAGCCGGCGCGGCGGGTCCACCTCCAGCACCTCGCAGTGCACCACGCCGTCGAAGCCCTGGGCCGGCCGCGGCTCGGTACGGAAGGTGAACCGGTGCCCGACGACCGGCACGACGTCGTTCGGCATCAGCCAGCGGGCGAGCAGGTCGGGCTCGGTCAGCACCCGCCACACCTTGGCCGGCGGGTGCGGCAGGAACTGGTCGACCCGGATCGTCGTGGTGGGCTCAGTCATCGGGCATCCCGTCGAGGACGTCCCGCAGCTCGGCCAGCTTCGCCCGCCAGAACCGCTCGTACGGGGTGAGCCAGTCGGCCACCTCGCGCAGCGGCTCCGGGCGCAACGCGTAGAGCCGCTGCCGGCCGACGGGGCGTTCGGTCACCAGGCCGGCGTCCTTGAGCACCCGCAGGTGCTCCGACAGGCTGGGCCGGCGCATGTCGAAGTGCGTGGCGAGCCGCTGCACCGGCTGCTCGCCACGCTCGCGCAGCAGCCGGAGCACCTCGCGGCGGGTGGGGTTGGCCAGCGCCGCGAAGACGTCGGCCTCAGACACGGGTGGACTGGAGCACGATGCCGTTGCCGTCCGGGTCGTCGAAGGTGGCGTAGCGCCCCCACGGGGCGACCTGGATGCCGTCCTCGGCGAAGACGACGCCCCGGTCGCGCAGGGCGGCCACGTCGCCGTCGAGGTCGTCGGTCTCCAGCACCAGGCCCTTGAGCGAGCCGGGCGGCATGGTCGGGAACCAGGTCACCAGGGTGAGGCCGGTGGCGGCGCCCTTCGGGGCCACCTGCACCCAGCGCTGCCCGGGACCCATCGGGTTGTCCCGGACCAGGTCGAAGCCGAGGACGTCGACGTAGAAGTCGCGGGCCCGGTCCTGGTCGCTGACGGGCACGGAGAGCAGCTGCACATGGGTCACGGTCATGCGCCCACCATAGGTAGGACTTTTCCTACCGGTCAAGTTGGCGGGCCGGCTGTGCTGATCGGTATCGGACAGGAGTCACTTGAGCTGACCGGCGGTCAGACCGGACTGGACCTGCCGCTGGAAGGCCACGTAGACGGCGAGCACGGGCAGCACCGCGATGGTGAGGCCGGCGAAGAGCCGGGCGTAGTCGCCGGCGTAACCCTGGCTGACCGAGAGCGCGAAGAGTCCCTGGGCGAGCACCCACTTCGACTCGTCGCCCTGCATCAGCACCTGCGGCAGCAGAAACTGGTTCCAGTGGCTCAGGAAGTTGAAGATCGCCACGCTGATCAGTCCCGGACGGGCCATCGGCAGCATCACCCGGAAGAAGAGCCGGAAGTGCCCGCAGCCGTCGACCAGCGCCGCCTCCGCCACCGAGGTCGGCAGGGTGCGGAAGAAGGCCGTCATGAAGAAGACCGTGAACGGCAACGAGTACGCCGCGTACACCAGGATCAGGCCGGTCCAGGTGCCGAAGAGCCCGGCGTTGCGGACCACGAAGAAGAGCGGCACCAGGGCGAGGAAGACCGGGAACATCAGGCCGCCGACGAAGAGGTAGTAGACGAACTGCCGGCCCCGGAACTCGTACCGGGCGAAGACGTACGCGGCGGTGGCGCCCATCAGCATGGTCAGGCTGACCGAGCCGGCCACCACCACCAGGCTGTTGAGGAAGTACCGGCCGATGTGCGCGCCGGTCCAGGCCCGGGCCCAGTTGTCGAAGTGCAGCGTCTCGGGCAGCCCCCACGGGTCGGCGAGGATCTCGCCGTTGCTCTTGAACGAGCTGACGAACATCCACACCAGCGGCAGGACCGTCAGCGCGGTCCAGACCAGCAGGAAGCCGTGCGAGAAGACGTTGGCGACGCCGAGTTCGCGGCGGACCGGGCGGTCGGCCGAGCGCACGGTCGTCGCGGCGACCGGGGCGGCCTCGTCCAGGGTGGTCACGAGTACTCGATTCGGTCACGTCGGCCGGCGCGCAGGGACAGCACCGCCACCGACAGGGTCAGGAAGAACATCACCACGCCGATCGCCGAGGCGTAGCCGAACTTGGTCTCGCTGCCGAACGCGGTGTCGTACATCCGCACGCCGATCACGTCGGTGGAGAAGTTGGGGCCGCCGTTGGTCATCAGCTGCACCAGGATGAACCCGTCGAGGGCGAAGATGGCCAGGTAGACCCAGGCGACCTGGACGGTGTCCCAGAGCAGCGGCAGGGTGACCCGGCGCAGGGTGGTCAGCCGGGACGCCCCGTCGAGCATCACCGCCTCGTAGATCTCCTTCGGCACGGCCGACATCGCGGCGCCGAAGAGCACCACGTAGAAGCCGACGTTGCTCCAGACCATCACGGCCAGCACGCACCAGAAGGCGGTCCGCGGGTCGCCGAGCCAGGTGGGCGAGCCGAGCCCCACCGCGTGCAACGAGCTGGTGAGCAGGCCCTTGTTGGGGTGGTAGACCTCCTTCCAGAGCAGCGCGATGATCACCACCGAGAGCACCTGGGGGAAGAAGTAGACGGTGCGGTAGAGCGCGCTGCCGCGTACCCCGGTCACCCCGGCCCGGCCCTTGCGCCCGCCCATGTTGAGCATGGTGGCGAAGAAGAGCCCGAGGACGATCGTCAGCACCGGCACCAGGGCCAGCAGGATCGCGTTGTTCTTCAGCGCGTTCCAGACGTAGTCGTCGTGCCAGAGCGCGCGGAAGTTGGCCAGCCCGACGGAGTTGGCGTCGGCGGAGTAGCCGAGCCAGTCGGTGGTGGAGATCTGGAACGCCTGCAGGTACGGCGATACGACGAAGACGACGTAGAGCAGCACCGGCGGCACCAGGAAGGTGATGATCAGCGGGTACTTGCCATGTTTCACGGTGGGCCCCAACTCCCGGCGGTCGGCCGGTGGGGGCCTCGGGGGTCCCCACCGGCCGGGTTGTCACGCGGTGCGCTTGTACTTCTTGACCGAGCTGTCCTGGGCGATCGAGTCGGCGCCCTTCTGGCACTGGTCGAGGAACTCCGCCGGTCCGATCCGCCCGCTGAAGAACTCGCCGCACGCGGCGTCGACGAGGTTGCGCTCCAGCTTGCGGTAGTAGTTGTTGTAGACCCAGTTGAAGCCGTTGGCGCCGGAGGCGTCCAGCGCTTTCACCACGGTGCTCAGCCCGTACGGCAGTTCGACGCCGTCGGTGGCGCCGGCGACCACGGTGAGGCTGGAGACCTTCTTGGTGAAGTCCTGGGCGCCCTTCTTGGACAGCATGGTCCGGAAGTATTCCAGGCCACCGGCGACGTTCTTCGCCTTCGCCGGCACCATGAACGGCTCGCCGGCGGTGCCCCGGACCGCCTCGAACGGCAGCTTGTCGCCACTGCCCAGGCTGGGCGTCGGCTGGACGGTCATGTTGAACCCGGCCGGCGTGACGTCCTTCTGCTCGCTCTCCAGCCAGGAGCCGCAGGAGATGAAGGCGGCCTTGCCCTGGCACCAGGCGGTCTGCGACTGCTTGTGGTCCAGGCCGGGCGAGCCCTCCAGGATGTACTTGTCCTTGACGATCTGGTGCCAGGCGTCGGCCGCGGCCTTCATCGCGTCGGACTTCCAGGCGTTCGGCTCCAGGTTGTCGATCGCGGTGGCGACCGACGGCCCGCCGAACTTGATCGCGGTGGCGATCAGCGGCCAGCTCATGTAGCGCGGGTGCAGGCCGGCGTACGTCCAGGGGGCGATCCCGGCGGCCTTGATCTGCTTGCACAGCGCGATGTGGTCGTCCCAGGTCTTCCCGTACGACCAGTTGCGCTCGCCGAACAGCTTGGTGGAGTGCCAGATGCCGTAGACGGTGTAGGTGTAGTTGAACACCAGGAACTTGCCGTCGTACGAGCCGACCTCGACCGCGCCGGGCAGCAGGGTGTCCTTGACGGTCTTGCCGGGGATGTCGAGGCTCGGGGCGGCGAGCAGCTCACCGAGGTCGGCGAGGGCGTTCTGCGAGACCAGGCCGTTGAAGTCGATCTGGCCGGCGCCGGAGTTGTTGACCACGTCCGGCGGGGTGCCGTCGACGAAGCGCGGCTGCAGGGTCTTGCTGATCTCCTGCGTGGCCGAGTGCTTGATCTCGGCCTTCGGGTACTTCTCCTTGTACATGGCCTCGTGGGCCTTGGCGTACTCCTCGCCGAAGCCGCCGTTGAAGATCACCACCTCGAGCGGCGCGTCCTCCTTGACCCCGAGGGGGTTCTGCTCGCTCTTGGTGCCCTTGTAGGTGCCGCCGTCGGCCTTGTCGTCGCCACCGCCGGTGGCGCAGCCGGCGAGCAGGCCCGCCGCGGGGGTGGCCAGCAGGCCGGCGGCGGCGGTACGCCGCAGGATCTCACGCCTGTTCATGAGCTCTCCTCGGTTCGGGTGGGGCGGATCGCCGCTGACATCCGGTGGCGTCCGCCGGTCGAGGCACGTCGATTCTCTTCAGTTTGCCTGTTGTTGCTGAAGAATTTCTACGGCAGGAGCGCGTCGACTTCAAGACCCGGCAGCCGATCCGTTATCACCACCGGCCGCACCGCGTTGGCATAGCCTGAGCGCATGCGCCGCCTGGGCCAGCTCGCGGAGCGCACCCCGGCAGGGCGGGAACGCTACGTCGACCTGCTCCGCGCGCTCGCGATCACCATGGTCGTCGCCGGCCACTGGGGCGTCACCGTGATCGGCCGGGACCCAGCCGGCCGGCCGACCGGGCACTCCGCGCTCGCCGACCTGCCGTGGGCGTACCCGCTGACCTGGCTGGCCCAGGTGATGCCGGTCTTCTTCCTGGTCGGCGGCTATGCCAACGCGGCGTCCCTGACCCGCCACCGGGCCCGCGGCGGCGACGGGGCCGGCTGGCTGCTGGACCGCAGCGCCCGGCTGGTCCGCCCCACCAGCGCGCTGCTGCTGGTGCTCACCGTCGGCGCGGCGCTGGGCCGGCTGCGCGGCACCGACCCCACCCACGTGCGCACCGTGATCTGGTTCGCCACCATCCCGCTGTGGTTCCTGGTCGCCTACCTGCTGGTCGTGGCTCTCACCCCGCCGATGTACGCGCTGCACCGCCGCTACGGGCTCGCCGTGCCGCTGGCGCTCGTCGCCCTGGTGGCGCTGGGCGACCTCGGCCGGCTGACCGGGCCGGCGACGCTGGCCGCCGGCAACTACGTCTTCGGTTGGCTGGCGGTGCACCAGCTCGGCTTCGCCTGGTACGACGCCCGCACCCCCGCGACCGGGCCGCCGTCCGGGCCGTCCGGGCCGTCCGAGACCGCACCGCCCGACCCGGCAGAGACGGCCCTCCCACCGTCGGGGTCCGACCGGCCGGGCGTACGCCGGCGACGCCTGCCCACCTCCCGGCCGACGGCGTTGGCGCTGCTGGTCGGGGGCCTGGCCGCGCTGATCCTGCTCACCGTCGTCGGGCCGTGGCCGGTGGCGATGCTGAAAGTGCCCGGGGAGCGGCTGGACAACGCCTCGCCGCCGAGCCTGGCGCTGCTCGCCCTCGCCGCCGCCCAGCTCGGGCTGATCCTGCTGCTGCGCGCCCCGGCGCGACGCTGGCTGGGCCGGCCCCGACCGTGGCGGGTGGTGATCGCGGTCAACCTGGTGGTGCTGACGGTCTTCCTCTGGCACCTGACCGCCGCCGTGCTGCTGATCGGGCTGCTCGACGCCGTCGGCCTGCTGCCCACCCCACCGGTCGGCTCGGCCGCCTGGTGGGGCTGGCGGGTGCCCTGGCTGCTGCTGCTCACCGTGGTGTTGGCCGTGCTGGTCGCCGTCTTCGGCCCGATCGAGACGCGCAGCGCCCGGCACCGCACCGGGCGGCGGATTCGCCGGGCCGGCCGGGTCCGCGCGGCGCTGACCGTCGCCGGGTACGCCGCCGTCATCGGCGGGCTGCTGGTCAACAGCGCCACCCCGAAAGCCGCCCCGGAGCCGCTCGGCACGCCCGTCCCGGCGCTGGTGGCGTACCTGGCCGGGGCGGGCGTGCTGCGGTTGCTCAGGTCTGGGTGGGGAAGCCGAGGTTGACCCCGCCGTGGCGCGGGTCGAGCCAGCGACTGGTGACCACCTTGCCCCGGGTGAAGAAGCGCACCCCGTCCTCGCCGTGCGCGTGCAGGTCGCCGAAGAGGGACGACTTCCACCCGCCGAACGAGTAGTACGCCATCGGCACCGGGATCGGCACGTTGATCCCGACCATGCCGACCTCCACCTCGTGCTGGTAGCGGCGGGCGGCGCCGCCGTCGTTGGTGAAGATCGCCGTGCCGTTGCCGTACGGGTTGGCGTTGACCAGCTCGACCGCCTCGTCGTACGAGCCGACCCGGACGACGCTGAGCACCGGGCCGAAGATCTCGTCGGTGTAGATCGACATGTCCGGGGTGACCCGGTCGAACAGGGTCGGGCCGAGCCAGAAACCGTCGGACTCCCCGTCCGGGGTGACGTCCCGGCCGTCGACCACCGGCACCGCGCCGGCCGCCACGCCGGACTCCACG
Organism: Micromonospora sp. A200; assembly: GCF_029893845.1. Taxonomy (NCBI): domain Bacteria; kingdom Bacillati; phylum Actinomycetota; class Actinomycetes; order Micromonosporales; family Micromonosporaceae; genus Micromonospora; species Micromonospora sp. A200. The sequence goes on along the minus strand of NZ_JARXXY010000012.1, from coordinate 46,389 downwards.
TAGGAGCGGACCCGCTCGGCGTGCGCGGCGGTGACCAGCGGACCCATGTCGCAGCCGCGCCGCCCGTCGCCGGTGCGCAGCCCGGACATCCGTTCGGCGATCTTCGCGACCAGGGCGTCGGCGACCGGCTCGACCGCGACCAGCGCCGAGATCGCCATGCACCGCTCCCCCGCCGAGCCGAAGCCGGCGTTGACCGCCGCGTCCGCGGCCAGGTCCAGGTCGGCGTCGGGCAGCACCACCATGTGGTTCTTCGCCCCGCCGAGCGCCTGCACCCGCTTGCCGGCCATCGACCCGCGCTGGTGCACGTACCGGGCGACCGGGGTGGAACCGACGAACGACACCGCCCGCACCGAGGGGTGGTCCAGCAGCGCATCGACCGCCTCCTTGTCGCCGTTGACCACGTTGAGCACGCCGTCGGGCAGGCCCGCCTCGGCGAACCAATCGGCCAGCAGGAGCGCGGCGCTCGGGTCCTTCTCGCTCGGCTTGAGCACCACCGCGTTGCCGCAGGCCACCGCCACCGGCACGAACCACAGCGGCACCATCACCGGGAAGTTGAACGGCGAGATCACCGCCACCACGCCCAGCGGCTGCCGGAGGCTGTACGAGTCGACCTCGGTGGAGACGTTCTCGCTGAAGCCGCCGCGCAGCGCCGACGGGATGCCGCAGGCGTACTCGATCACCTCCAAGCCGCGCTGCACCTCGCCGGCGGCGTCCGCGAGCACCTTGCCGTGCTCGGCGGTGATCACCTGGGCGAGCCGGTCGCGGCGGGCGTGCACCAGCTCCCGGAAGGCGAACAGCACCGCCGTGCGCTTCGCCAGCGACGCGTCCCGCCAGGCCCGTGCCGCGCGCTCGGCCGCCTCCACCGCGGCCGCGACGTCCGCGGCCGAGGCCAGCTCCACCTCCCCGGTACGCCGGCCGGTGGCCGGGTCGAAGACGTCCCCGCGCCGCGGGGAGCCGCCGGAGACCCGCTTGCCGTCGACGAAGTGCCCGATGACCGTCACGTCGTCCGTCCCGCTCATGCCGCCACCTCCGCCGAGGCGCAGGAGCGGATGGCGTCGACGAGAATGGCCAGCCCCTCGCGGGCCTCGTCCTCGGTCAGCGTCAGCGGCGGGCCCATCCGCAGCACGTTGCCGTGCAGGCCGCCCTTGCCGGCGAGCAGCCCACCGGCCCGGCACGCCTCGAAGACGCGGGCGGTCAGCGCGGGGTCCGGCTCGGTGCCGCCCGGCCGGACGAACTCGACGCCGAGCATCAGCCCCTTGCCGCGTACCTCGGCGACGCAGTCGAGACCGGCCACGGCGGCGCGCAGGCCGTCGGCGAGGATCGCGCCGGTGCGGGCCGCGTTGGCCTGCAGGTCGTGGTCGCGCAGGTAGTCCAGGACGGCGTTGCCGGCGGCGGTCGAGATCGGGTTGCCACCGAAGGTGGAGAAGCTGATCGCCGGCACCGACTCCAGCACGTCGGCCCGGCCGACCACGCCGGCGAGGGCGAAGCCGTTGCCGACGCCCTTGGCGAAGGTGAGCAGGTCCGGGGTGACGCCGTGCGCCTGGTAGCCCCAGAAGTGCTCGCCGGTACGCCCCCAGCCGGTCTGCACCTCGTCGGAGATCAGCAGGATCCCGTGCTCGTCGAGGACCTTCTTCCAGGCGGCGAAGAGCCCGTCCGGCGGGGCGACGAAGCCGCCCACGCCCTGGATCGGCTCGGCGATCAGGCAGGCCACGTCGCCGGCGGTCTGGGTGGCCAGCACCTCGCGCAGGTCCTCCACCGCCGCGTCGATCCGGTCGGACTCATCCAGGCGGGCCAGCAGGCCGCGCAGCCGCTCGCCGGAGTGCAGCCAGGCCACCTGGAGCGGGTTGAGCGCGCTCGCCGTCCAGCTCCGGTTGCCGGTGACGCCCATCGCCGCGTACGACCGGCCGTGGTAGCTGTTGCGCACCGCCAGGATCTGGTGGGAGCGGCGGTGGTTGGTGGCGACCAGCAGGGCGGCCTCGTTGGCCTCGGTGCCGGAGTTGGTGAAGAAGACCCGGGCGTCCGGGATGCCGGAGAGCCGCGCGATCTTCTCCGCCAGCTCCACCTGCTGGCGGATCAGGTAGAGCGTGGAGCTGTGCACGATGCCGGTGCGCAACTGGCGCTCCACCGCCTCCCGGATCTCCGGGATGTCGTAGCCGATCATGTTGGTCAGCACGCCGCCGAAGAAGTCCAGATAGCTCCGGCCCTGCGCGTCGGTCACCCGGCGACCCGAGCCGGACACCAGCTCGATCGGTTCGGCGTAGTAGAGCGGCATCCAGGACGGGAGCACGGCCCGGTGTCGGGCCAGCAGGTCGTCGGAGGTCATCGTCGCACCCTTCAGCGGCGGCGGATTCGCGTTCCCCGCACGCTTCCACCACCCGGCGACAGGGACAACTGTCACTGTGTAGCGCAGCCGGGGTGGCGGCCTGACACCGCGTCAACCTGCTCGGTGCGGTTTCCGGAGCCGACCGCCTCCTTCGCAATCCTTTCCGGTGGACATCTGAGCGATCCACGACCCATTCCGCAGGGCGGCGGCCGGCTGGACCGCTCGCCCTACGCTGGGCCGGTCCCCCGGGTTGCAGGAGGTCCGACATGCGGCTGGCGCAGACCATCGCGGAGCTGGAGCGGACGGCCGCCCGGGAGGTGGGCCGGGGCAGCGAGCGGCTGGCCGTACCGGCGGCCGGCGGCCTGCTCGCCGCCGCCCGCTCGCTCGCCGCGACGCCCGACGCCGCCGTCCTCACCGGGTTCTACATCCCCGCCGCCGACCCGCCCGCGGCCGAGACCGACGGTCCGATCGGGGCGGTCCAGCTCGCCGCCGCGCTGCGGGCGCTCGGCGGCGAGGTCCGGCTGGTCACCGACGCGCCCTGCGCGCCGGTGGTCGCCGCCGCGCTCGGGGCCGCCGCACCGGACGTGCCGCTGGACGTGGCGCCGGTCCAGGGGTACGACGAGTGGGCCGGCAGCGTCCTGCCCCGCTACGCCGCGCTGTCGCACCTGATCGCCTGCGAGCGGGTCGGCCCCTGCCTCGACGGGTGCCCGCGCAACATGCGGGGCGAGGACATCGGCGCCCACACCGCGCCGCTGGACCGGCTCTACGCCGCCGGTTCCGCCTACCGGATCGGCATCGGCGACGGCGGCAACGAGCTCGGCATGGGCCGACTGCCGGCGGAACTGGTGGGCCGGGTGGTGGACCGGGGCGAGCGGATCCACTGCGTGGTCGGCTGCGACGCGCTGCTCGTCGGCGGCACGTCCAACTGGGCCGCCGCGGCGCTGGTGGGTGCGCTGGCGCTGCTGCGCCCCGAGGTGCCCGCCCTGCGCGACCTGCTCCGCCCCGACTGGTCGTACGGCGTGCTGACCGAGATGGTGACCCGGGCGGGCGCGGTGGACGGCGTACGCCGGCGGGCCGAGGTCAGCGTCGACGGCCTGGACTGGCCCGCGTACGCCGAGCCGCTGACCCGGATCGCGGAGCTGGTCGCCGCGGCGGGTTGACCGGCGGGCGTCGGTCTCAGGTGGTCGCGCGGCGCTCGGCGGCGGTCGGACGCGGCCGGGGCCGGGCGCGCGGGGCGCCGGCCGCACCCTCCGGCGCGGGCCGGGTCGAGGGGTCCGGCGCGGGCCGGGTCGGCGCTGCCGGGGCGGGGCCGGCCGACGGGTCCGAGAGGGCGCCGGCCGGGGCGGGTTCGGCGCGGCGGCGGCGCGGCAGGTGCAGGGCGGTGGCCAGCAGCGCGAAGGCGGCCCAGCCCCCGGCCAGGGCGACGACCGGCGACCCGTCCTGGAGATGGTGGTAGGCGGTGAGGAACCCGACCAGCGCGAGGCTGTTGCGGGCGAAGTGCCGGCTGAAGTCGACCAGTTGGCGACGGGCCTCGACGGCGACCAGCACGCCGGAATAGGGGAAGGTCACCACCATCCCGCGCAGCAGCTGGCCGAGCAGGCCGGTGAGCACCGCCCCGGCGAAGATCACCGCCAGCTTGGCCGGGGCGGGGAGGCTGTCCCCGCGGGCGTCGACCGGCCGCTCCGGTGGCGCGGCGACCGCCCGGGCGCGGCGGCGCAGCACCACCATGGCGAGCAGCCAGAGCGCCAGCGTGCCCGCCAGGGCCGGCCCGAACGGCACTGGGACCGCCAGCAGGCCGGCGCTCAACGCCACGTAGGCGGCGATCCCGGCCAGGTCGGCCAGGAGGATCGGCCAGCGCAACCGGTGGTGGGTCAGCGCCACGGTGACGAAGAAGAGGTTGAGGCCGAGCACGCCGAGCAGTTGGGCGCCGTCGACCCGGTGGTCCGTGGTGACCAGGGCCAGCGTCATCGGCAGCGGCAGGCTGTAGACGAACGCCCGCAGCCGCACCGAACGGATCACGCTGACCGCCCAGACCACGGCGGTCACCAGGAGCACGGCACTCCACGTCATGGCTGGCCCATCTCCGCTCCACCGCCCGCCGGCGCGGTCAGTCCTCGAAGGTCGCGACGTTCGCGCACAGGTCGAACACCCGGGTGAGCCGGTCGATGTCGGCGCGGTTGACCGAGAACTGGTTCTCGCTGATCTCCCCGTGCGCGCTCATCCTGGCCTCCCAGCAGCTCGAGCCGTCCCAAAGTGTCAGATTGACGTGCAGGTGCGGGCTGACGACACCCAGCGGCAGCAGGCCCACCCGGACCCCGGCCCGGCGCTGCTTCTCCACCAGCTCGACCAGCTGGTCGGAGAGCGTGGCGTAGGCGAAGACCCGGGTGATCCGCACTCCGCGCGCCAGGGCCGCCAGGTTCGCCTCCCAGTAGCGTCGCCCGATCTCGCTGCGCCACCAGCTCAGCTCGCCGCTGGCCCGCGGCGCCAGGTTGGTCAGCCCCCGCAGGCTCCGGGTGCAGTCCCGGGTGGCGCCGATCAGGTCCTCGTCGTCGTCGCCCCGCCGGACCACCCGCCCCGTGGCGAGCTGCTCGGCCTCGATCCGGAACTGCTCGTAGCGGCGCTGCGCCTCCTCGGCGACCCGGGTGCCCGGGTGCCGCTCGACCGCCTCCCGGACGGCGACGACGATCTCCGGCGCGCCCTGCACCAGCCAGGGTGGCCCGTCCAGCAGCGTACGCAGGTGGAACCGGCGCTCCGCGCGGGCCAGCGAGTCCACCAGCAGCGAGATGGTGATGCCCATCAGCCCGGCCAGCAGCGACTCGACGCCGCTGGCGGCGTTGGTGAGGTCGAGCGTGACGGAGAGCGCGATCGACAGGGTGATGCCGATCAGCGCCACCGGGTCGGTGTGCGCCACCAGCCGGACCAGTCCACTGGTCGACCCGGTACGCCCGGTGGAACGCCGGCGGAGCACGTCGCCAGTCATCGGCAGCCCCCGATCTCGTCGGTGCGCCCAGCGTAGTGCCGATCCACAAGGGCCTCTCGTGGCCACGGCCGTCGGTACGATCCGGATGTGCGGATCGCGGACGTGGCGCTGCCGAACTGCCCGGCCGGCGCGTCGCCCGCGCAGCTCGCCCACGGGGTGCGGGCCTGGGTGGAGTCCCCGCCGCTGCGGGCGCTGGTCGCCCGGTTCGGTGGCGAGTGGCCGACCGGCGACCTGACGGCCGTGCTGGCCGGGCTGGACGACTTCTCCGCCCGGCACTGGGACTTCCGGGGCGGCCGGGAACGCCCCGAGGCGCGGGAACCGACCCTGGACCCCAGCACCGCCGCGCTGGTGCACGCCACGGCCGAGGCGCTCGGCCTGGTCCGTCCGGTGCCGCCGGCCCACCCCCGGTACGCCCACCTGGTGGTCCTGGGCGGGCTGGCGCACGCCTGCCTGCGGCGCGTGGCGTACGCGGCCCACCTGGTGCGGCGCGGGTTGGCGGTGGACGGGGAGGTGGCCGTGCTCGGCAGCTTCCGGCCGCTGTCCGAGGTGGAGCGGGACGTGCTGGCCGGGGCGGGGATCGCGGCCGACACCGAGGTCGACGCCCTCGACGCGGCGGTCCGCGCGGTCCTCGGGGTGGCCGCGCCGGACGAGGAGGACGGGCACGACGCCGGCCACCCGCACCAGTCCTGGTCCGCGCGGACCTACCGGTCGGACGGGCTGCCGCCGGTCCGGGTGCTCGCCGCCCCGTCCAGCGAGCCGGAGCGGCGGCGGGCGCACACGGCGGACACCCAGCGGTTCTGGGCCGGGCACGTCCGGCTCTCCCCCGGCGACGCGCTGCTGATGGTGACCGCGCCGATCTACGTGCCGTTCCAGCACTGCGACGCGCTGCGCACCCTGGCGGTGCCGTACGGCTGCGCGATCGACACCGTCGGCGTCGACCCGGCCCTGCCCGACCTGGTCCGGCTGCCCGAGCCGGCCCTCACCCCGGGGCGCTACCTCCAGGAGATCCGTTCGGCGATCCGCGCGATGCGGGCCCTGTACGAGGTGCTCGGCTGACCCGGGCCGCACCCGGGCCGCCCGGATCAGGGGCCGCTCGGGTCGGGGCCGCTCGGATCAGGGGCGTCCGGCGTCGGCGTGCAGGGCGAGTGCCGTCCGGGTCGCGGAGACGAAGTCCCAGAACAGCGGCCGGGTGCTGTGCTTGCGTCCGTCCCAGGTGTTGGTGCCGAACATCGCCTCGCGCAGCGGCGTGGTCAGCTCCAGTTGCGCGCCCGCCCTCGACGCCGTCCGGTTGCAGATGTTCCGCGGGCTGGTCCCGTCGATGGCGCGGTTGACCCGCCGGGCGACGGTGATGTCCACCTTCGCCAGCTCCCGGCGCAGCAGGTCCCGCAGCCTGGCGTCCAGCCCGCCGATCACCACCGCCTCGGCCCCGGCCGGCGCACCGGCCTGCCGGGTCGTGCAGCCGTGCAGGGCGACGGCGTGGTGGACCGCACCGCAGATCGACTCCGCCCACGGGTCGTCGCAGTTCACCGAGGTCACGTGCAGGGCGGCGTTGCCGGAGCCGAGCAGTCCCTCGAACATCCAGTAGTGGTGCAGGCCCTTGCCGTCGGTGCTCGGCTCCAGGGTCGCCGGGTGGTAGCCGGCGACCGCGAGGCACAACTCCGACGTGCCCACCTCGATGCCGCCACCGTGCGGCGCGAGGACCGCCGTCCGCGTCGTCCCGGTCGCGCAGCCGGGCGGCTCGTCCGGGGCGCATCGATGGCAGCAGCGCAGGGCGTACCCGACGCCCTCGACGAGGCCCGCGGTGGCGTACAGCTCGGTGTTGGAACCGTACCGGTCGGTGGGGTGCGCGGTGGGCCGGCTCGGGCGGGGACGGTCGGGATCCCCGGTCCGGTCCTCGGCGGAGGTCACCGCGCGGTGTCGGCGACCGCTTGGGCGAAGACCTCGGAGCGGTGCTCGAAGTTGCGGAACCGCCCGTAGCTGGGCGCGGCCGGCGAGAGCAGCACCACCCCGCCGGACGGGGTGAGCTTGCGGGACAGCCCCACCGCCGCGACCAGGTCCTCGGCGAGCTCGGTACGCACCGCCGGCAGCCCGGCCAGCGCCTCGACGATGCGGGGGCCGCTGTCCGGGATGCCGATCACGGTGATCTCCCGCTCGGCCAGGTGCGCGGCGAGCGGGCTGTAGTCCAGCCCCCGGTCGGTGCCGCCGACGATCACCGTCAACGGCCGCCCCTCGTACGCGTCGATCGCGTGCATGGCCGCGTACGGGCTGGTGGCGAGGGTGTCGTCGACGAAGGTGAGGCCGGACGGGTCGGCGATCTCGGTGAGCCGGTGGGCCAGCCCCTGGAACTCGGCGACCGCCACGGCCAGGGTGTCCTTGCGGGCCACCACGTCCACGTCGAGCGCGTCGAGCACGGCCAGCGCCACGCAGAGGTTGCCCTCGTTGTGCCGGCCGACCAGCGGCAGCACGGCGCGCGGGAAGAGCGGCTGCTCGCCCAGGTAAAACCAGGGCGTGCCGTCGGGACCGTTGGCCACGTTCGCGGTGTCCGGCCGGCCGGCGCGCACGGCAGCCCGGTCGCCCAGTTCCACGGCCAGCCGCGGGTCGGCGCCGTTGACCACCACGGTCCGCGGGCCGTACGCCAGCAGGTTGAGCTTGTCCCGGTAGTACTCGGCCTCGCCGCCGTGCGCGTCGAGGTGCTCGGGGAAGAGCGCGGTGACCACGGCGACGCGGGGCGAGTCGGTCAGGTCGGTGCACTGGTAGCTGGAGAGCTCGAGCACGTACAGGTCCGCCTCGGGCAGGTCCAGGGTGGGCACCCCGATGTTGCCGCCGAAGACGTTCGGCCGGTCCACCGCGGCGAGCAGGTGGCTGATCAGGCTGGACGTGGTGCTCTTGCCCTTGCTGCCGGTGACCCCGACGGTCCGCTCGGCGTGGTCGGCCATCCAGAGCGCGGTGCCCTGGGTGATCGTGGCCGCCCGCGCCCGCAGCTCCACCATCCACGGGTGGGTGTTCGGCACGCCCGGGGAGCGGACCACCACGTCGGCGGCGGCCAGCCGGTCGAAGCCGGCCTCCCCGGTGATCAGGGGCGCGGCCTCGGCGAGCGGACCCTCCCAGGGCAGGGTGAGGAAGTTGGCGCTGTCGTCCACGGCGACCAGGCCGGCGGGGCCGTGCGCGGCGATGGCGGTCACGGCGGCCCGGCCCTCGCGGCCGGCCCCCCAGACGGCGACGGTACGTCCGCGCAGGTCAGACAGGCGCACGGGCTCTCTCCTCGGGGGTCTCGACGGCGTGGCACGGGGCACGGTCCGGCGCAGCCGGACACGGCCGGACGAACCAGGGCCTAGTATGGCGTGTGCCCAACGAGCAGCTCCGGCGGATGGACGCCTTCACCTTCCCGTCCTACTCGATCGACCTCGCCACCGGCGAGGCGTTGTTCGACTACAAGCTGACCGGTCCCGACGGTGAGCAGCGGTTCACCGAGGCCATCACCCTGCCGCTGCCCGCCGACCCGCCGTCGGACGAGACCGTGGCCACCCTGGGCCGGGTCCTGGAGCTGCTGCACGTGGTCGCCGGGGTCAGCTACTACAAGGCCGCCGCGCCGCGCCGGCTGGTGCTGCCGGCGCCGCTGGGCGCGGCCGCCGCCGAGCTGGTCACCGCCGTCTACACCAAGGGCCTGGCCGAGTACGCCTACCGCAACCAGCTGCCGCACGTGCTCGAACTGCGCCCGGAGGTGCCCGCCGGCACCGTTTCCCCGGCCCGCGAGTACGACGACTCCGACCGTCGTCCGCTCTCGGCGGTTGGCGGCGGCAAGGACTCCATCGTCAGTCTCGAGGCGCTGCGCCGGGCCGGCTTCGACCCGGTGCCGTTCTCGGTCAACCCGAACCACGTGATCGTCTCGGTGAACGAGGCGTCCGGGCTCGCCCCCCTCGCGGCCCGCCGGCGGATCGACCCGGTGCTGTTCGACCTCAACGCGGCCGGCGCGCTCAACGGCCACATCCCGGTCACCGCGATCAACTCGCTGATCGCGGTCGCCACCGCCGTGCTGCACGGGCTCGGGCCGGTGGTGATGTCCAACGAGCGCTCCGCGTCGGACCCGAACCTGATCTGGAACGGTCACGAGATCAACCACCAGTGGTCCAAGGGCGTCGAGGCGGAGGGGCTGCTGCGGGCGGCGCTGGCCGAGCACGCCGGTCTCACCGAGCCGTACTTCTCGCTGCTGCGCTCGCTGTCGGAGCTGCACATCGCCCGGCTCTTCGCCGGGATCGACCGGTACGACGCGGTGGTGACCAGCTGCAACGCCGCGTTCAAGCTGCGCGACGCGAGCGAGCGCTGGTGCCGCGACTGCCCGAAGTGCCGGTTCGTCTTCCTGGCCATGGCGCCGTTCATGCCGCGCGAGCGGGTGGTGCGCATCTTCGGCGGCGACCTGCTGGCCGACCCGGCGCAGATCCCCGGCTACCGGGAGCTGCTCGGCGTCGACGGGCACAAGCCGTTCGAGTGCGTCGGCGAGGTGGAGGAGTCGGTCGTGGCGCTGAGCCTGCTCGCCGAGCAGGAGCAGTGGCGCGACGCTCCGGTCGTCCGCGCCCTGGTCGACGCGGTCCCGGAGACCGCCTGGTCGGCGGCGGCGTCCTCGGACGTCTTCACCCCCGGCGGCCCGAACTTCGTCCCCGCCCCCTACGCCAAAACCCTCACCGCCCTCGCCTGACCCCCGTCCCCCTCCCGCGCCATCCCCGTTGATCATGACGTTATTGCCGCGATACGCCGCGGCGGACGACAACAACCTCATGATCAACAGGACGACGGGCCCGGGAGGCGCGCGGGTCAGGGGGTGCGGATGGCGTCGAGGGCGAGCAGGGCGACGTGCAGGGAGAGGCAGGCCTCGACCGAGTCGAGGTCGACGTCGAGGATGCGGGCGATGCGGGCCAGCCGCTCGTAGAACGCCGGCCGGGACAGGTGCGCCGCCGCGGCCGCCGCCGACTTGTTGCGGCCCTGTTCCAGGTACGCCCGCAGCGTGCCGAGCAGCTGGTCGCGGGGGTGCCGGGCGTCGTGGGCGAGCAGCGCGCCGAGTTCCCGCTCGACGAAGGTCTGCACCCGGGGCTCGTCGCGCAGCAGGTGCAGCAGCCCGGCGAGCCCGACGTGGGGTAGCCGGAAGATGGCCAGGTCGCGGCGGTCGCGGCGGGCCGCGTCGGCGATCTGCCGGGCCTCGATCAGCGACCGCCGGGCCTCCCGCAAGCCACCCACCCCGGAGCCGGCGGCGACGATCACCGCGTCCGGCGGCACGGCGCCGGCCAGCGCGGGACGGGCCGGGGCGGCGTCGAGCCGGATCCGGCGCAGGGCGGCCGCGAACGCGGTCAGCGCCCGCTCCTCCGCGGCCGGGTCGGGCAGGGCGAGCAGCGCGCCCACCGCCTGGTCGTCGACGGCGCTGGTCAGCCCGGTCAGCTTCGCCTCCCGCAGCGCCTGCCCCACCGCCTCGGCGAGATCCCGCAGCCGCGCCGGGCCGGCCTCCGGGGCCGACTCGGCCGCCACGGTGCTCTCCCCGGTGGCGCCGCCCTCGGCGGCGGGGTCGTCGAGGCGGTGCCGGACCACCACCCCGACCAGGTGCCGGCGTTCCAGCGTGACGCCGAGCGCCCGCGCCCGCAGCGCGACCTCGTCGACCGGGCGGGAGTGGTCGAGCAGGGCGGTGAGCAGGGTGCGGTGGATCTGCCGTTCCAGGCCCTCGGCGTCGCGCCGGATCAGCCGGCCCAGCGCCAGCGTGGAGGCGGCCCGCTCCACCAGGATCGTCAGCCGGGTCGGCGGGGTGCCCGCCGGCCGGCCGCCCAGCGTGGTCCCGGCGGCCAGGTCGCCCCCGCCGGGCCAGCGCAGCAACAGCCGACCCCAGTCCTGCCCCCGCGCGCCGACGGTGGTCACCAGCCAGCCGCTGTCGGAGTCGTACGCGGTGCGACCGGCGGGACGGATCCGCCGGGAGTGCTGCTCCCAGCCGTCCAGCAGCAGCTCGGCGCTCTCCCCCGCCGGGTCGTACGCGAGAACCTGCCGGGACAGGTTCTCCAGCACCACCGGACAGCCGGCCAGCTCGGCGGCCTGCCGGACCACCTCGGCCGGGCCGGCGCCCTCGACCGACAGCTCGGTGAACCGCTGGTGGATCTCCTCGGTGGCGCGCAGCTCGGTGAGCTGGGCGTCGACGATCAGCGCGTGCACCGCCTCGGTGATCCGGACGAACGGGGTGGCCCGGCGCAGCTCGACCAGGGGCAGGCCGCGCCGCTCGGCGGCGGCCGCCATCACCCGGGGCACCCCGCTGACGTACCGGCGGCCCAGCTCGACCACCAGCCCGGAGACACCGACGTCGGCCAGGTCGCCGATGAAGGCGCGCAGCCCGGCGTCGTCGGCCGGCAGCCCGATGCCGGTGGTGAGCACCAGTTCGCCGCCGCCGAGCAGGGTGGCGATGTCGGGCACCTCGGCGACGTGCACCCAGCGGACCGGCGCGTCCAGGCCGGCGTCCCCGGCGACCAGGCGCGGCGCGCCGTGGCGGACCGGGTCCAGGGCGAGGACCTCACGCACGGTAGGGAACACGGGCGACACGCTACCGTCCGTGACCCCGGTCCCGATACCTGCTGCTCAGCGGGGGCGGCACGCCCCCGACGGTCACCAGCTCGCGGTCCAGCCGTACCAGCCATCGCCGAGGGGCCAGAACATCGGCGACTCGAAGGAACCGTTGTGCAGGGAGGGGCTGGGGCCGCCCGGCAGGTAGGCGAAGCCGGCGTCGTTGAAGAAGGCCCCGTTCTCCTCGTAGAAGATGACCCCGCCGGGCACGAGATAGGCAGTTCTGATCCGGTAGCTGGCGACCCGGGCCGGCGCCTCCACCCGGTCGAACCTCGTTGCCGCAGTCGACTCGGGGAGGCGGGCCGCGACCGCCTCGAACGCGCCCCGGCTCAGCTCCCAGCGGGAGTGCAGCGGGGCCCGCGTCACCAGCAAAGCCAGGGTGACGGCCGCCATCACTGGGGCGACGAGCAGCCACCACGGCCACGTGCGGCCGGCACGGTGTGACAACTGCGCCCCGACGGTCCAGAGCACTGCCGCCACGGCGAGCACGGTGAGGCCGATCAACGCGACGATCACCGAGAAGCCAGGAACGCTGAACGCCCAGAGCAGGATCAGCGCCCCGCAGCCCCCGACCGTGTGGGCGGCCCACGCCACACGACGGAGGCTCGCGGCCAGGCTCACGCCGCGACCCTACCGGCCCGGTGGCCGGCCGTGGGGGCTCAGAGCGGGTCGTCGCGGCCCAGCTCCCAGCAGGCCACTGCGGTGGCGGCGGCGACGTTGAGCGAGTCGACGCCGCGGCGCATCGGGATGACCACCCGGGCGTCGCTGGCCTCCATCGCCGCCCGGGTCAGCCCGGCGCCCTCCGCGCCGAGCAGCAGCGCGGCACGGGCCCGCTGGGCGGCGTCGAGGCGCTGGATGGGCACGGCGTCCGGGGCCGGGGTCATCGCCAGCACGGTGAAGCCGGCCGCCCGTACCTCGGCGAGCGCGTCGGGCCAGGGCTCCAGCTTCGCGTACGGGACGGCGAAGACCTCGCCCATGCTGACCCGTACGCTGCGCCGGTAGAGCGGGTCGGCGCAGGTCGGCGAGAGCAGCACCGCGTCCACGCCGAGCCCGGCCACCGCCCGGAAGATCGCGCCGAGGTTGGTGTGGTTGTTGACGTCCTCCAGGATCACCACCCGGCGGGCGGTGGCCAGCACCTCGGCGGCGGCCGGCAGCGGCTTGCGGCGGAACGAGGCGAGCACGCCCCGGTGCACGTGGAAGCCGGTGGCCCGCTGGAGCACGTCCGGGGTGGCGGCGTAGACCGGCGCGTCGCCGGTGTCGAGGTCGGCGAGCTGGTCGACGCGCTTGGCGTCCACCAGGTACGACCGGGCCGGGTAGCCGGCGCGCAGCGCCCGCCGCAGCACCAGCTCCCCCTCGGCGATGAAGAGCCCGTGCGGGGGCTCCCAGCGGGTACGCAGCTCGACGTCGGTCAACGCGCGGTAGTCGGCGATCCGGTCGTCGTCGGGGTCGGTGATCTGGTGGACGGGCACGGCGACGATTCTGCCGGGTGCCCGTGGTGCGGCGGCCGGGGCGGGTCGCCGGGGCGACCCGGGCCACCCTCACCCCGCCGCACGCTCATAGCGCAGCAGCACGGTCCGGCCGTCGAAGACGCGCGACCCGGCCAGCCGCAGGTCCAGCCGCTCCGGGCCGCCGGGGAAGACCGGCCGGCCGCCGCCGAGCAGGACCGGGTGCACGATCACCTGGTACTCGTCGATCAGGCCGAGCGCGGTCAGCGCGGCGGCGGCGCCGGAGCCGCCGGTGAGCAGCAGGTCGCCGCCGGGCTGCTCCTTGAGCGCGGTGATCTCCTTGGCGAGGTCGTCGCCGCCGACCACCTGCGCGTCCCACTCGGCCCCGGTCAGCGTCCGGGAGACGACCACCTTCGGGGTCCGCCGCCAGATCGGCGCGAAGGCCAGGTCGTGCGGGTCCGTCGACATCGACTCGGCGCGCGGCCAGTACCAGGACATCATCTCCCAGACCTTGCGCCCGTAGGCGAAGGCGCCGGCCCGGTCGGTCAGCTCCAGGGAGTACGCGGACAGCTCCGGCCCCATCGACGGCCAGTCGAACTCGCCGTTCGGGCCCTCGATGAAGCCGTCGAGGGACTGGTGGACCCAGTGCACGACCTTGCGCATGATCTCTCCTCACGCCCGGGCGCCTCCGATGGGCGCTCTCACCGGTGGGTCGGAGCGGGGCGCCGGTTCCCGACAGCTCGGCGGAGATTTTCTTGCCCGGGCCGGCTAGTGCGGTGTCCACAAACGTTGGCCGGGTGGTGTCGGGTGCGAGAGTGTCGTAGGGGTGGTGTTGGCTTCGGTGTATGCCTCGTCGTCGTGATCCGTGCGGTCCTCGGGTGGTGTATCGCACTGCTCGAGTGGGGTTGTGGGTGACGGTGGGGCAGCGGCGGCGGTGTTTCGGGTTGCTGCGTTCGGCCGGTGACGTGTGGGCGTGCCTGTTGGAAATCAACGGGTGGCGGCGTCGCCGCGGGGACGCCCCGCTGGTGGGCTATCAGGAGTTGTGCCGGGAGTTGGCGGCGTCGGGTCCGGGCACGTTCGCCGAGTTGGACAGCACGGGTGCGAGGTCCGTGCTGCGCCGGTTCTCCGACGCGTGGTTCGCAGCGGCGAAACGCCGCAACAGCGGTGACGTGTCGGCGCGGTTCCCGCGGCGGCGGCGTGGGCTGGTGCCGGTCCGCTGGTATCACGGCACCTTCACGGTGGACGGGCGCGGGGTGCGTATCCCGGTGGCGAAGGGCAGCCCGTCGTTGTGGGTGCGGTTGGCCCGGGATCTGCCGTACCCGCCCGAGCAGGTTCGGTCGGTCACGCTGCTGTGTGAGGGTGGCCGGTTGTTCCTGGACGTTACCGCCGAGGTGCCGGTCGCCACCTACACGCCGGGTGAGGGGCCGGACCCGGGTCGGGTGGCGGGGGTAGACCTCGGTGTGATTCACCCGTATGCGGTGGCCGGCCGGGACGGGGAGGGGCTGTTGGTGTCGGGGCGGGCGATTCGCGCCGAGCATCGCATGCACCTGGCCGACAGCAAAGCCCGCGGCCGCGCGGTCGCCCGCCGCGCCCCGAAGCCGGGTCAGCGGGGGTCGCGGCGGTGGCGCAAGTATCGTCGCCGGGCCCGTCTGGTGCAGGGCCGGCACCGGCGTCGGGTCCGTCAGGCCCAGCACGAAGCCGCCGCCACGGTCGTGTCCTGGGCGGTCCGCCATCGGGTGGGCGTGCTGCACGTCGGGGACCCCCGCGGCGTGCTCGAGGTACCGGCGGGGCGGCGGCACAACCTGCGGCTGCGGCAATGGCAGGTCGGCCAGCTCATGCAGGTCCTGACCGACAAGGCCACCCTGGCCGGTATCACCGTCCACCTCGTGGATGAACGTGGCACTTCCTCCACCTGCCCCGCCTGCCGGCGGCGGATACCCAAACCGCGTGGGCGGAGCCTGTCCTGCCCGCACTGCCAGCTCACCGGGCACCGCGACCTGGTCGCGGCCGCCATCATCGCCACCCGCATCCCGGGCGGCGGACCCACCACCCCCACAGCCGCAGTTGTGCTGCCCGGGGTGCTCACGCACCGTCGAGCCGGACGGCACTTGCCCGGTGCCGGCCGGTCCCGGCGTGACCCCCGCCGCCCACCCCTGGTGGCGCGAGGATCAGTTGGCCCGCGGAGGCCCGCCCCACCATCCGGTGGGGAGTCGCTCGCCCGAAAGGCGAGGATCCACAACCCTCACCGGACACCCGGTGAACGTTCGTGGACACCGCACTAGCGTGCCGGGGCATGGCCCGTCCCGTGATCATCGCGCTGCTCGGGGTCGACGGCTCGGGCAAGTCGACGCAGGCCCGGGCGCTGGCCCGGCGGCTGTCCGAACGGGGCATCCCGGCGACGTACTTCGAGAACGCCGGCGGCCGCCCGCTGTGGAACCGGCTGGCCCACCGGCTCGGGCGGCGCGACGGCGGGCACCTGTTCGGCCGGCGCCTCTACCCGGCGCTGGAGGCGGCGGTGCGCTGGCTGGCCGTGGCCCGGGCGGTCGCCGGGGTCCGGCTGACCGGCCGGGTGGGCGTGATGGACCGCTGGACCTGGTGCCAGTACGTGATCATGCGAGCCCGTGGCGACCGGGGCGTCCGGCTGGTCCGGACGGCGTACGCGCTCTTCCCCCGTCCCGACCTGGTCTGCTTCCTGGCGGTGTCGCCCACGCTGGCGCAGCGGCGGGTGCACGAGCGGGGCATCGACACCGAGGAACTGGGCCACCTGGCCGCGCTGGACGCCGCCTACCGGGCGCTGCCGGAGTTCGCCGACTTCCGGGTGCTCGACGGCGAGGCCGACCCGACGGCGGTCGCCGCCGCCCTGGACCGGCTGGTCCGGCCGCTGGTCACGGTGGCCCCGGGGACCGGGCGCGACGCGGCTAGGCGATCGTCCTGCCACCTTCCGGCCCCGGCCCGCCGCGCTCCCGCTCCAGCAGCGCCTTCAGCCGGGCCAGGTCCTTCCGGTTCGCCCGGCGCATCGCCGCCGCCATCACCGGGGCGGTCACCGTCGCGAAGCCGCGGGGCTCGCCACGGTTGCGCAGGGTCATCCGGGTGCGCCCCTGGCCCTGCGGTTCCCAGCGGTAGGTCGTCTCCATCGGAAACGGGCCCTGCGCGGTCCGCATGACGAGCCGCTCGCCGGGGACCAGCTCGACGATCTCGTACGTGTAGGCCAGCCGCCGACCGAGGAACTGCGCGACGAAGGCGAGGCGGGACCCGACCCGCAGTGGCGCAGGTGTGCGCCACTCCACCGACTCGATGTTCACGTACCAGGTGGGAGCGTTGCCGGGGTCGCCTGCGTACGCCGCCACGTCGGCGACCGGCCGGTCGATCACGATCTCCGTCACCACGTCCATTGCCATGGCGGCACTCCCCTCGGCGGACATCCCTCGTCCGGTCCCACGGTGGCGGTCCGCGGCGCGAGCGGCCGCCCCTCATTCTGGCCGCCCTCCGGTCACGGCGCCCGCGCTACGGGGAACCCACGACTCGGGTCGACAGCACCCGGCCTAGGCTTCGATCATGGAGTACCGACTGGTCGACCGGCTGCCCACCGTCGAGGAGTTCGTCGCGGTGACCCGCGCCGTCGGCTGGGCCGACGCGTACGACCCGGCGGCGATCCCCGCCTCGCTGGCCGCCTCGCTGCACGCCGTGGTGGCGGTGGAGGGCGACCGGGTGATCGGGCTGGGCCGGCTGATCGGCGACGGGGCGATCTACTACTACCTGCAGGACCTCGCCGTGGTGCCGGAACGGCAGCGCCGGGGGGTGGGGGCCGCCATCCTCGGTCGGCTGGAGGAGTGGATCGCCGGCCGCGCCTCGGCGCGTACCTTCGTGGGCCTCTTCGCCGCGGGTGGGTCGGTCGCCCTCTACCGACGCTTCGGCTATGCCGTCCACGAGGACATGACCGGCATGTTCCGGGTCGGCCCGCGCCGCACGTCCTGAACCGGCGACGGTCACCGTCCCCGGGCGGGGAACGGTGACCGTCCACGATCGTGCGGCCGGGCGTCAGCCGCGGCGGTTCTGCAGCCAGCGCAGGATGTCGTCGGGGATCTCCTGCTCGCGCCGCGGCTCGTCCGGGCGGGGCGCCGGCTTCGGCTCGGGGCGCTGCGGGTTGCCGGCCCGCTCGCGGCTCGGCGCGGTGAAGTCGCGGACCGGCTGGCCGTCGACCGCGGCGCGGATGATCCGGGCGACCGCGTCGATCACCTTGGTCTGCACCGCGGCGCCGACGGCGTCGCTCGGGTCGTCCGGGTTGGCGGCGATCCCGGCGACCGCCACCTGCGGGGTGAACCCGACGAAGGTTTCGGTGGCGTTCTTCTCCGAGCTGCCGGTCTTGCCGGCGACCGGGCGGCCCACGATCCGGCTCACCCCGCTGGCCGTGCCGCCGTTGCACTGCGCGTACGCGGACTGCTGCCCGACCGGGCAGCGCGCCGCGTCGGTCGCGGCCCGGGCGATGTCGGCCTCCAGCACCCGCTTGCAGGACGGCTGGCCGACCGGCACCTTGGTGCCGTCCGGCGCGGTCACCGACACCACCGGGGTCGGGGCGCAGTACGTCCCCTCGGCGGCCACGGTGGCGTACGCGTTGGCCAGGTCGAGCGGGGTGGTGGCGGCCACGCCGAGGGTGAACGCGCCCCAGTCGGCGGCGTCGTTCGCGGCGAAGTCCGCGTCGGACTCGGCCCGGAAGGTGATGCCCAGCCGCTGCGCCATCTCCACCACCTTGTCCTGGCCGACCTGCTCGGCCAGCCAGACGAAGTAGGTGTTCACGGAGCGGCCGAAGCCGTCCCACATCATCCGGTAGCCGTCCATCCGCTCCGGGTTCGCGTTGGCCGGGCACCACCTGCCGTCGCAGCTGCCCTCGCCCTCGGCGGCGTACCGGGTGGGCAGGCGGCTGGGGGCGTCGAAGCCGGTGGCGAGGGGCTTGCCGGCCTCCAGCGCGGCGAGCATGGTGAACATCTTGAAGGTCGAGCCGGCCTGGTAGCCCTCGACGCTGCCGCCGCCGGAGATCAGCGGGTTGACCGTCTCGTTCTCGGCCACGCCGTACCGGCGGTTGACCGCCATCGCCAGCACCCGGCCGGTGCCCGGCTCGACCGCCGCGATCGGCACCGCCCGCGCGTCGTCGTCGGCGTACACCTTGCGGGCCTGGCTGGCCGCGGTGGCCTGCACGTCCGGGTCGAGCGAGGTGACCACCCGGTAGCCGCCCCGGCGCAGCGCCTGCTCCCGCTCCTCGGCGGTGGCGCCGAACGCGGGCTGCTCCAGCCACCACCGGCGCAGGTAGTCGCAGAAGAAGCCGGCGTCGTCGGTCCGGGTGGCCACGCAGCCGTTGGGCTGAGCGGTCGGACGCAGGGTGAGCTTCTCGGCCCGGGCCTGCGCCCCCTGGGCCTCGGTGATCACGCCGGTGGCGACCATCGCGTCGAGCACGTACCCGCGCCGGGTCAGCGCCGCCTCGGCGTCGCCGTCGATCGGGCTGTACTCGTCGGGCGACTGGACCAGGCCGGCGAGCAGGGCGGCCTCGCCGAGGGTCAGGTCCGCCGGGGCCTTGCCGAAGTAGCGCTGGCTGGCCGCCGCGACGCCGTACGCCCCGGAACCGAAGTACGCGATGTTCAGGTAGCGGTTGAGGATCTCGTCCTTGCTGAGGGAGTCCTCCAGCGCGGTGGCGTACCGGATCTCCTGGAGCTTGCGCCCGACGGTCTGCTCGGTGGCGGCCTGCCGCTCCTCGGCGGTCCGGCTGGGATCGGTCTTGAGCACGTTGCGGACGTACTGCATGGTCAGCGTCGAGCCGCCCTGCGCCGAACCGCCGGTCAGGTTGGCGACGACGGCGCGGGCCAGGCCGCGCAGGTCGGCCCCGCCGTGCGAGTAGAAGCGCCGGTCCTCGGCGGCGACGATCGCCTGCCGCATCACCGGGGCGATCTCGGCCAGCGGCACGTCCGTGCGGTTCACGTCGTAGAACGTGGTGAGCAGCGTCGTGCCGTCGTTGGCGTAGAGGTAGGACCGCTGCGGGGTGGCCGGCGTGCGCAGGGCCGCCGGCAGCTCGTCGTACGCCCCGAGGGCCGCCTTGGCCACGGTGCCCGCGAGCAGGTTGCCCGGCAGCGCGGCGACCGCGAGAACGAGGCCGGCCAGCAGGCCGGCGAGCAGCACGGTGAAGAGCCGCGACAGCGGCGACCGGGGTCGGGGCATGGTGTCCAGGATTGCCAGCAATTCGTGAAGCGGGCCACCCCGGCACGCGATTGTCAGCTAACTCACCGTGACCTGCCAGCGATCTCCCCGCCCCACAACCCTCCCGTCCCCACTCCGCCCTGTCATCCCCTCTGCACCCCCGCGCTCCCCGCACCCCCCTCACGGCCCTGCTGTCCCCGCCCGCCTGCCTGGCGTTGATCAAGAGGTTTGCGTCAGCCGGCGGCCATTTCCCGACGCAAACTTCTTGATCAACCGGCCAAGGCGGGCACGGGCGCGGGGGCGGGCGGGTCAGGCGGCGGGGAGGGGGCCCTGGGGGCCGCCGGTCGAGGTGGGGACGCTGGCGGTGGCGGCGTCGCGGGCGATCGCGGCGGGGACCAGCCGGCCGGAGCGGTAGCCGATCCCGATGCCCGAGATCAGGATGAAGATGGCGCCGAAGGTCTGCAGCGAGCCGATCAGCGCGCCGCCGAGGCCGAGCAGCGGGGCGGCGATCATGAGCATCACGCCGTCCCCCATCGAGAACATCCCGGAGCGGGCCACCGACCAGCCGGTGAACAGCCAGCCGGCGCTGTAGAAGGTGGCGCCGACCAGGACCAGCATCCGGGCGGTGGTGCCGAAGACCGGGGTCTGCTCGGCCAGCCCGGCGAAGGGCAGCATCAGCACGGTGCCGGCGATGCTGACCAGCAGCCCGGTGACGGCCACCTTGCGGTCGCGGGTGGCGGCGAGCAGCCCGGTCAACGCCAGCAGGGCGAGCAGGCCCAGCCAGACCGCGGCCACCCAGCCCACCAGGTAGAGCGGCCGGCCGTCGGCCGGGTACGGGTCGTTGCCCACCCCGCCGTCGCTGGCCATCGCCACCACGCCGTACAGCACCGCGTACGCGGGCAGCAGCCACACCGATGCGCGGGCGAAGCGCCGCAGCGACCACGCCCAGCTCGCGTTGGTGGCCGGCGCCGCGGGGCCCGGGTCGCCGACGAAGGGCAGCACCCCGAACCCCCCACCGGTACGGCGGGTGCCCAGCGGGCCGGCGGGATCGTGCGCGCCGGGGACGGGGGTGCTGGAGAAGAGCCGCTTCGCCGGGTCCATGGTCACCTCGCTCGCTCCGACGGGCGGCGCGGGGACGCATCCGGCGCCCCGGCTCCTGTCCACCACCCGTCCGTCAGACCGATCGTGGCAGGCGCCGGGACGCCGTATGAGTGTTTCTCGCATTTGCCGTCCGGGGTCGGACGGCCGCCGGATCAGCCGCGGGCGCGCTGGTCCGACGGGTCGTTCACCAGGCTCTCCGGCGAGACCGGCTCCGGGGCGGGCAGCCCCTGCGGGGCCTTGCCGCCGGTGGCCTGCGCCTCGGCGACGCGTACCTCGTCGTGGATCGCCTGGGCGGCGGTGGCCGCCGCCCGGGCGGCCTCGGCCGCCTCGCGCTCGACCTCGCTGGCGGTGTTGGAGGCCTCCGGCGTCGGCTCGTCGCCGACCATCCGGCTCAGCCCGCCGAGCGCGCCGCCCATGCCCTCCAGGGCCTTGGTCAGCTCGGCCGGGACGATCCAGACCTTGTTCGCGGTGCCGTTGGCGATCTGCGGCAGCGCCTGGAGGTACTGGTAGGCCAGCACCTTCTGGCTCGGGTTGGCCTGGTGGATGGCGTCGAAGACGGTACGGATCGCCTTGGCCTGACCCTCGGCCTGGAGGATCCGGGCCTGCCGGTCACCGTCGGCGCGCAGCACCGCGGACTGCTTGTCACCCTCGGCGGTGAGGATCTGCGACTGCTTGTGCCCCTCCGCGGTCAGGATCGCCGCCCGGCGGTCCCGCTCGGCACGCATCTGCTTCTCCATCGAGTCCCGGATGCTCGCCGGCGGCTCGATCGCCTTGATCTCCACCCGGGTGACCTTGATGCCCCAGCGTCCGGTGGTCTCGTCCAGCACCCCGGAGAGGTGCCGGTTGATCTCCTCCCGGCTGGTCAGCGCCCGCTCCAGGTCCAGCGAGCCGATCACGTTACGCAGCGTGGTCACGGTGAGCTGCTCGATGGCCTGGATGAAGTTGGCGATCTCGTAGGTGGCCCGGACCGCGTCGACCACCTTGTAGTAGAGGACCGTGTCGATCGACACGACCAGGTTGTCCGAGGTGATCACCGGCTGCGGCGGGAAGCTGACCACCTGCTCGCGCATGTCGACCTTGGTACGCACCGCGTCGATGAACGGGACCAACAGGTTCAGGCCCGGGTTCAAGGTGCGCTTGTACTTTCCGAGCCGCTCCACCACGTCCTGACGCTGCTGCGGCACGATGCGTACCGCCTTGACCAGCGTCACCACGACGATCAGGGCCACGGCCACCAACAGGACCGCTGCAAACTCCATACCGCTCACCTTTTCGCTTCCGGCAGCTCGCCGGGGGAGGAAATGTCGTCCTGCCACACCAGGGCGGTGGCGCCCCGGACCTTGATCACCTGCACCCGCTCACCGGGCTCGAACGACTGCGTCGCGTCGTACGCCCGGGCGCTCCACAGCTCACCGTCGATCTTGACCAGGCCGCGCCCGTCGTCGACCCGCTCCAGCACCAGCGCGGTGGCGCCCTCCAGCGCCTCCACCCCGAACGCCTGCTCACCGGTCTCCAGCGCGCTGCGCGCGTGCCGGGCGATGACCGGCCGGACCAACGCCACCGAGAGCACCGACACGGCGGCGAACACCAGCGCCTGCACCGGGACCGGGGCGCCCAGCGCGGCGGCCCCGGCGGCGGCGAACGCGCCGGCCGCGAACATGATCAGAATAAGGGTCGTCGTGAAGATCTCGGCGACGCCCAACAGCACACCCAGCACGATCCACACCACGGCGTCCACCAATCAATCGTGACACGCCGACGCACGCCGCGCCGACCGCCATGATCAGTAAGCTCGCCGAGGTAGGCCACGACCGACCGAGGAGAGCGCCGTGCCCCTGCTGCCCGAGACCGTCCGCCGGGCTGACGCGCTGGTGGCGCAGGCACAGTCCACCGGCCGCGCGCCGTCGCTGGTGCTGGGTGTCGTCCGCGACGGGACGCTGGCCCACCTCGCCGCCGCCGGGGACCACCCGCGTCCCGACGCCGACCTGCAGTACCGGCTCGGCTCGATCAGCAAGACCATGACGGCCACCCTGATCATGCAGCAGCGCGACGCCGGTCGGCTCGCCCTGGACGACCCGCTGGAGCGGCACCTGCCCGGCACGCCGGTCGGCGCGCTGACCCTGCGCCAGCTCCTCGGGCACGCCGGCGGGCTGCAACGCGAGCCGGACGGGCAGTGGTGGGAGCGCACCGAGGGCGGGGACCTGGCCACGCTGGTCGCCGGGCTGACCCCCGACAAGATCGCGTACCCGCCGCACCGGGCGTACCACTACTCCAACCTGGCGTACGGGCTGCTCGGCGGGGTGCTGGAACGGATCACCGGCACGCCCTGGGCGGAGCTGACCCGGGAGCGCCTCCTCGCGCCGCTCGGCATGCACCGCACCACCTACGACGCCACCGAGCCGTACGCCCGGGGCTACGTGGTGCACCCCTGGCACGACACGCTGCGGGAGGAGCCGCGTACCGACACCGGGGCGATGGCGCCGGCCGGGCAGCTCTGGTCCACGGTGGCGGACCTGGCCCGCTGGGCGGCGTTCCTCGCCGACCCCGTGCCGGCCGTGCTCGCCCCGGAGACGCTGACCGAGATGTGCGCGCCCGTGGTGATCAGCGACCTGGACTCGTGGACCGGCGGGCACGGCCTCGGGGTGGAGCTCTACCGGGAGGGCGACCGGGTCTACGTCGGACACGGCGGCTCGATGCCCGGGTACGTCGCCGCGCTGGCCGTGCACCGCCCGAGCCGTACCGCCGTGGTCGGCTACGCCAACGCGTACGGCCTTCGCTCGGCCCACCTCGGCGGGCTCGCCCGGCAGCTGCTCACCCTGGTGCTCGACACCGAGCCCGAGCCGGTGACGCCGTGGCGGCCGGCCGCCGCGCCGCCGGCCGGGGAACTGGCCGAGCTGACCGGCCGCTGGTGGTGGATGGGCGTCGAGTTCGAGTTCCGCGCCGACCCGGCGGGCGAGCTGTGGGCCGGCCGGGTCGGCGAGCCGGTGCTCCGGTTCACCCCCGAGGGCCCGGACCGCTGGCGGGGCCGCACCGGCGCCCAGGACGGCGAGCTCCTCACCGTCGTCCGCGACGACGCCGGCCGGGCGGTCGCCCTCGACATCGCCACGTTCGTCTTCACCCGCACCCCCGACCAGGAGCCCTGAGCGCCGGTCCAGACCCGGGCAGGCGGCCTCCTTGCCGGGATCGGGACGAACGAAGCCGGCCGGGATCGGCGAGGACACCGCCCGGCACTCGGAGGACATGACGGCTCAGGGCCGCCGCACCCCGCCAGAAGCAGGACCGGCGCCATGCGACCAACCGCCAACAGGCGGCGGCGAAGGGCGAATGGGCGGGCGGTCAGCCGGGCTCGGTGACGAAGTCGATCAGGCGTTCCATCGCGTTGATCAGCGGCGTCTCCACGTCGGCGAAGCTGTCGACGCGGGACAGGATGTGCCGCCACATGTCCGCCGGCTCGGCCACCCCGAGCGCCGCGCAGACGCCTTCCTTCCAGGGCCGCCCGGGCGGCACCACCGGCCACGCCGCGATGCCCAGCGCCGCGGGCTTCACGGCCTGCCAGACGTCGACGTACGGGTGGCCGGTGACCAGCACGTGCGGCGAGGTCACCTTCGCCACGATCCGGCTCTCCTTGGAACCGGGCACCAGGTGGTCGACCAGCACCCCGAGCCGCCGGGTCGGTCCGGGGCCGAAGTCGCGCACCTCGACGTCGAGTGCGTCGATGCCGTCCAGGGGCTCGACCACCACGCCCTCGATCCGCAGGTCGTCACCCCAGATCCGCTCCACCAGGGCGGCGTCGTGCACGCCCTCCACCCAGATCCGGCTCGCCTTGGCCACCTGCGCCCGGACGTTGTCGAGCGCGATCGAACCGGAGGCGGTCCGCCGGCGGGCCGCCGGCACCGGGGCGCGGGTCGGACGGCGCAGCGTCACCGGCCGGCCGTCGAGCAGGAACGCCGCCGGCAGCAGCGGGAAGTTGCGCCGCCGACCGTGCCGGTCCTCCAGCACCACCGCACCGGACTCGAACCCGACCACCGCGCCACAGAAGCCGGAGTCGGCGTCCTCGACCACCAGGTCCGGCTCGGCGTCGATCTCCGGGGTCACCTTCCGCCGCCGCCAGTCCCCCGCCAGCACGTCCTCGCCGTATCGCCGCGCCATGTCGATCAAACTAACCGCCGCCCCGGCGCGCCGCCCGCCGACGCGCCGCCGCACCCGCTCCGGCCCGGCCCGAGCCCGTCGATCATGAAGTTATCGCCCCGACACGCCGTAGCGAGTGACAACAACTTCATGATCAACGGGGTGGTGCGGCCGGGCGGGGCCGTGGCGGGGCGGCGGCGGAGCCGGGCGGGCGGGGCGAAGCGGGCAGTTCGGGGCAGGTGACGCGGCCGGAGCGGCAGTCGAGACAGGGCAGGCGGGGACCACGTACCCTTTCGGCATGTCCTCCCCCGCAACGGGCGCGGCCACCCTTGCCCCGCGCCGGTCGAGCCGGTTCGTTGCCTGGGTACGCGCCTGGCGCGCCGGCCTGGTGCCGTACGACGAGGTCGCCGAGTCCATCGCCGGCGACGAGGAGCACCTGGTCGCGGACGCGCCCGGCACCTGGACCGACGTCCCGCTGCGCGACGCGCTACCCAGCCTGGCCAAGCTCTCGCCCGACGAGATCCGGTTGGTGCTGCCGGCACCCGGCGACCCGCGCGGCCTGCCCGGCCCCGGCGACTTCGCCGGCGCGGCGCTGCTCGCCGGCGAGGCGGTGGTCGCCGGGCCGCTGGGGCTGATCCCCGAGGTGCGCACGCACACGTCCGGTTCCGGGATGACCTGGGAGACCGTGCTCTGGCGGGTGTACCCGCTGCCGGCCGACGCGCCGAAGGCGTCGCTCGCGGCACCGGGCGCGGCGGAGGCCGAGGCCGAGCTGGCCGCCGCGCTGGCCGAGACGACCGCCGCGCTGACCCGGCTCGACGTGGCCCAGTGGCGGCCCGAGCTGGCCGGGGCCCTCGCGGCGCTGCGCCGCCCGGACGGCGCCACCGACCTGCCGCCCGGCTTCGACCCGCGCGCCCGGCGGCTCTTCGCCCGGGCGGCCGTGCTGGACCGGGTGCTCGCCCTGGCCGGGCACAGCGCGCCTGGCGGGGCGATCAACAACTACGAGGCCCAGCAGCGCGATGCCGCGCTGCGCCCGCTCACCACCGCCTGCCGGCAGGCGCTGGTCGCCGCCTGCAACGCTCCGCTGCGCCCCTGAGGGCGTACCCGTGCCGGCCGGCACGGGCGACGGACGCCCGGCCGGCGCGCGGCCGGCCCACGACGCCGGTCGGTCAGATCTCGTCGATGAGGTCGGCGACCGAGTCGACGATCCGCGACGGCCGGTACGGGTAGCGCTCCGCCTCGACCCGGCTGCTGATCCCGGTGAGCACCAGGATGGTCTCCAGCCCGGCCTCCAGGCCGCAGAGGATGTCGGTGTCCATCCGGTCGCCGATCATCGCGGTGGTCTCCGAGTGGGCGTTGATGGTGTTGAGCGCCGAGCGCATCATCATCGGGTTGGGCTTGCCGACGAAGTACGGCTCCACCCCGGTCGCCTTCGAGATCATCGCGGCGACCGAGCCGGCGGCCGGCAGCGCGCCCTCCACCGACGGGCCGGTGACGTCCGGGTTGGTGCAGATGAACCGGGCCCCGTCGTTGATCAGCCGGACCGCCTTGGTGATCGCCTCGAAGCTGTAGGTGCGGGTCTCCCCCAGCACCACGTAGTCCGGCGCGAAGTCGGTCAGCACGTAGCCGACCGCGTGCAGCGCCGTGGTCAGCCCGGCCTCGCCGATCACGTACGCGGTGCCGTCCGGCCGCTGGTCGGCGAGGAACTGGCCGGTGGCCAGCGCCGACGACCAGATCGCCTCCTCCGGCACGTCGAGTCCCATCCGGACCAGCCGGGCCTGGAGGTCCCGCGGGGTGTAGATCGAGTTGTTGGTCAGCACCAGGAACGGCTTGCCGGAGGCGCGCAGCCGCTTGACGAACTCGGGGGCGCCGGGCACGGGCTGGCCCTCGTGCACCAGTACGCCGTCCATGTCGGTGAGCCAGCTCTGCACCGGCTTGCGGTCCTGCATCGTCTCGTCCCAGGGGGTGTCGGAGTGGGTGGTCTCAGGGGCGGCGGGCGGCCGGCACGCAGCACGGCGTGGGACAGGTGTCCCACATCGGCAGCTCACCTAGGCGGCGGCGCAGCCGCTCCCCGTCGGGCGTGGTGCGCTCGGCCACCAGTTCGCGGACCATCGCCACGAAGCGCGGGTCGGTGCCCGGGGTGCCCGCCCGGACGAAGTCCAGGCCGAGCCGCTTGGCCGTCTCCAGCGCCTCGGTGTCCAGGTCCCAGACCACCTCGAGGTGGTCGGAGACGAAGCCGATCGGGCTGACCACCACGCTGGTCACCCCGGACTCGGCGAGCGCGGTCAGGTGGTCGTTGATGTCCGGCTCCAGCCACGGCACCTGCGGCGGCCCGGACCGGCTCTGCCAGACCAGGTCGTACGGCAGGTCGGGCGCGGCGGCGGCGTGCACCAGCCGGGCGACCTCCGCCAGCTGCGCGGTGTACCGGCCGCCGTGCGGGCCGGCGGTGGCCGCCGCCGAGACGGGAACGGAGTGCGCGGTGAAGACCACCCGGGTGGTGTCCCGCTTCGCCGGGTCGAGCTGGGCCAGCGCCGCCTGCACCGCGTCGGCGTGCGGCTCGACGAAGCCGGGGTGGTCCCAGAACTGGCGCAGCTTCTCGATCACCGGGGCGTCCGCGCCGACGGCGGCCCGGGCCGCGGCGATGTCCTCCTGGTACTGCCGGCAGGACGAGTAGCCGCCGTACGCGCTGGTGACGAAGGCCAGCGCCCGCGTGACCCCGTCGTCGCGCATCCGCGCCACCGTGTCGGCGAGCATCGGATCCCAGTTGCGGTTGCCCCAGTAGACCGGCAGGTCGACGCCGTTCGCGGCGAAGTCCGCGCGGATCCCGGCGAGCAGGTCGCGGCACTGCTGGTTGATCGGAGAGACCCCGCCGAAGTGCAGGTAGTGCTGGACGACCTCGTCGAGCCGCTCCGGCGGCACGCCCCGGCCCCGGGTCACGTTCTGCAGGAAGGGCAGCACGTCCTCGGGGCGCTCCGGGCCGCCGAAGGAGACCAGCACCAATGCGTCGTACGCCATGGTCCTATTCTCCCCCGACGGCCGGGCCGGGCGGGCGGCCACCCCGCGGGCACCGGCGTGCGCCGGTGGCTCAGGCGCCGATCGCGTGGTAGCCGCCGTCGACGTGGACGATCTCGCCGGTGGTGGCCGGGAACCAGTCGGACAGCAGCGCCAGGCAGGCCCGGGCGGCCGGCTCCTGGTCGGTGAGGCTCCAGCCCAGCGGCGCGCGCTCGGTCCAGGCGTCCTCGAACTGGTCGAAGCCGGGGATGGACTTGGCGGCGATGGTGCGCAGCGGGCCGGCGGCGACCAGGTTGCTGCGGATGCCCTGCTTGCCCAGGTGCAGGGCGAGGTAGCGGGAGGCGGACTCCAGGCCGGCCTTGGCCACGCCCATCCAGTCGTAGACCGGCCACGCCTTGGTGGCGTCGAAGGTGAGCCCCACCACGGCCCCGCCGGACGACATCAGCGGCAGCGCCGCCATGGCCAGCGACTTGTACGAGTACGTGGAGACCTGCAGCGCGGTGGCCACGTCCTCCCAGGGGGCGTCGAGGAAGCCGCCGCCGAGGCAGCTCTGCGGGGCGAACCCGATCGAGTGCACCACCCCGTCCAGGCCGTCGACGTGCTCGCGCACCTTGTCGGCCAGGCCGGCCAGGTGCTCCGGGTTCGTCACGTCCAGCTCGATCACCGGGGCCGGCTCGGGCAGCCGCTTGGCGATCCGCTCGACCAGGGAGAGCCGGCCGTAGCCGGTGAGCACGACCTGCGCGCCGTTCTCCTGGGCGAGCTTCGCCACCGAGAAGGCGATCGAGGCGTCGGTGATGACACCGGTGACCAGCAGCCGCTTACCGGCTAGCAGTCCGGACATTCGGGGGTTCCTCCGTACGTTTTCTCGGGTGGGGCGGTCGTCAGTGGCCCATGCCCAGGCCGCCGTCGACCGGGATGACGGCGCCGGAGATGTAGCCGGCGGCGTCCGAGGCCAACCAGGTGACCACGCCCGCGACCTCGTCCGGATCGGCGAACCGGCCGGCCGGGATGGCCTTGCGGTACTCGGCGCGACGCTCGTCGGGCAGGTTGGCGGTCATGTCGGTGTCGATGAAGCCGGGGGCGACCACGTTGGCGGTGATGTTGCGGCTGCCCAGCTCGCGGGTGATCGAGCGGGCCACGCCCACCAGGCCGGCCTTGCTGGCCGCGTAGTTGACCTGACCGACGCCGCCGTAGAGGCCGACCACCGAGGAAATGAAGATCATCCGGCCCCACTTCGCCCGGAGCATCTTCGTCGACGCCCGCTTGGCGCAGCGGAAGGTGCCGGTGAGGTTGGTGTCCAGCACGCCGGTGAACTGCTCCTCGGACATCCGCATCAGCAGCGTGTCGGCGGTGATGCCGGCGTTGGCGACCAGCACCTCCACCGGCCCCAGCTCCGCCTCGACGGCGGTGAAGGCCGCGTCCACCGACGCGGCGTCGGTGACGTCACACCGGACGCCGAAGAGCCCGGCCGGGGCGTCGCCGCTGCGGTGGGTCACCGCCACCCGGTCGCCCTGCTTGGCGAACGCCTGCGCGATGGCCAGGCCGATCCCCCGGTTGCCGCCGGTCACCAGCACGGTACGGGCCACGGGTCCCCCTCTGCTCAACTGATCTCTGCGTCGGTCGGAGCCTAGGCGCTACCGACAGGTAAGCGCTAACGCCCGGACCCCCCGGGACCCCGCCCGACGGGTCCGGACGCCCTGCACGGCCCCTCCGCGCCGACCCTTCGGCCGGGTCGGTCCAGACGCTCGGCCGGGTACGCGGCGGCAGCGTCCCCGTTGTACGATGATCGGCGTTTGCGGGTCGGCGTCCGGCCCGCGTTCCGGGCCCCGCCGACCGCAGGAGGTGATCGCTGTGCGAGATAGCGATCCTCCCAGTCGTGGCCGGGCCCTCCGTCAGCCCCGCTGAGCCACGACTCAGTCGGTCGAGCTGACCCAGCTCCCGCTCCCCGCACCGCCCGCCCCGGCCACCGCCGGGGTGGCCGGCCCGCGCCGTCCCGCTCCCGGGACGGCCCACGGTGGAGCCGCCCGGTCACGACTTCGTGTGCGCGTCCTGCTCAACCCCTGCGGTCCGCCCCCGCACGCGCGGACCGTCCAGCCGCCACCCGGAGCCGTCCATGAGCCGCTACGTCGCCCCGCTGGGCTTCACCCTCGCCGCCGTCTGGGTGGCCGTCGTCTTCGTCCTGGCCGGCGGCGGTCACTGACCACCGCCGGCCGGTACGGCCACCCGTCCCGCCCGCCCGCACCCGGGACGGGTCCCGCTCGCACCCCGGACGGGTCTCAGAGCATCCGGGACGACCAGAGCAGGCTCAGCCCGCCGGCGCAGAGCGCGAGCAGCAGGGCCACCCCCGCGTACCACTGGGTGATCTCGCGCGGCTGGGTGCGGAACCCGATCGAGCTGCCCATGTCCTGGTAGACCTGCTTCAGCTCGGAGACCGAGGCCGCCTCGTAGAAGTAGCCCTCGGTGGTCTCGGCCAGCTGCGCCAGCGCCAGCCGGTCCACCGGCACCCGCTGCGGCTGGCCGTTGATGTCGACCTGCCCCGAGTCGGTGCCGAAGGCGATGGTGGAGACCGGCACGTTGGCCGCCTGCGCCGCCGCGGCGGCCTCCTCCACCGACCGGCCCGACGTGCGGAAGCCGTCGGAGAGCAGCACGATCCGGGCCGGCGGAATGCCGGCCGTGCCGTCGGCCGGGACCGACCGGATCGCCTCCAGGCAGGTGAAGACCGCCTCGCCGGTAGCGGTCGCCTCGGCCAGGGTCAGCCCGTCGATCGCCGCCGTCACCGCCTCCCGGTCCTTGGTGGGGGCGACCAGCACGTTCGCCGACTTGGCGAAGGAGACCAGCCCGAGGTTGTAACTCTCCGGCAGCTCCCCGACGAACTGCTTCGCCGCCTCCTGCGCGGCCTCCAACCGGTTCGGCGCCACGTCGTCGGCCTGCATGGACAGTGAGACGTCGATCGCCAGCATGACGGTGGCCCGCTCCAGGGGCTCCCGGGTGTCCACCGCCGGGCGGGCCATCCCCGCGGCCAGCGCCACCAGGGCGAGCAGGAACGCGGTGGCCGCGGCGTGCCGCCGCCAGCCCAGGCCCTTCGGCGCCAGGGTCCGCAACAGGTCCACGTTGGTGAACCGCATCGCGTACGCCCGGCGGTGGCGCTGCCGCCAGACGTAGAGCGCGGCGAGGGCCAGCACCGGCAGCAGGGCCAGCAGCCACCACGGTTGCAGAAAACGGATCATCGCGTCGTCCCCCGGGTGCGGGCGTGCCGCTGCGCGGCCACGAATCGCACCATGTCCAGCAGCCAGTCTCGATCGGTACGCAGGCGCAGGTGCCCGGCGCCGGCGGTGCGCAGCTCGGTGGCGATCGCCTCGCGCTGGGCGCCCGCCGCCTCGGCGTACCGCTGGCGAAGCCGGGGATCGGCGGTCTGCACCTCGTGCAGCTCCCCGGTCTCCGGGTCGACCACCGGCAGCACTCCCACGTCCGGCAGCTCCAACTCGCGCGGGTCGACCACCTCGATCGCCAGCACGTCGTGCCGGACCCGCAGCTTACGCAGCGGCCGGCCCCACTGCTGCGGCGGCGCGAGGAAGTCCGAGATCACCACCGCCAGGCCCCGCCGCCGAGGCGGGCGGTTGAGCAGGTCGATCAGCGCGCCCAGGTCGCTGCGCCCGGGCCGGACCGGGGTGTGCGCGACGGCCCGCAGCAACGCGTGTGCCTCCCGGCGACCCGAGCGGGCCGGCACCCGGGTGAGCACGCCCGGCCCGGCGGGCGGCGGCGGGGCGGCCCGCCAACGGCCGGCGGGCGCCACGGTCTCCGCGCCGGTGCCGATCACCGCGCCGATCCGGTTGCCGCCGCGCACCGTCAGGTGGGTCAGGGCGGCGGTCGCGGCGATCACCACCTCCCGCTTGAGCCAGCGCCCGGTGCCGAAGTCGAGGCTCGCCGACAGGTCCACCGCGAGCCAGGTCTCCAGCTCCCGGTCCGCCACCGTCCGCCGCACGTGCGGCATGGTCGTCCGGGCGGTGACCGGCCAGTCCATCCGGCGTACGTCGTCGCCGGGCCGGTACTCCCGCGACTCCCCCGCCTCGCTGCCCGGGCCGGGCAGCAGTCCGGCGTAGTCGCCCTGGAGCAGGCCGTCGAGCTTGCGGGTGACCAGCAGCTGCAACCGGGACAGCACCGCCTCGGTCCGCTCGCCGCCGGCGTCGGTCGGGCGCACGGGTGAGGTCACGGCCGCTGCCCGGGCCAGCCGGCGCCGGGCGGCGCGCTGACCGGCGGGACCGGGGTCGCCTGCTGGCGGGGCGCCACCGAGGGCAGCGGGATCGTCGACATGACCCGGTGCACCACGTGGTCGGCGGGCACGTCGTCGGCGAGCGCGTCGTAGCTGAGCACCAGCCGGTGCCGGAGGATGTCCGGCGCGATGTCCTGCACGTCCTGGGGCAGCGCGTAGTCGCGGCCGCGCAGCAGGGCCAGCGCCCGGGTGGCCCGGACCAGGCCGAGCGAGGCGCGCGGGCTGGCGCCGTACTGGATGAGCCGGGCGACGTCGGGCATCCCGTGCTCGGCCGGGGTACGGGTGGCCAGCACCAGCCGGACCGCGTAGTCGACCAGCGCGTTGTGCACGAAGACCTGGTCGGCCTTCTGCTGCAGGGCGATCAGGTCGTCGGTGGTGAAGACCTGCGCCGGCTCCGGCGGGGCGACGCCCATCCGGTAGACGATCTCGCGCTCCTCGGCGTCGGTCGGGTAGCCGACCACGATCTTCATCAGGAACCGGTCCCGCTGCGCCTCCGGCAGCGGGTACACGCCCTCCTGCTCGATCGGGTTCTGGGTGGCCATCACCAGGAACGGGTTCGGCACCCGGTGCGTCTCGCCGCCGATGGAGACCTGCCGCTCGCTCATCACCTCCAGCAGCGCGGACTGCACCTTCGCCGGAGCCCGGTTGATCTCGTCGGCGAGGAGGAAGTTGACGAAGACCGGGCCCAGCTCCACGTCGAACTTCTCGCTGGACTGCCGGTAGATCCGAGTGCCCATGATGTCGGCGGGGACCAGGTCCGGAGTGAACTGGACCCGGGCGAAGTCGCCGCCGACCACCTTGGCCAGGGTCTCCACCGCCAGCGTCTTGGCCACCCCGGGTACGCCCTCCAGCAGGCAGTGACCCCGGGCGAGGAGCGCGACGAACATCCGCTCCACCATCCGGTCCTGGCCGACGATGACCCGTTTGATCTCGAACAGCGCCCGTTCCAGCAGGCTGGCATCCTCCGCCGGCGTGCTCACCGGTGTGCTCACCGGCGTGGGCGTCTCGGGGGCCGACCCGTTCGGGGTCGGGGCGTCGGGCGTGGTCGGCTGGGCCACCGGTCCTCCACAGCATGATCGGTCGTCGCGGCGTGGTGCGTGTCAAGACTCCCATGCCTGGCTGAGAGCCGATGGAGGGAGAAGCCGATTTCCGCCGCGCCGTCCCGTTCGCCGAATCGCTGAACGAGGGTGGACATACAGGGGTCCGGCGCGTGTACGATTCACCCCGTCGCCGGGCGGCTCCCCCCGTGGTCGCCCGGCGCTCAAACTTCCGGCACCCCGGCTTAGACTGCCCCGGATGACCGACTCCAGCACCGCCGACGAGGCACCGATCTGTTCGGCCCGTGGCTGCCGCGCTCCCGCCGTCTGGGCGCTGCGCTGGAACAATCCCCGCCTGCACGACCCGGAGCGGCGCAAGACCTGGTTGGCCTGCCCGCAGCACCGGACGTCCCTCGGCGACTTCCTCGACGCGCGCGGCTTCCTGCGCGAGGTCGTACCACTGCCGGGATCGCATACGCTCGAACGGTGAGCGCGCAGAGCGGATCTTCCCGGTGAACGGCGCCGAGCCACCTCAGCGTCCGGTCAGCGCCCTGGAACCCTGGCCGGACACCGTCCGGTGGCAGCGGATCTCCGGCGACCTGATCTGGGTGGAACTGCTCCGGCTCGCGATGGTGCTGGCCGTGCTGCTGGCCGGTCTCGGCCTCGGCTGGGCGCTCAGCGGTCACTGGGCCTTCGGCGTCGCGTTGGGGCTGGTCCTGCTGCTCGGCGTCTGGCGGGCGGTGGCGATCGTCCGGGCCGTCCACGCCTGGGGCTACGCCGAGCGCGAGAACGACCTGCTGGTCCGGCACGGGCTGGTGATCCGGCGGCTCTCCATCGTGCCGTACTCGCGGATGCAGTTCGTCGACGTCAGCGCCGGGCCGCTGGAGCGGGCGTTCCGCCTGGCCACCGTGCAGCTGCACACCGCCGCCGCGGCCAGCGACGCCCGGGTGCCCGGCCTGCGGCCGGAGGAGGCGGCCCGGCTGCGCGACCGGCTCACCGCGCTGGGCG
Organism: Micromonospora sp. A200; assembly: GCF_029893845.1. Lineage (NCBI taxonomy): Bacteria > Bacillati > Actinomycetota > Actinomycetes > Micromonosporales > Micromonosporaceae > Micromonospora > Micromonospora sp. A200. The sequence continues at coordinate 12,320 of NZ_JARXXY010000012.1, read as the reverse complement.
AAGACCGCGCGGAGGGGCTGTGAACGACGGGCCGCGCGGGCCGGAACCGGCCCGGCCCGACACCGGCCCCGCGCCGGCCCCGTCGGAGCCGTCCGCACCGGCCGTCCCACCCGGACCCGAGCCGGTCTCCGGCCCACCCGGACACGGCCCCGTCTCCGGCCCACCGGCACACAGCCCGACGTCCGGCCCACCGGTCCACGCTGCGGTCTCCGGCCCACCGGCACACAGCCCGACGTCCGGCCCGCCGGTCCACGGCCCTACGTACGGCCCACCGGAGCACGGTCCGACCTCGGGCCACCCCGAATACGGCTCCACCTTCGGCCAACCGGCGCCCGGCCCGGCACCCGGCCCACCCGGACCCGGCCCGGCCCCCGCGCCGCCCGGATACGGCCCACCGCCCGGATACGGCCCACCGCCCGGATACGGCCCACCGCCCGGATACGGCCCACCGCCCGGATACGGTCCCGTGCCCGGCTCGCCCGCCCACGCCCCGCCGCCCGGCAGACCCGGGTACGCCCCCGCGCCCGGCCCCGCAGGGGAGGAGCCGCGGCAACGGCTGCACCCGCTCAGCCCGGTGCTGCACGGGGCGAAGTCCCTGGTCGTGGTGATCGCGGGCCTGTCCTGGTCGACCCTGTCCCGGGTGGGCTTCGGGGTGTTCGCCGGGATGGTGGTGGTGCTCGCGCTGGGCGCGACCGTGCTGGCGGTGATCAGCTGGTGGAACACCGGCTACCACATCGTCGGGCGGGAGCTGCGGGTGCACGAGGGGCTGCTCTGGCGGCGCACCCGGGCGATCCCGCTGGAGCGGTTGCAGGCGGTGGAAGTGGTCCGGCCGCTGCTCGCCCAGCTCACCGGCCTGGCCGAGCTGCGGCTGGAGGTGGTGGGCGGCGGCAAGACCGAGGCGCCGCTGGCGTACCTCGGCGTGGCCGAGGCGGCGGCGTTGCGGCAGCGGCTGCTCGCCGTGGCGGGTCGGGCCGCCGGCGGGGAGGTCGCGCCGGCCGTCGCACGCGCCGGGGTGCCACCGGAGCCGGCCGGCCGGCCGCTGCACGCCGTCCGCAACACCGACCTGCTGGTCAGCCAGCTGCTCACCCCGCAGGCGTTCCTGCTCCCGTTCGGCGTGGCCTTCGTGGCGGCGCAGTTCCTCTCCGAGGGTTCCTGGTCGTTCATCGCGGTGGCCAGCACGCTGACCGCGATGGCCGGCGTGATCCTGCAACCGGTCCGCCGGGTGCTCGACGACTGGAGCTTCCGGCTGGACCGGGAGGAGGACCGGCTGCGCGTCCGCAACGGCCTGCTGGAGACCCGGGTGCAGACCGTACCGCTGGACCGGGTGCAGACGATCGGGGTGACCTGGCCGCTGCTCTGGCGGATGAAGGGCTGGCTGCGGCTACGGCTGGAGGTGGCCGGCTACTCCGGTGGCGAGCAGGACGACCGGAACCGGCCGGATCGGCTGCTGCCCGTCGGCGATCTGCGTACCGGCGAGGAGATCGTCGCCGAGGTGCTGCCCGGGGTGCGGCTGACCGCCCTGCCGATGACGTCCCCGCCGGCCCGGGCCCGCTGGCTGCGGCCGCTCACCGTTCGGGCGCTCGGCGCCGGGCTGGGCGAGCGCGTCTTCGCCGTCCGCTCCGGCCTGCTGACCCGGCAGCTGGCGATCGTGCCGTACGCCCGGATCCAGAGCGTGCGGGTGGTGCAGGGGCCGGCGCAGCGGCGGCTGCGGCTGGCGACGGTGCACGCCGACACCGCGGGCGGTTCGGGCGCCGCGGCGCACGACCGGGACCTGGCCGAGGCGTGGGCGCTCGCCGCGGAGCTGATCGCCCGGGCGCACGCCGCACGGCGCGCCCGCTGACGGTCCGGCGAGTGGCCCGGCGCGTTCGCCGACGGTTCAGCGGGCGGCGCGCTGCTCCGCCGGCTGTCCGGCCGGCGCGCCGGCCGGCTCGGCGACGGCCGACTCGACAGCGACCGGCTCGGCGGTGACCGGCTCGGCCGTGGCCGAGGAGACCACCGCCGGGGAGGCCGCGGTCGGCGGGGCCGCCAGCGGGCGACGGGCCGGGTGGGCCGCCCACCAGCGCTCGGCGAGCCCGACCACCAGGAAGGTCATCCCCACGTACGCCCAGCCGACCAGCACGTCGATCACGTAGTGCTCGCCGCAGTAGACCAGGGTGAAGGTCATCGCCAGCGGGTACGCCAGCAGCAGCGGCCACCACCGCTTCCGGGTGGCCCGGAGGAAGAACAGCACGACGAACAGGGCGAACGCGGTGTGCAGCGACGGCATCGCGGCGACCGGGTTGCTGGCGATCTGCCCGGCGTTGAGCAGGTTGCCGGCGCCGTGCATGCCGAACGCCTTCCAGCCTCGGGTGGAGATCCGGGCGACCTCGGTGAGCAGGCCGTTCTGCGCCGCCCACCAGGGCGGGGCGGCCGGGTAGAGGAAGTAGGTGACCAGCCCGGTGGCGCAGAGGAACCCCCAGCGCCGCATGAACGCCGCCCACCGGCCCCGGTCGCGCAACCAGAGCACCGCGGCGGCGGCCAGCGCCACCACGAAGTGGGAGAAGTAGACCCAGCTCGCCAGGACGTCCCACCACTGCACGTCGGGCCGGTAGAGGTGCTCCTGGAGCCAGACCGTCGGCACCTCGCCGCCGGTGGCCCAGCCGAACATCACCCGGTCGGCGACGATCAACTCGTAGGCGTGCGGAGTCGCCCCGTTGTCGGCGAAGCCCCGGGAGAGGTTGTAAGCGGCCAGCAGCAGCACCACCGGCACCCAGTCCCGGGCGAAGTGCAGGTGGCTGCGCCACGGACGGGACGAGTTCCAGGCGATCGTCGCCGCCCAGATCCAGACGAACGCGTACGCCGGGTCGGTCGGCAGGCCGATGGCCAGCCAGGCGACGACGAAGGCGACGCCCCAGACCGCCATGGCGATCACGCGGCGACGCCCGCCGTCGGCGGACGCGGTCGGTCCGGTGGGGGCGGGGGGCTGGGGGTCAGTCACGACGGCCATCGCGGTCAAGGTTAACGGCGGCCGACGGGGGCCACCGGGCCGGCTGCCTCCCCCTGCCCGGCCCGGCCACCGCGGGCCGCCGCGCCGGCCGCTCGGCGGTGGGTGGTCCGGTTCGCCGTCGTCGTGGCCGGGGCCGCCGCCGAACACCTACGCTGAGCCCATGCAGGAGCAGTCGGACACCCCCTTTCCGATCGGGCTGACCGCCCGGGTCGAGCTGACCGTCACCGACGCCGACACCGCGCAGGCGGTGGGCTCCGGCGACGTGCCGGTGCTCGGCACGCCCCGGTTGCTCGCCCTCGCCGAGGCGGCCACCGTCGCGGCCACCGCCGCCCACCTGCCGGCCGGCTCGACGACCGTGGGCAGCCGGGTGGAGCTGGAGCACCGCGCGGCGACGCCGGTCGGGCGGACGGTGGTGGCGCAGGCCCGGCTGGCCGAGGTCGCCGGGCGGCGGCTGGTGTTCGAGGTCACCGTCACCGACGGTGGCGAGACGGTGGCCGAGGGCCGGGTGGAGCGGGCGCTGGTCGACCGGCAGCGCTTCGTGGCGCGCGCGGCGCGGGTGTCATGACCCTCCGGTTCGTGGAGGTCGCCGACCGGGTCCACGTGCTGCGCGAGCCGGTGCTCGACGTCAACGTCACCCTGGTCGTCGGTGACGGGGAGGCGTTGCTGGTGGACAGCCTCTCCACCGCCTCGCAGGCCGCCGAGCTGGCCGCGGCGGCCCGGGCGGTCACCGGCCACCCGTGGACGCTGGTCAACACCCACCACCACTACGACCACTGCTTCGGCAACGCCACCCTCGCCGCCGACCCGCCCCGCCCGGTGTACGCCCACCAGCTGGCCGCCGCCGCGCTTCGCGAGCGGCCGGACGCGCTGCGCCGGGAGGCGTACGAGGAGCTGCGGGGCGAGCGGCCGGAGTTCGCCGCCGAGGTGGCCGGGACGGAGCTGCTCGCCCCGACGCACACCGTGCTCACCGAGGCGGTGCTCGACGTCGGGGGCCGCCGGGTGGTGCTGCGTCACCCGGGGCGCGGGCACACCGACGCCGACCTGGTGGTGCACGTGCCCGACGCCGACGTGCTGGTCGCCGGGGACCTGGTGGAGCAGAGCGGGCCGCCCGCCTTCGAGGACTCGTACCCGTTGCAGTGGCCGGACGCGGTGGCCGAGCTGCTGCGGCTCACCACGCCCGCGACGGTGGTCGTGCCCGGGCACGGCGATCCGGTCGACGCCGAGTTCGTCCGGGCCCAGCACCGCCAGCTGGTCGACCTGGCCTGGCTGATCCGCGCCGCCCACACCGGCAGTGCCCCGCCCGAGCGGGTCGCCGCCGAGGCGCCCTTCGGCGCTCGACCCGCCCTGATCGCCGCCCGCCGCGGGTACGCCGAACTCAACGGCACCCCGTGACGCCCGGCCGTCCCCGGCCGGGACGGCCCACTGCGGGCGACGGTCAGTCCGTGGGCCAGGACGCGGTCCAGGGCCGGAACGGCGGCGCGGACGGCGGGGTCGAGGGCGGCCAGTGCCGGCTCAGTCGACGAAGCGGGCCAGCACCTCGGCGCGGGTGGGCATCGACACCGCCCCGCCGGGCGACTCGCAGACCAGGCCGGCGACCCGCAGCGCGAACGCCACCCGCTGGTGCCAGTCGGTCGGCTCGGCCGGCTCCCCGTCGACCAGCAGCTCGGCGATGAGCGCCGCCATCACCGAGTCGCCCGCGCCGGTGGCGTCGACCGCGCGTACCTTCGGCGCGGGCACGCGTACCGGATCGGGGCCGGCCGCGACGATCGCCCCGGCCGCGCCGAGGGTGACCACGACGGTGCCCGCCCCCAGCTCGCGCAGGTACGCCGCAACCCCCTCGACCGGCTCGCGCGGGTAGAGCAGCGCGGCGTCGGCCTCGCTCAGCTTGACCAGGTGCGCCCCGGCGGCGAACTCCGCGACCACCTCCCGCAGCCCGTCCAGCGTCGACGGACCGTTCAGCAGCCGGGGCCGCACGTTGGGGTCGAACACCCGCAGGCCGGTGGCGAGCGACCAGGCGTGCCGCGCGGCGGCGAGCACCGGCGGGCAGAGCAGCACGATCGACCCGCAGTAGAGCACGTCGGCGCCCTCGATCAGGGCCAGGTCCAGATTGTCGGCGGTGAGCAGGCCGTACGAGGGCGGCTCACCGTAGAAGCGGAAGTCGGGCTCGGGCCCGGCGTGCGTGGTGACCGCGAGGGTGGTGGGCACCCCGACGGCGACCGCGCCGGCCAGCCCGACGCCGGCGTCGGCGAGGAAGGCGCGGATCCGGCCGGCCAGCACGTCGTCGCCGAACGACCCGACGAACTCGGCCGCGCCGCCGAGCCGGGACACCCCGACGGCGACGTTGAGCGGGCCACCGCCGATCTCCTGCCGGAAGACCGGCCGGCCCTCGCACTCGGCGTCGAGCAGGTCGACCAGCGCCTCACCGAGCACCACCGCGTATCCCACGTCGCCTCCCAGCGTCCGTCGCTTCGTACCAGGCTGGCACAGTGCCCGCCACGGCGGGCGCGAAGCCCCGTCTCCACGTATCGAGCAACGACTATTGCGCCGGGTCGCCGGGGCGTGGTGGGATGACGCGTGCCGGGCCGGTGCGGGGGCTGCCGCACCACCGGCGCCGAGCTGGAGCCGACGCGAGGGCACCGGTCCGCGGGACGCGGACCGAGGGCGGTGCGCGGCCATCCGGCCCTCCCGACTTCCGGGCCGCCGGCCGTGGCGCCGCGATCGTCGCATCCGCTCGTCACAGCGGGGCCGGCCGTCGCGCCGCCCCGCGGGTCAGGAGAACCTCGTGATCCGTTCCCGTACGGCCGCGCTGCTCACCGCGGCCGCCACCCTCGCCCTGGGCGCCGTCGCCCTGACCTCCGGTCCAGATCCGGCCGCCGCGCACGGCGCGGCGATGACTCCGGGCAGCCGGACCTACCTGTGCTGGAAGGACGGCCTCAGCCCGACCGGCGAGATCAGGCCGGTCAACGCGGCCTGCTCCGCGGCGGTCGCGCAGAGCGGCGCCAACTCCCTCTACAACTGGTTCAGCGTGCTCCGCTCCGACGCCGGCGGCCGGACCGTCGGCTTCATCCCCGACGGCAAGCTGTGCAGCGGCGGCAACCCCGGTTTCGCCGGGTACGACCTCGCCCGCACCGACTGGCCGGTGACCCACCTGACCGCCGGGGCGCGGCTGGACTTCCGCTACAGCACCTGGGCCCACCACCCGGGCACGTTCTACTTCTACGTCACGAAGGACAGTTGGAGCCCGACCCGACCGCTGGCCTGGAGCGACCTGGAGGAGCAGCCCTTCCTGACGGTGACCAACCCGCCGCAGCGCGGCGCGGTCGGCACCAACGACGGGCACTACTACTTCAGCGGCAACCTGCCGTCCGGCAAGAGCGGGCGGCACATCGTCTACTCCCGCTGGGTCCGCTCGGACAGCCAGGAGAACTTCTTCGGCTGCTCGGACGTCACCTTCGACGGGGGCAACGGCGAGGTGACCGGGGTCGGTTCCGGCGGCGGCACCACACCTCCGCCGAGCCCCACCACGCCGCCACCGAGCCCGACCACTCCCCCGCCCTCGCCCACCACACCGCCGCCGAGCCCGACCACGCCGCCGGGCGGCGACTGCATCGCGGTCTACAAGGTGCTCAACTCCTGGCCCGGTGGGTTCCAGGGCGAGGTCATGATCATGAATCACAGCGCCCGGACGTACGGCGGCTGGGTGGCCAACTGGACGTGGCCCAGCGGTCAGTCGATCAGCAGCCTCTGGAACGGCACGGTGAACGCCTCCGGATCGGCGGTGACGGTCGCCAACGCGGCCTGGAACGGCACGATCGCCCCCGAGGGCACCACCACGTTCGGCTTCACCGCGACCACCACCGGCACCAACACCCTGCCCACCGTCACCTGCTCCGGCCGCTGACCTCCCGCCCACCGACGGGCCCTGAAACGATCAAGAGGTTTGCGTCGCCGGAGCGGACTCCGGTCGACGCAAACCTCTTGATCAACGGCGGTGGCGCGCCCCCGGCGCGCCGGGCCCGGCCGTCAGCGGACCATGGAGCCGACCACGGGCTTGGTGAGCAGGGCGGACTGGTTGCGCTGGATACCGGGGTCGAGGGTCTTGGCCACGAAGATGGCGTGCCAGATGCAGAAGATCAGCACGGTCCACACCTTGCGGGAGTGGTCCGCCTCCTCCCGCTTGTGCTCGTCCAGCAGCCGCAGCGCGTACGACAGGTCGATCAGGTCGCCCGCGCCGGAGGTGGCCAGCACGTGCCGGGCCCACTCGTACATCTCGCCGCGCAGCCAGACCCGGGTCGGGGTCGGGAAGCCCAGCTTCTTTCGGTTGACGATGGCCGGCGGCACCACGCCCTGCAACGCCTGGCGCATGGCGTACTTGGTGGCGTCCGAGCGGGGCGGGAGCTTCAGGTCGACCGGGATGCCGGCGGCCACGTCGAAGACCGCCCGGTCGAGGAAGGGCACCCGCACCTCCAGCGAGTGGGCCATCGAGATCCGGTCGGCCTTGACCAGGATGTCGCCGCGCAGCCAGGTGTAGAGGTCGACGTACTGCATCTTGGTGACGTCGTCGAGCTCGGTGCACTCGGCGTAGATCGGCGCGGTCACGTCGGTGTAGCGGACCGAGGGGTCGTAGCGGCGCAGCAGGTGCTGCTTCTCCTCCTCGGTGAACATCCGGGCGTTGCCGTAGTAGCGCTGCTCGATCGGGGTGGTGCCGCGCTCCAGGAAGCTCTTGCCCTTGACCCCCTGCGGGATCGCCTTGGAGACCGCGCGCAGGCCCTTCTGCACCCCGTCCGGCAGACCGTTGACCGCGCCGAGGGAGAGCGGCTCCCGGTAGATCGTGTACCCGCCGAAGAACTCGTCCGCGCCCTCGCCGGAGAGGACCACCGTGACGTGCTCGGCGGCCTTCTTGGCCACGAAGTAGAGCGGCACCAGCGCCGGGTCGGCCACCGGGTCGTCCAGGTGCCAGACGATCTTCGGCAGGGCGTCGATCATGTCCTGCGGCCCGATCTTGGTCGGGATGGTGGTCACGTCGAGGTGCCGGGCCGACTCCTGGGCCACGTCGATCTCGGAGTAGCCGGGCACGTCGTACCCGACGGTGAAGGTGAGGATGTTCGGGTTGAACTCCCGGGCCAGGGCCACCACCGCGGTCGAGTCGATTCCGCTGGACAGGAACGAGCCGACCGGCACGTCCGAGCGCATGTGCATCCGGACGCTCTCCCGCAGCGTCTCCCGGATCTCCTGGTAGAGCCGCTGCTCGTCCGAGACCGGGGCGGGCCGGAACACCGGGCGGTACCACCGGCGCACGTCGATGCGCCCGCCCGGGCTCCAGGTCAGGTACTCCCCCGAGCCGATCCGCCGGATCCCCTTGTGCAGGGTGCCGGGTTCCGGGACGTACTGGAGGGTCAGGTAGTGGCTCAGGCTGGCCGTGTCGATGCCGGCGTCGCCCTCGTAGTTCGAGTGCGCGAAGGGCAGCAGCGCCTTCTTCTCCGAGGCGAGGTAGAGCCCGTCGGCGGTCTCCAGGTAGTGCAGCGGCTTGATGCCGAAGTAGTCGCGGGCGCCGAAGGCACGCCGCTCCTGCCGGTCCCAGATGACGAAGGCGAACATGCCGCGCAGCCGGGTGAGCACCTGCTCACCCCAGTAGTGGTAGCCGGCGACGATCACCTCGCCGTCGCCGGCGGTGGCGAACTGGGCGCCGTAGGTGCGCACCAGCTCGTCGCGCAGCTCGATGTAGTTGTAGATCTCACCGTTGAAGGTGAGCAGGTAGCGGCCGTCGGCGTACGGCAGCGGTTCGTGGCTGGAGGCCACGTCGATGATCGCCAGGCGCTTGTGCGCGAACACCCCGTCCGCGTACCGGCCGGAGGCGTCCCCGACCACCTCGACACCGGTCTCGTCCGGGCCGCGGTGGTGCAGGCATTCCAACGCCCCGGCGATGTTGTCGCGGTGAGCGGCGGCGTCGCCGCGCGCACTGAAGAAGGCCAGGAGTCCGCACATGGTCGTCATCTTTTCACGCGTCCCATTCGGGGGTCGCGGCACCGCTGGCTCTGCCCCTTTCCACGCGCGTGAAGCGGCCGTCGCGGCACCGCAGGCTCTTTCGACCGGGACCGGACGGGTACCGTCTGGACCAGCAACGAGGCGGAGGGAGCGGACCATGACCGAGGACCGGACGAGCGGAAAGCCGGCGGACGGCACCGAATCGCACGACCCGGACTTCCCGCAGGCGTTCCTGGACTTCATGCGCCAGGGCTGGCGGGACACCACGCTGCCGGTCGGCCCGCGCCCCGAGGTCCCCAACCACGCCAAGCGCCGGGCCGCGCTCTCGGCGGCCTTCCCGGGCGAGACGCTGGTCATCCCGACCGGCACCGAGAAGGTACGCGCCAACGACACCGACCACCCGTTCCGGCCGGGCAGCGACTTCGTCTACCTGACCGGCGACCACGACCCGGACAGCGTGCTCGTGCTGCGCCCGAACGGCTCCGGGCACGACGCCACGCTGTACATGCGGCCCCGGTCCTCGCGGAGGACCGACGAGTTCTTCCGCAGCCGGCACGGCGAGCTGTGGGTCGGCCGGCGGCACACCCTGGCGGAGAAGTCGACCGAGCTGGGCCTGCCGACCGAGGACCTCACCGAGCTGGACGCGGCGCTGGCCGGGCTGGCGCCGGGGCGTACCCGGGTGTTGCGCGGTTTCGACGCCCGGGTGGACACGGCCGTGCGGCCCTGGGACGGCCCCCGCGCCGACGGCCAGCCGGCCCGCGACCGCGAGCTGGCCATCGCGATCTCCGAGCTGAAGCTGGTCAAGGACGAGTGGGAGATCGCCCAGCTCCAGGACGCCGTCGACGCGACCGTACGCGGCTTCGAGGACGTGGCCCGAGGGCTGCCGGCCGACCGCGGGGTCTCCGAGCGGCTGCTGGAGGGGATCTTCGCGCTGCGCGCCCGGCACGACGGCAACGACGTCGGGTACGGCTCGATCGTCGGGGCCGGCGAGCACGCCACGATCCTGCACTGGGTGCACAACCACGGCGCCACCCGTCCGGGTGAGCTGCTGCTGATGGACATGGGCGTGGAGAACCGCAACCTCTACACCGCCGACGTCACCCGGGTGCTGCCGGTCGACGGCCGGTTCACCCCGTTGCAGCGCCAGGTCTACGACGCGGTGTACGCCGCCCAGCAGGCCGGCATCGACATCATCAAGCCCGGGGTGGCGTTCCGGGAGGTCCACCTCACCGCGATGCGGGTCCTCGCCGAGGCGCTCAAGGACCTCGGCCTGCTCCCGGTGAGCGTGGACGAGGCGATGGACCCGGCGTCGACGGTCTACCGCCGGTGGACGCTGCACGGCACCAGCCACATGCTCGGCATCGACGTGCACGACTGCGCCAACGCGCGCAAGGAGCACTACCGCGACGGCCCGCTCGGCGAGGGCTACGTGCTGACCGTCGAGCCGGGGCTGTACTTCCAGCCCGAGGACGAGCTGGTCCCCGAGGAGCTGCGCGGCATCGGCGTGCGGATCGAGGACGACATCCTGGTCACCGCGACCGGCGCGGTGAACCTGTCGGCCGGTCTGCCCCGCCGCTCCGACGAGGTGGAGACCTGGCTCGCCGAGCAGCGCGAGGCGGGCCCGCGCCTGCCCGGCTGACCCGGTACGACCCCCGGCGGGGCCCCGCCGCCGGTGTCTGCGACGTTTCCGTCGTCGCGGCACCGGTGGCGGGGCCCGCCGCTGTTTGCGCTGCTCACCACCTTCTTCACGACCTGCGCCCCGCTGCGCCCGCCCGTCCGATGTGAGGGAAATGCGGGGTTTTCTCAGATACGTCCGCGTCGCGAGGATCCTTCTCATACGGTGTGGATAACAGGCTGCAACCCATTTGTGGCTGCTCGTGCCGCTCAGGTGGTACGAGCCCGTCTGGTAGCAGGAAAGGGCGGAAGGCTCTGATGTCCAACGACCTAACGACTCCCGACGGCGGGGCCCCTTCGGCCCTGTCGTCGACTAGGCGACGCAAGCTGTGGGTCGCCACCGGCGTGGCCGGCCTGACCGGCGTCGTCGGCCTGGCGGCACTGGGCGGGCTGGCGGCCCGCAACGACAACTCCGACGACCCGCAGCGGGCCAGCGACTCGCAGGCGGCGCCGAAGCAGAACGTCAGCGATGCGGGCCCGGACTCCGACAAGCGCGACGACAAGGGCAAGGGACACGACGACCGGGCCGGTAGCGACCGCGACCGCGACCGGGACAAGGACCGGGATCGTGACGAGCACGGTCGGGTGCGGGAGGTGCCGTGTGACGACGAGAAGCTGATCGAGGCTGTCGATCTGGCGAACCGGGATCACGGTGGCACGTTGAAGCTGGCCCCGCACTGCACCTACGAGCTGGACGGCTACGACCGCAAGTCCGGCACGGGCCTGCCGACGATCAAGCAGGAGATCACCATCAAGGGTGAGGACTCCACGATCAAGCGGGACTCCGAGCAGACGTTCCGGCTGTTCCGGGTCGCCGACGGCGGCGACCTGACCCTGAAGGACCTCACGCTCAAGGGCGGCAACGCCTCCGAGTTCAAGTACGGCGGCGACCAGGGCCCCGGCGGACCTGGTGGGCCGGGCGGACCGAGCGGACCGGGCGGACCTGGCGGGCCGAGCGGACCCGGCGGACCCGGCGGACCCGGCGGACCCGGCGGACCCGGCGGACCCGGCGGACCGGGCGGACCGGGTGGTCCCCAGGGACCGGCCGTCGGTGCCGCCGCGGCTCCCGGTGGCCCGCAGGGACCGGGTGGCCCGCAGGGCCCCGGTGACGGCAAGGACGGTGACCGCAAGGACGATGACCGCAAGGACGATGACCGCAAGGACGATGACCGCAAGGACGGTGACGCCGACGGTGGTGCGTTGCTGGTCGAGCGGGGCGGTAGCGCACACCTGAAGAACGTCACGCTGACCCGCAACAACGCCGAGGGCAACGGCGGCGCCATCGCCAACTTCGGCCGCGTCGACCTCGAGGACAGCGAGGTGGAGAACAACCACGCCCGGGAGAGCGGCGGCGGCATCTTCAACGTCGGCGTCCTCAAGGTCAACGGATCCTTTGACGACAAGGACAAGGACAAGGACAAGGGCGAGTCCGCCCGCGACGACAAGGGCGAGTCCCGCGACAAGGGCGAGTCCCGCGACAGGGACGAGTTCCGCGACAAGGACAAGTCCGCCCGCGACGACAAGGGCGAGTCCCGCGACAGGGACGAGTCCGCCCGCGACGAGAACAAGGACCACAAGGGCAAGGGCGAGTCCGCCGACGGCCAGGGTGGCTCCGCCGACGGCAGGGACGACTCCGACAAGAAGCGCCGCGAGTCCCGCATCGCCAACAACACCG
>NZ_JARXXY010000011.1:0-191121 GCF_029893845.1 Micromonospora sp. A200 | reverse complement strand
GGGGCCCCCGCGGGGCGGCGCCCGCCCGGGGGGGGGGGGAGAGGGGGGGCGGCGGGCGCCGGGGCTGCCGACGACCCCGCCGGGGCCGCCCGCCGGAGTTCTCCGGCGGGCGCCACGTCCATTTCCGCGACGTTCGTCCGGGTCCGCCCTCCCCACCCCGCAACCCGCCCACCGACGGGTGGAAACGCAGGAATAACCCCCGCCAGCCGGGTATCCGTGCGGTCCAACGTCAACGGGGAGGGAAACATGTTGGGAATCAAACGCCTCGGCCTGCTGGCCGCACTGGTGCTGGTCGGTCTGGCGCCTGCCGCGGCCGCGCAGGCCGCGGCACAGCCGTCGACGCAGGACAGCCAGTACCTGCAGGCGGTGCACCAGTCCAACCTGTTCGAGATCAGAGCTGGTGAGCTGGCCCGGGAGAAGGGCCAGAACCAGGAGGTCAAGCGGCTCGGCGAGATGTTCAAGACCGACCACACCCAGCTGGACCAGTCGGTCCAGCAGACCGCCTCCCAGTTGGGTGTGCAGCTGCCGAATGAGCCGACCGCCGACCAGCGGCAGATCCTCGACCGGCTGGAGAACGCCAGGGGCGAGGAGTTCGACCGCCAGTGGGTGACCGCGCAGCTCGCCGCGCACATCCAGGCGATCCAGGCCACCCAGACCGAGATCTCACAGGGTCAGGAGCAGTCGGTGATCCAGCTGGCGCAGACCGCGCTGCCGGTGCTCCAGGCGCACTACGACGAGCTGGTGAACCTCGCGCGGCAGCTGGGCATCCCGGTGCCGGAAGCCACCGCCACGCCCAGCCCGACCGGCACCACCACGCCGGCGCCGGGCGGCACCACCGAGTCCCCGACCCCGGGCGGCACGCCCGAGTCGCCGGGTGGCACCACGGCGACGCCGGCTCCGGGCACCAGCTGACGTCACCGCACGGCCGACGGTGGCCGGTCCGCCCTCCGGGGTGGGCCGGCCACCGCGCGTTCACCGGTCAGTCGGCGCCGGCCAGCCCGATCGCGAACGTCTGCTCCAGGTCGTGCTGGGAGTACGCCCGGAACGCGATGTGCGACTCGGTGTTGAGCACGCCGGGCACCTTGGAGATGCTGCCGGCGATGACCTGGGCGATCTGCTCGAACTCCCGGACCCGGACCATGGCGATCAGGTCGACGTGCCCGGCCACCGAGTAGACCTCGCTGACGCCGGGCAGGTTGGCCAGGGTCTCCGCCACCTCGGGAATCGAGTCGGTGGCGCAGTCGATCAGGACGATCGCGGTGATCACTGGACGCTTCTCCGTTCGTCGACGTCGTGGCTCATGCTAGATGCTGACCGGCCGGCGCAGGACTGGTCCGGCGCGGGCCGCTCAGCCCGCCGGCACGGTCAGCGCGTCGCCGGCCCGGATCACGTCGCACAGCCGTTCGCCCTCCTCGACGACGGCGCCGGGCCAGACCACCACCCGCTCCACGTCGCCGCGGACCACCGCGCCCGCCCCGACCACCGCGCGGCGCAACCGACCGGTCACGGTGGCGCCGGGATCGAGCAGTTCGCCGTCGCCGGCGGCGTGCAGGTTGGCCGCCAGGTAGTCGGCCGGGGTACCGGTGTCGTAGAACGTGCCGGGGTACGCCACCACCTCCAGCGCCCCGGCCGCCTCCGCCGGCCGCCACACCGCCCGGACCAGGTCGCCGAAGGTCGCCGGCAGCTCCCGGACCAGCCGCCACGGCAGCAGGGAGAACCCGGTGAACTCGTGTCCGTCGAACGTGCCGGGGACCGCCGGGTCCGCGGCGGGCCGGCCGAGCAGGCGTACGCTCCGCCCGTCCCAGCCGTCGAGCAGCGCGGCGATGTCCGGCCCCGGGGCGGCCGCCGGATCGGCGAGGTACGCGTCGGCGTTGCCGACCAGCACGCCGCGTCCGGCGATCCAGTCCCGCAGGTTGCCCACGCCCCCGGCGGTGCCCAGCGGGCCGTCCGGCTCGACGGAGAGGTGGGCCCGCGCGCCGACGTGGGCGACCACCTGGTCGGCGAGGTAACTGGCGTTGACCGCAACCGTCCCGGGACCGGCCAGGCCCAGCCCGGCGAGTCGGGCCAGCGCCCGGTCCAGCAGCGGCACGTTGCCGACCGGGCAGAGCGCCTTGGGCACCCGCTCGGTGAGCGGCCGCAGCCGGGTCCCCTCGCCGGCGGCGAGCACCACCGCGCAGATCCCCGCCGGCGGCACCGGCGCCGGGTGACCGGCCGGCCGGGGCGACGGCCGGTCGGGGATCGCGGTCACGCCGCTCGGCCGGTGGGCGGGATCTGCCCGGCCAGCGGACCGATGCCGTAGTGGCCGAGCAGGAAGGCGGTGGCCCGGCTGAGCCGGGGCAGGTCGTCCAGCGGGTGCCAGGCGGCCTCGTAGACCTCCGCGCCGTCCACCCTCAGCTCGGTGGTCGACGCCGGCACCTCCGCCTCGAAGACCATGTCGACCCAGCCCTTGGCGTGCACCAGGGCGTTCGGCACGGCCGGGCGGAGCCGGTCGGGGGAGAGCCGGATGCCCGACTCCTCGTACAGCTCGCGGGCGGCGCCGACGACCGGGGCCTCGGCGCGCTGGAGCAGGCCGGCGGGGAGGGTCCAGCTGTACCCGGGCGGTTGGCGCAGCAGCAGGAGCCGAGCGGTCCCCTCGGCCTCGCTGTCCCGGACCAGGGTGACCGCGCCGACGACGTACTTCGGCACGGCGAGCCGGACCAGGCGGCGGCGCATCCCCACCGGAAGGCGGTAGAAGACCTTGTAGGCGACGGCCCGGCCGGTGGCGCGCGAGCGGGGGATCATGACTCCAGGCTAGGCCCTGGGGCCCCCACCCGCGCCCCGGCCCCACCACCCGCGTCGGGACGGCTGGACCGGCCGGGGATCACTGGCGGTGGTCGACCAGGTCGATGAGCTGCCGGACGACGGTGTCCGGCTCGACCGCCCGGTCGAAGACCGCCACCAGCAGGGTCTCCAGGTCGGGGTAGCCGAGCTCCTCGGAGAGCCGCAGCAGCGGCAGGTCGCTGGCCAGCCCCCGGTCGTGCTTGCGCAGCGCCAGCCCGATCGTCGCCCGGCCGAGGCGTACCTTGTCGGCGATCGAGATGCCGGGCTCGGTGTGCTCGGCGAACCAGCGGCTGATCTGCATCTGCGCGTGCGGCGACTTGACGAAGCCGAGCCACTCGCGCCGGGGCCCGCGCGGCGCCGAGTCGGCCTCGAAGCCGCTCTCCGCGTCGTTCTCCGTGAAGATCTCCACCACGTCGCCCTCGTCCAGTTCGGACGAGAGTGGCGCCAGCCGGCCGTTGATCCGGGCGGCCAGGCAGTGGTCGCCCCACTCGGTGCCCAGCTCGTACGCCAGGTCCACCGGGGTGGCCCCGGCCGGGAGCACGACCTGCCGGCCGTCGGCGACCACCTGGATCTGGATCTCGGCCAGGTCGCAGCGCAGCGACTGGAGGAACTGGGCCGGGTCGGGGGCCTCCTGCTCCCAGTCGAGCACCCGGCGCAGCCAGGCCAGCTGCTCGGCCTGGGCCGCCTCGCCGGAGGAGCGGGGGAAGCGGAAGTCGGCGGCGACGCCGTACTCGGCGGAGCGGTGCATCTCGCGGGTGCGGATCAGCACCTCGACGGTGCGGTCCTGCGGGCCGCAGACGCTGGTGTGCAGCGACCGGTAGAGGTTGTTCTTCGGGGAGGCGATGAAGTCCTTGAAGCGGCCGGGGACGGGCCGCCAGCGCCCGTGCACCGCGCCGAGCGCGGCGTAGCAGTCGGTGGGCGGGCCGTCCACCACGATCACGACCCGGGGCAGGTCGAACGGGGCGGTGTGCCCACCGGCGACGGTGTCCTTCCAGATCGAGTAGAGGTGCCGGGGTCGCGGGTTCACCTCGGCGTCGACCCGGCTGCGGCGCAGCGCCGTCCTGGTCTGGGCGACGACGTCGTCCAGGTAGGCGTCCCACCCGGGCCGGTCGTGCACGTGCCGGGCGATCCGGGCGTGCTCCTCGGGATGCAGGTGCAGCAGCACCACGTCGTCCAGCTCGCGTTTGAGGGTCTGGATGCCCAGCCGGTCGCAGAGCGGGACGAGCACCTCCTGGGTCTTGCGGGCGATCCGCTCGCGGGACGCCGCCGAGCGCACGCCGAGGGTACGCATGTTGTGCAGCCGGTCGGCCAGCTTGATGATCAGCACCCGGACGTCCTTGCCCGCCGCGATGATCATTTTGCGGATCGTCTCCGCCTCGGCGGCCTTGCCGTAGAACTCCTTGTCGAACTTGGTCACCCCGTCGACCAGGTGGGCCACCGCGCGGCCGAAGTCCTCGCAGAGCGCCTGGAGCGTGTAGCGGGTGTCCTCCACCGTGTCGTGCAGCAGCGCCGCCACCAGGGTGGTGGTGTCCATGCCGAGGTCGGCGCAGATCTGGGCGACCGCCAGCGGGTGGGTGATGTACGGCTCGCCGCTCTTGCGGAACTGGCCGCGGTGCATGTTCTCCGCGATCGTGTAGGCCCGGCGCAGCACCCCCGTCTCGGCGCTGGCGTGGATGCCCCGGTGGGTGCGGACCAGATGGTTGACCGGGTCGGTGTCGTTGGTCGGCCAGGTGAGCAGGGACCGCAGCCGGCGGGCCAGCGGCAGCTCCCCGGGCTGGGTCGGGAGCGCGCCCCCCAGGGCGGCGCCGTGTCCGGCGTCGACGTCCACGAGGGACACCTCCTCACCCCGGCTCCGCGATCACCATCTCTGGTAACCGGAAGCAGGCCCACGAAACGGGCAGGACTGCACTCCCTTAACAGCCTAAGTCAGTCACCGTCGTCCGATCGGTCACTTGCTCATGAGCGTTCGGTCGAGAGTTGGTGGGATCCGCCGTTCTCGGCCTTGGCCAGCAGGTCGCGGAAGCGGCCCGCCCCGGACACCGGCGAGGACCACTCGGAGGACATCTCCACCAGCCGGGTCTCCGGTCGCTCCAACCAGGACAGGATGCGTTCGGTCTCCTCCGCCGAGGCGCGGGGCACCGGCCCGTGACCGGGCTCCACCGTCTCGGCGGTGGCCCGGATCGCGGTGATGGTCGGTCGAGGATGGACCCCGGGCGGGGAGACCCCCGCCCCGGCGAGCCGGCCGTGCCGGACCAGCGCCAGCTCCCAGCCGCCGCCGGGGGCACGCCGGGCCGCGGTCAGCTCGGCGATCCGGGTCAGCCCGGCCAGCCGCTGCATGCGTACGCTCGCCCGCAGCACCGCCGCCAGCCGGGAGCGCACCACCGCCGCCTCCTCGTAGCGCTGGCCCGCCGACAGCGTCTCGATCCGGGCCAGCAGGGCGTCGACCACCACCTGCGGGTCGCTGGCCGTCGCCGTGCGGAACGGGGCGGCGGCGCGGTGGTCGTACTCCTCCGGGGTGATCCGGTGCTCGCAGGGCGCCGGGCAGCGACCCAGCTCGGCCAGCGCGCAGGCCGGCGTGACCGTGCGCAGCGAGAGCCGGTGGGTGCACTGGCGCAGCGGGACGGCGTCGTGGAAACCGGCGGCGGCCAGCTCGGCGGCCTGCTTCGAGCGGAACGGCCCCAGGTAGGCGGTGTCGCCGGGGGCGAGGCTGCGCACCACCGACAGTCGCGGATAGGGACCGTCGGTCAGCTTGAGCCAGACCATCCGCTCCGGGAACTTGGAGCGCCGGTTGTACGGCGGGGCGTGCGCCGCGATCAGCCGCAGCTCCCGGACCTCGGCCTCCAGCGGGTGGGCGCACTCGACCGCCTCCACCCGCTCGGCGGCGGCCAGCATCTCCGAGATCCGGGCCCGCTTCTCCGCCGCGGTGAAGTAGCTGCGCACCCGGGTGGCGATGTCGCCGGAGGTGCCGACGTAGAGCGGCCGGTCGTCGGCGGCCCGGAAGATGTAGACCCCGGGCACCTTGGGCAGGCCCTCGGCGAGGTGCCGCTTGCGGCGCTGGGTGGGGGTGACCGCGCGGGCGAACTCGATGGCCTCGCCGATCGTGTCCACCCGGTGCCCGCCCAGCCGTCCGATCAGCCCGTGCAGCACGTCGACGGTGGCCTTGGCGTCGTCCAGCGCGCGGTGGGTGGGCTGGGTGGCGGTGCGGAAGTAGGCGGCGAGGGTGCCGAGCTTGCGGTTGGGCACCTCGTCGCGGGTGAGCACCCGCCGGGCCAGGGCGGCGGTGTCGAGCACCCGCGGGTTGGGCCAGCGGTAGCCGTGCTTCGCGCAGGCCGCCTTGAGGAAGCCCACGTCGTAGGGGGCGTTGTGGGCGACCAGCACGGCGTCGGCGATGAACTCCAGGAAGCTCGGCAGCACCTGCTCGATCGGCGGGGCCGGGATCAGCATGGCCTGGGTGATGCCGGTCAGCACGGTGATGAACGGCGGGATCGGCACCCCGGGGTTGACCAGGGTGGCCAGCACGCCCAGCTCCTCGCCGCCGCGCACCTTGACCGCGCCGATCTCGGTGATGCCGCCGCCGTCCGGGGCGCCGCCCGTCGTCTCCAGGTCGACCACCACGAAGGTCGTCGCGTAGAGCGGCAGCGCCGGGTCCACCCCGCCGCCCGCTGTCGGATCCAGACCGGCCAGCGTCTGCTGGACGTACTCGCCAGGTGCCACGCGCGGCAGGCTAGCGGCCCGGTCCGACACTCCCGTCGCAGGCGTCCCAGCCGTCACCGCCGGTCTAGGATGAGAGATCGCCTCACTCACCCGGCAGTGGGCCCGGTCGCGGTGGGAGACTTGCCCCATGCCCCTCACCGAGCCGTACGACGACCACCTCCCGGAGGAGGGGTCGTCCACCGCCGCGCCCGAGGGCGGAGCGGAACCGGGTGCGGGGGCGCCCGAGCCGGAGCCCACCCTCCCCGAGCCGGTCCGCCAGCGCATCGTCACGCTCACCGCGGCGGTGCTGCCCGGGCTGCCCGCCGACGAGTTGCCGGTGCCGCTGCGCCGGGTGGCCAAGTTCGCCCCGAACCGCCGCGCCCGGCTGGGCGCGCCGGTGATCGCCGCCCAACTCACCGCCGACCCGCTGTTCCGCCAGCGGGTCACCGCGCGGGTGCTCGCCGACGCCGGCGACCTGGGCGCCGCCGTGGTCGAGGGCACCGCGCCGGCCGCCGCCGACCCGGTCGAGGTGGCCGCGCTGGCGTACCTGGCCCGGCCCCGAGGCTGGCGGGAGCTGATCGAGGCCAGCGGTGCCGCCGTACGGGCCGAGGCGGACAGTGCCGTCATCGCCGAGCTGGTCCGGGAGGCCGAGCAGCGGGCCACCCGCGCCGAGCACGACCGGGCGGTGGCCCGGGTCGAGGCGGAGAAGCTCCGCGACGAGCTGGCCCGGGTCCGCGAGGAGCTGGGGCAGCTGCGGGAGGAGAACCGCCAGGTCCAGCGGACGCTGCGGGAGACGCAGGCGCGCGAGCGCAAGGCCAACGAGCTGCTCGCCACCGAGCGGGGCCGGGCGGCCCGGGCGGCCGCCGACAGCGACGCCGAGCTGCGCCGGGCGCGGGCCCGGCTGGCCGAGGCCGAGGCGGCGGCCGGGGTCGCCCGGGCCAGCGCCAAGGAGGCCCGCTCGGTCGACGACGCGCGGCTCTGGCTGCTGCTGGAGACCATCGGCCAGGCCGCCGTCGGGCTGCGCCGGGAGCTGGCGCTGGACCCGGTGGAGAAGCTGCCGGCCGACTTCGTGGCCGACGCGTTCGCCGACTCGTCGGCCGTCACGCCCGCCGGCACCGCCGCCCGCGCCCGGGACACCGACGACCCGGCCCGGCTGGACCAGCTGCTCGCCCTGCCCCGGGCGCACCTGGTGGTGGACGGCTACAACGTCACCAAGCGCGGCTTCGGCGAGATGTCCCTCGAACAGCAGCGCAAACGGCTGATCACCGGGCTGGGCGGGATCGCCGCGCAGACCGGCGACGAGGTCACCGTGGTCTTCGACGGCGCGGAGCGGATGCACGGGCTGCCGCCCACCCCGCGCGGCGTCCGGGTGCTCTTCTCCCGCAAGGGGGAGACCGCCGACGAGCTGATCCGCCGCCTGGTCCGGGCCGAGCCGGCCGGCCGGCCGGTGGTGGTGGTCTCGTCCGACCGCGAGGTCGCCGACGGCGTGCGCCGGCACGGCGCGTACCCGCTCGGCGCGGACTCGCTGCTGCGCCGGCTGGCCCGTTCCTGACTCTTGATCACTGTTGTCCGGTTCTGTCGTACCCGATGACTAGTGTCCGACCTGACCGACGGTGCGCGGGTGGTGACCAGGCGTCCCACCCGCCGCGCCGCACTCCGTCAGGGAGGCACGATGCTCATCGACTGCGACAGGTGCGGGATCCGGGGCGCCGGCTGTAACGGCTGCCTGGTGACCGCCCTGCTCGACGCCGACTCGCCGGCCGCCGACCTCGGGCCGGCCGAGCTCCGGGCGGTCGAGGTGTTCGCCCGGGCCGGCTTCGCCGTGGCGGTGCTGGCCCACGAGGCCGCGCCGGCCCGTCCCGCCCGCCGGCGCCGGGTGGCCTGACGGCGTCGCCACCCCGGGCGGGTGGACTCCCCGGCGACGTCCGCGCCGGGCAGGCCGACCCCTGGCGGCGTTCCACACCGCCGGTGGTCCGGTCCGTGGGCACCGTGGGCACCGCGCCGGGGCTGCTGGCGGCGGGCAATAGGATGGGCGCTCACGGCGGGAGGAGCGGCGGCATGACGCGGTTACGGCGTGGTGGCGGCGGGCCGGCGGACGAGGTGCCGGCGTGACCCCCCGCGGGTGGGCGGTGCTGACCCTCGGCGGGCTGGTGCTGGCGCTGCTGGTCGCCAGCATCGTGCTGGTGCCGTGGAGCCGGCCGCCGGCCCCCCGGGCCGACCAGGTCGCCGCGCTGGGCGAACTCCCCGTCGACCAGGTGGCCCACGCGCGCGAGTTCCGCTCCGCGCTGCGCCCCGGCGCGTACGGCGCGCTGGTGGTCGGGCTGCTGGTGGCGCTGCTGCTCGGGCTCACCCCGCTCGGCGCCCGCCTGGTCGAGCTGGCCGGGCGCCCCTTCGGCGGCCACTGGACCGCCCGCGCGATGCTCGGCGGGCTCGCCGTGGTGCTCCTCGCCGACCTGCTCACCCTCCCCTTCGCCGCCTGGCGGCAGTCCGTGCTCACCCGCTACGGGCTGAGCACCCACGGCTGGAGCGGCTGGGCCGTCGACCTGCTCAAGTCGTACGCGGTCAGCGCGGTCATCGGTGCGATCGCGCTGCTCGGCTTCTACACCGTGACCCGGCTCGCCCCGCGCTGGTGGTGGGCGTTCGGCGCCGCCGGGGCGGCCGGCCTGGTCGTGCTGCTGTCGTTCGTGCTGCCGGTGCTGGTGGAGCCGGTGTTCAACCGGTTCACCCCGATGGAGCAGGGTCCGCTGCGCACCGAGCTGATGGCGATGGCGGCCCGCGACGGGGTGCCGGTGCGCGACGTGCTGGTCGCCGACGCCTCCCGGCGGACGAAGGCGGTCAACGCGTACGTCTCCGGGCTGGGGCCGACCCGGCGGGTGGTGGTCTACGACACCCTGCTGCGCGAGGCCACCCCGGCCGAGGTGACCAGCGTGGTCGCGCACGAGCTGGGGCACGCGAAGGACCGGGACGTCTGGACCGGCACGCTCACCGGCGCGCTCGGCGCCGCCCTCGCGGTCGTCGCGCTCTACCTGCTGGGCTCCTGGGGGCCGCTGCTTCGGCTGGCCGGGGTCGACTCGGTCGCCGAGCCGCGCGCGTTCCCGCTGCTGATCGCCCTGGTGACGGTGGCCGGGCTGGTCGCCGCGCCGGCGCAGGCGCTGATCTCCCGCCGGGTCGAGGCGCGCGCCGACGCGCACGCCCTCGCGCTGACCGGCGACCCGGCCACCTTCGAGGCCATGCAGCGCCGGCTGGCCGGGGTCAACCTGGCCGATCCCGACCCGCCGCGCTGGGAGTACCTCTGGTCGGCGTCGCACCCGTCCACCGTGGAGCGGATGGCCGCCGCCCGCGCCTACGCCAGGGAGGCCGGCAGATGAGCCGGACGCTGCTGATCACCAACGACTTCCCACCCCGCCCGGGCGGCATCCAGTCCTTCGTGCACAACCTCGCCGTCCGCCAGCCCTCCGACTCCGTGGTGGTCTACGCCTCCAGCTGGCGGGGGGCGGCGAAGTTCGACGCCGACCAGCCCTTCGAGGTGGTCCGGGAGCGGACCCGGGTGCTGCTGCCCACCCCGATGGTGGCCCGCCGGGCCGCCCGGCTGGCCCGCGAGCACGACTGCGACACCGTCTGGTTCGGCGCCGCCGCCCCGCTGGGTCTGCTCGCGGCCGGGCTGCGCCGCCGGGCGGGGATCCGCCGGGTGGTCGCGCAGACCCACGGCCACGAGGTCGGCTGGGCGGCGCTGCCCGCCGCCCGGGCCGCGCTGCGCCGCATCGGCCGTGGCACCGACGTGGTCACCTACCTCGGCGACTACACCCGGGTACGGCTCGAACGGGCGCTGCACGGGGTGACCGACCTGCACCGGCTGGCTCCCGGCGTCGACGTGGACACCTATCACCCGGCCGTCGACGGGGAGCCGGTCCGCGTCCGGCTGGGCCTGGCCGACCGGCCGGTGGTGGTGTGCGTGTCCCGGCTGGTGCCCCGCAAGGGGCAGGACATGCTGATCCGGGCCATGCCGGAGATCCGCCGCCGGGTGCCGGACGCGGCGCTGCTGGTGGTCGGCGGCGGGCCGTACCGGGCGGCGCTGGAGAAGCTGGCCCGGCACACCGGCGTGGAGCGCGACGTGGTCTTCACCGGCTCGGTGCCCACCGCCGAGCTGCCCGCGCACTACGCCGCCGGTGACGTCTACGCGATGCCCTGCCGCACCCGCAACCGCGGCCTGGACGTCGAAGGGCTCGGCATCGTCTACCTGGAGGCCTCCGCGACCGGCCTGCCGGTGGTCGCCGGCGACTCCGGCGGCGCGCCGGACGCGGTCCGCGAGGGGGAGACCGGGTACGTGGTGCGGGGCCGGGACGTCGCCCAGCTCGCCGACCGGGTGGCCACCCTGCTCGCCGACCGGGACCTGGCCCGGCAGCTCGGGGCGGCCGGCCGGGCCTGGGTGGAGCGGGAGTGGCGCTGGGAGACCCAGGCGCAGCGGATGGCCGCCCTGCTCGCCGGCTGAGCACCCACGCGCACGTGGCGGCGTGTTCGCCGCCCGCCAACCGGTTGCAGGTCGGGCTACGGCCGGCTGGCCGAGGAACGGGCGGCCGGCCTCGCCGCAACGGCCTCGTCAGCCCAGACGCCGCCAGCACCGCCTTGCCTGCTTGGCGGCGGAGGTCGTCGGAGCCGGCAGGGCCTGCTTGCCTGGCGGGTGGCGGGTGGCGGGTGGCGGGTGGCGGGTGGCCGGAGCCGAAAGGCTCCCTTGCCGGCCGACGGACGCTTGCCCGAGCTGGCTCACCCGGTGAGCGATATGCCTGGCAGGCATATTTATGACTGCCAGGCATATCGCTCACCGTCATGTCCGCCCGCATGGACGTCACGCCCAGTGACAGCGGAAGTCAGGAGAAGGCGCTGCGGCTGACGGGGTGTCTGGTGGTCAAGCCGCTGAGGCGGGCACGGACGGCTCTCGTCCGTGCCCGCCCCGGTCCTCAGCGCGGCCTGTCGGGGCTCAGGAACCGGACAGCACCCGCTCCGCCGGGGCCTGCGGGGCGGTCGCGGCGGCCCGCCGGGACAGCTTCCCCGGCCACCAGGTGCGGGCGCCCAGGTCGAGCGCCAGCGCCGGGATGAGCAGGCTGCGGACCAGCAGCGTGTCGAGCAGGATGCCGACGGCCACGATCACCCCGGTCTGCATCGACGGCACCAGCGGCAGCACGCCCAGCGCGCCGAACGTGGCCGCGAGCACGATCCCCGCGCTGGTGATGACGCCGCCGGTGACGGTCAGCGCCCGCAGGACGCCCGGCCGGTGGCCCAGCTGCGCCGCCTCCTCCCGGGCCCGCGTCATCAGGAAGATCGTGTAGTCGACGCCGAGGGCGACGAGGAACAGGAACGCCTGAAGCGGGATGCCCACGAAGAGCTTGGTGTAGCCCAGCGCGTCCAGCACGAAGCCGGCGGCCCCCATCGCGGCGGCGTACGACAGCACCACGCTCACCATCAGCAGCAGCGGCGCGACCAGCGCCCGCAGCAGGAGCACCAGGATGACGAGGACGACGGCGAGGATCAGCGGGATGACCACCCGGTTGTCGCGGCTGACGATGCGCTCCTCGTCCACCAGCACCGCGGTCCTGCCGCCGACCAGCGCCTGGGCGCCGGGCACCTCGTGCACCGCCGTGCGGAGCCGCTGCACGGTCGCCATGGCGGCGTCGCTGTCCGGCGTGTCGGCCAGCACTGCCGGAACCCGTACCCAGGCGCCGTCCGGCGAGCGCTCCGGCTCGTCGACCCGGGCGACGCCGGGCACGGCCCGGGCGGCGGCGATCACCTGGTCGGCCGCACCGGCGGTGGCCAGGATCTCCGCCGGCGACGCGGAACCGCTCGGGTAGTGCGCGGCGATCAGCCGCTGGCCGGTCACCGAGCCGACCTCGGAGGTGAAGGACTCCTCGTTGGGCAGGCCGATGCTGAGGTTGCCGATGCCGAAGGTCAGCGCGACGAGCGCCGCCGTGGTGCCGATCCAGACCGCGCGGGGACGGCCCCCGACCAGCCCCGCGATCCGGCGCCAGATCCCGTGGTCGGCGGTGACGTCGGCGCTGGCGGCGGTCGGCGTGTAGCGCGGCACGAACGGCCAGAAGAGCCACCGGCCGCACAGGACGAGCACCGCCGGCAGCAGGGTGGTCATCGCGAGCAGGGCGGCGCCGATGCCGACCGCGCCGACCGGGCCGAGGCCACGGGTGGACGGCAGGTCGGCGGCGAGCAGGCAGAGCAGTCCGATCGCGACGGTCGCCGCCGAGGCGCAGATCGCGCCGAACGACCGGCGCAGCGCCACCCGCATCGCCTCGTGCCGGTCGGCGTGCCGGCGCAGCTCCTCGCGGTACCGGGCGATCAGCAGCAGCGCGTAGTCCACGCCGACGCCGAAGACCAGCACGGTCAGGATGGTCTGGCTCTGGAAGTCGACGGTCACGCCGCCGTACTTCGCCATCAGGTACACGATGCCGCCGGCGAACTGGTTGGCGATGCCGACGGTGATCAACGGGATCAGCCAGAGCACCGGGCTGCGGTAGGTGACCAGCAGCAGCACCGCGACGGTGGCCGCGGTCGCCAGCAGCAGCGTGGTGTCCATCCCGCCGAAGGCGTCGAGGACGTCGCTCTCCGCCGCCGCGTCGCCGGTCAGCGCGGTGCGCAGGCCGGCGGGCCGGTCGAGGGCGAGGCGCTCCTTGACGTCGGTCACCGCCTCCGGGCGCTGGGTGTCGTCACCGGCGACCGGGAAGGACACCAGCAGCGCCTTGCCGTCCTCGCTGGGCACCGGGGGCGACACCGCGCCGCCGTCGGCGTACCGGACGAAGACGGCGCGGTCGGCCTCGGCCTTGGCGCGGTCGGCGTCGGTGAGGCCGCTGTCGCGGACGTAGACGGCGATCGCCACGGGCTTCTTCGACTCCGGGAAGGCCGCCTCGGCCCGCTCCACGGCCCGGCTGCTCTCCACGCTGGCGGGCAGCAGGCCGAGCGTGTCGTTGTTCTGCACCTCGCTCAGCTTGATGGAGAGCGGGCCGGCCACCGCGACGAGGACCAGCCAGAAGACGATCAGGGCGTACTTGCTGCGTCGGCCGGACGGCAGACCGGCCAGTCTTTGCCGGGACATGTCGGGTTCCTCCGAGGATCGGGTTCGCTTCCTGCCTCAGATCCTTCTGGCCGGCGGGCGTGCGGACAGGAGTGCCACGTCCCCGACGCCGGTGGTCCTAGCACCACCGAACACCGGGCGGTCGTGCCCGAGAATGGAACCCGTGGACAGCCCCGTACGAGAGTTCGCCCGGCAGACGGTCCGGCCCGGCGCGACCGCCGCCCTCCAGGGCCTGGCCGTCGCCGTGCTCTCCCTGACCACCAACGTCGCGCTGTTCGTGCTGTCGCTGGTGTCGCTGCTGCTCATCCCCGCCTTCGGCATCGGTTTCGCGCTGTTCCCGATGGCGACGGCGTTGGTGCGGCTGTCGACCGGGTTGCAGCGCCGGCTCGCCCGGTGGGGCGGCGTACCCATCGCCACGCCGTACCGGCCGCTGCCGGAGGGGGCGCAGTTCGGCACCTGGCGGCGTTTCCGGTGGGTGGTGGGCGACCCGGCCACCTGGCGGGACTTCGCCTGGCTGGTCCCCGGCGCGGTCACCGGCGGGGCGTGCCTGCTCGCGTTCGCCCTGCCGCTGTACGGGCTGGAGGGCTCGCTCGGGGTGCCGCTGCTGGTCTACCTCATCGCCGACTCCTACGGCTACGGCCTGTTCTGGCCGATGACCAACCTGGCCGAGGCGCTGGCCGCGCTGCCGCAGGGCTGGCTGCTGCTGCTCGGCGGCCTGGCCGTCGCCCCCTGGCTGGTCTGGCTGCACCTGCGCTTCGCCCGGCTCTTCCTGGCCCCCACCCGGGCGGCGGAGCTGGCGCTGCGGGTCCGCCAGCTCACCGTCACCCGGGCCGACACCGTCGACGCACAGGCGGCCGAGCTGCGCCGCATCGAGCGGGACCTGCACGACGGGGCGCAGGCCCGGCTGGTCGCGCTGAGCATGAGCATCGGCCTGGCCGAGCAGCTGCTGGAGCAGGACCCGACCGCCGCCGGGAAGCTGCTGGCCGAGGCGCGGGAGACCAGCGGTCAGGCCCTGGTCGAGCTGCGCGGCCTGGTGCGTGGCATCCACCCGCCGGTGCTCGCCGAGCGCGGCCTGGACGGTGCGGTCCGGGCGCTCGCGCTGGCCGTGCCGCTGCCGGTGGCGGTCGAGGTGGACCTGCCGGGCCGCCCGGAGGCGCCGGTGGAGTCCGCGGCGTACTTCGCGGTGGCCGAGGGGCTGGCGAACGTCACCAAGCACAGCGGCGCCACGCGCGCCTGGATCCACCTGAGCTACGGCGACGGTCGACTGACCATGGTGGTGGGTGACGACGGCCGGGGCGGCGCCGACCCGGCAGCGGGCAGCGGACTGGCCGGGATCGGACGACGGCTCGCGGCCTTTGATGGAACGATGGTGGTGACCAGTCCGCCCGGCGGGCCCACAGTCGTGACCATGGAGCTGCCTTGCGAGTTGTCATCGCCGAAGACCTCGCCCTCCTCCGGGACGGGCTGACCCGCATCCTCGAGGCGTTCGGTTTCGAGGTGGTCGCGGCCGTCGACAACGGACCGTCGGTGCTGTCGGCCCTGGTCACCCACCGCCCGGACGTGGCGGTGCTCGACGTGCGGCTGCCGCCGACCTTCACCGACGAGGGGTTGCAAGCCGCCATCGGAGCCCGCGCCGAGATCCCCGGCCTGCCGATCCTGGTGCTCTCCCAGCACGTCGAGCAGCTCTACGCCCGGGAGCTGCTCTCCGACCGCGCCGGTGGCGTCGGCTACCTGCTCAAGGACCGGGTCTCCAACGTGGCCCAGTTCGTCGACGCGGTACGCCGGGTGGCCGGCGGTGGCACGGTGATGGACCCGGAGGTGGTCTCCCAACTGCTCGCCAGCCGGTCCGGGGCCGAGCCGTTGCAGGAGCTGACCGCCCGCGAGCGCGAGGTGCTGGGCCTGATGGCGGAGGGGCGGTCCAACGCGGCGATCGCCGCGCGGCTCTTCGTCACCGAGAAGGCGGTCAGCAAGCACATCAACAACATCTTCAGCAAGCTGCGGATGCCGCCGTCGGACGACGACAACCGGCGGGTGCTGGCGGTGCTGACGTACCTCAACGGGGACGACAGCCAGTTGCCGGTGCCGGGCCGGGCGCCGCGGCGTACCGCCGCCGGGCCGTCGTTACCCGGCTGAGGCGACCGGCTCGGCACCGGCCACGGTGGACAGCGCGGGGGAGCGGCCGAGGCAGCCCGCAGCCGGCCCCGGCCGCCCGAAGTACCAGCCCTGGCCGGCGTCGCAGCCGATCGCCCGCAGCCGTTCGGCCTGCCCGGCCGTCTCCACCCCCTCGGCGGTGACGGTCAGGTCCAGCGCGTGGGCCAGCGACACCAGCGAGGCGAGGATCCGCTCGTCGGTGCGGCTGGCCGGGTCGACCGCCGGCGACCGTAGCCCGGTGACGAACTCCCCGGCCACCTTCAGCTCGGTCACCGGCAGGTCCCGCAGGTACGCCAGGTTGCAGTAGCCGGTGCCGAAGTCGTCGATGGCGATCCGTACGCCGAGGTCGGCCAGGACCCGCAGGGCCTGGACGGGTTCCTCCGCGGTGCTCATCATGGTGCTCTCGGTGATCTCCAGCTGGAGCCGTTCCGGCGGCAGGCCGGTGGCCGCCAGCAGGCTGCGCACCTCCTGCACCAGGCCGGGCCGGTGCACCTGGCGGACGGCCAGGTTGACGCTGACGAAGGGAGCCCGGGCGCCCCAGCTCTCCGCCTCGCGGCAGGCCTCCGCGAGCACCCAGCCGCCGAGCCGGACGATCAGGCCGGTCTCCTCGGCCAGCCCGATGAAGCGGTCCGGCCGCAGCACCCCCAGTTCCGGGTGGCGCCAGCGGACCAGCGCCTCCACGCCGAGCATGGTGCCGTCGCGCAGCGAGGTCAGCGGCTGGTAGTCGAGGAAGAACTCGCCCCGGTCGATCGCGGCGGGGATCGCCGCGGCGAGGGCGTACCGGGTCAGGTCGGCGCGGTGCCGGTCCGGGTCGAACACCGACCAGCGGGCGCCCCCGGCCGCCTTGGCCCAGTGCAGGGTGCTGTCGGCCGCCCGCATCAGCTCGCCAGGGGTGGTGCCGGCCACCGGGCGCTCCACGATGCCGATGCTGGCGGTCACGGTCAGCTCGTGCCCGTCGGCCAGGGCCGGCTCGGCGAGCGCGGCCAGCGCCGCCTCGGCGACCGCGACCGCGTCGTCGACCCGGGCGGTGCGCTCGACCAGGATGACGAACTCGTCGCCGCCGAGACGGGCCAGCAGGTGCTCGCCGAGCGCCGCGCGCAGCCGCCGTGCCACCGACACCAGCAGGGCGTCGCCGACCTGGTGCCCGAGCGAGTCGTTGACCACCTTGAACCGGTCGAGGTCGAGGAAGCAGACGCCCACCCGGTCGGCGCCCCGGCCCGGCGCGCCGATCGCCGCGGTGAGCCGCTCGGTGAACAGGACCCGGTTGGGCAGGCCGGTCAGCGGGTCGTGGGTGGCCTGGTGGCGGAACCGGGACTCGCTGTCGCGCAGCGCCCGTTCGGCCTGGGCCCGGGCCACCATCGCGGCCCGGCGGATCGACTCCTGCTCGTCGAGCGTCCGGTCGCGCAGCGCCCGGGCGTACCCGGTGGCGACGGTGGCCAGCAGCCGGGCCATCCGGTCCTCGACGTCGTCGGCGACCAGCCCCAGGTCACGGATCAGGCGGAGCTGGATGACCTCCACGGTGCGACCGAGACCCTCGGCTGAGGCGATGTGGGCGGCGACCAGCTCGGCGCCCACCTGGTGCCCGACGCGCGGGTCGAACGGCTCGGCCCGCAGCGCCCCGGCCAACCGCTCGGTGAGCCGTTGCAGCAGCAGCTCCAGCTGCGCCTGGGTCATCGGCAGGTAGCTGGTGCCCGAGACCGCCTTGGCCCAGGCGCGGGCGAACGCGCCGGGGCACGACGGCTGCCCCGGCCGGTCCGGTGTCTCACCCACCGAGGCGTCCGACGCCACCCATGAAGACCGCCTGCGCGGCGTCCTCGGCGCTCTCCGGCGACTCCGGCCGCCACTGCGGCACCCACACCACGCCCGGTTCGAGCAGCGTGAAACCGTCGAAGAGCGCGGTCAGCTCGGCCCGACTGCGGATCGAGAGCGGGCTGTCGGTGCGGCGGTAGACCCGCTCGGCCTCGGCCCGTTCGCCGGTGTGGCCCCGATCCTCGTCGGTGGCCTGCGACATCACCAGGTAGCTGCCCGGCGCCAGCGTCTCGCGCAGCGTCCGCAGGATCTCCTCCGGCCGGTCGGCGTCCGGGACGAAGTGCAGCACCGCCACGATCAGCACGGCCACCGGCCGGGAGAGGTCGAGCAGCTTGGTCACCTCGGGATGGCTCAGGATCGCGGCCGGTCGGCGCAGGTCCTCCCGGACGACCGTGGCGCCGGGACTGCCCTGCAGGATCTCCCGGCTGTGGGCCACCGCCACCGGGTCGACGTCGACGTAGACCACCCGGGAGTCGGGCGCGGCGCGCTGGGCGATCTCGTGCACGTTGCCGACGGTGGGGATGCCCGAACCGATGTCGAGGAAATGGCGGACGCCGGAGTCGACCAGGTACTGCACCGCCCGACGCATGAACGCCCGGTTGGCCTGGGCCATCAGCGGGGCCTCGGGGACCGCCTCCATCATCGCCCGGGCCGCCGCCCGGTCGGCCGCGAAGTTGTGCGAGCCGCCGAGGTAGTAGTCGTACATGCGGGCGACGCTGGGGCGCTCGATGTCGATGTCGTCGGGTGCCCAGTCCGGCCGCTGCATGCCCACCCCTTTTGTACGACAAACGCGAGGATCGTCGCCCGCGCGGGCCACCCGGGTATTCTGCCCCCGCTTCGCCCCGGTGCAAAGACCACGGTCATTGCGCGACGGCACGCTCACTCAAGGCGCTGGCGGCGCCGCCGCGGCCGTGCCCCCGGACAGGCGAGAGGTCCGCGACCGGCGGGCGGCGCGGACCTCTCGACGACGGGCCGGAGCCCTCAGAACTTCGGCGCGTCCGGGGCCTCGAGCAGGCCCAGCCGCAGCGCCGTCATCAGCGCCTGGGCGCGGTTGGCCGCCCCCAGCTTCTCGTAGAGCTTCGAGATGTGGGTCTTGGCGGTCGACTCGCTGACGAAGAGCTGCTTGGCGATGCCTGCCACGCTCATGCCGTCGGCCAGCAGCCGCAGCACCTGCCCCTCGCGGGGGGAGAGCTGCGGACCGGACGGGGCCAGCCGGCGCTTCATCGCCTCGGCCAGGTCGGCCGCGGTGAAGGCGCTGGGGGAGGAGGCGGCGTGCCGGGCGGCGGCCACCACCTCGTCGGCCGGCGCGGTCTTCGGCACGAAGGCGCTCGCCCCGGCCTCCAGTGCGCCGAAGAGCTGGTCGTCACCGGCGTACATCGTGAGCACGACGATCCCCATCGACGCGCTGGACTTGCGCAGGGCCCGGGTGGCCTCCAGGCCACTGCCGTCCGGAAGGCGCAGATCCATGATGACGACGTCCGGCTGCAGCGCGCCAGCCTGGCGTACGCCCTCCGCCGCCGTGGCGGCCTCGCCGACGACCTCGAACTGCCGGTCGCGCTCGAAGGCGTGCCGAAGCCCCTTGCGGATCAGGTCGTGATCGTCGACAAGGAGGACCTTGGTACGAGTGGCCGGTGTCGGGCTTGTGGTCATCCTCGGGTTACTCCCCTTCTGCTGCTGCGCTGCCACGCACGTTATCTCGCCGGGGCGAGGAACCGACCACCACCGCCACGGTTGTGCCGCTGGGCTGCCGCGGCCTGATCTCCAACCGGCCCCGGATACGTTCCGCTCTCTCGGCCATGATCGCAAGACCGTAGTGCCCGTCCGCATGCTGGTCACCGATGCCGTGACCGTCATCCGACACTTCGATCTGCGCGTACGGGGGGTCCACCTCGCAGGTGACCCACAGATTCGAGGCCCCCGCGTGCTTGCGCGCGTTGGTGACCGCCTCCTGCGCGATGCGCAGCAACTCGGCCTCGGTGGCGGCAGGCAGCCGGGCGGTGGACTCGTCCAACGACAGGTGCACCCGCAGGCCGCCGGAGGCGCCGACGGTGCGGGCGTACTCGGCGATCGCGGCGGCCAGGCCGCCGTGCCGGTCCACCTCGCTGCGCAGCTCGAACAGGCTCAGCCGCAGCTCGGTGAT
Organism: Micromonospora sp. A200; assembly: GCF_029893845.1. NCBI lineage: Bacteria > Bacillati > Actinomycetota > Actinomycetes > Micromonosporales > Micromonosporaceae > Micromonospora > Micromonospora sp. A200. The sequence goes on along the minus strand of NZ_JARXXY010000011.1, from coordinate 171,436 downwards.
CACCCGGGTCACCTCGCCGCGCAGCGTACGCAGCCCCTCGGCGGTCTCGTCGGCGTCGTCGTGGACGGTGGCCAGGGCGTTGTCGATGCCGTAGCCGACCATCACCAGCTCCTGGGCGACCCCGTCGTGGATCTCCCGGGCCAGCCGCTGCCGCTCCTCGTTGGTGGCCAGCGAGCGCACCTCGTCGAAGAGCAGCGCCGCCTCCAGCCGCAGCGCGGCGGGGCCGGTCAGCGCGGTCACCCGGGACACCACCGGCGGCGGGTACGCGTGCGCGGCGTCCGCCTCCAGCACCACCAGCCCGACCGTACGCACGCCGGCGACCAGCGGCACGATCAGCGCCGAGACGTCCCCGCCGCGGTGCGAGCGGGCCTGCGACCGGGCCGCGGTCTGCGGCTGCTGGCTGGCCCACGCGTCGGCGATGGCGGAGTCCGCGTCGAGCGTCGTCTCCCAGTCCACCCGGTCCACCCCGACCTGGGCGAGCACCACCAGCCGGCCGCCGCCGCTGGCCGAGAGCACCGCGGCCCGGTTGTTGGGCGCGACGCCGCGCAGCTCCTCCAGCAGGTGCTCGGAGATGCCGCCCGGGTCGAGGGTCGCGCCGGGCAGCTGCCGGGCGACCGTGCGCAGCTGGGTCAGCAGCCGGGTCGCCTCCGCGTACGGCTGGGGCTTGCCCTCGCCACGGACCCGCATCACCTGGTGCAGCGTGCCGGCCGCGTAGAGGCCGAGCCCGGCCAGGATCAGCCACTGCGCGCAGACCGCCAGGTAGCCGGGCTGCCCGAGCTGCCGCCCGCCGTCCACCTCGGTGAACGCCCCGGCGATCAGCAGGGTCGCCGCGGCGACGCCGAGCAGCGCCGCTCCCTCGCGGAAGCGGCGGCGTAGCGCGGTCACCGTCACCGGTACCGCCAGGTAGGGCAGTACCGCCGAGGCGCCGAGCCCACCGACCGATCCGCCGAGGGCGGACTCGACGGCGACCTGGCTGGCGGCCAGTCCCAGCACCACCGCCTCGGCGACCCGGCTGAGCGGGCCGAGCAGCCGGTGCTCGGGGGCGAGCACCGCCGGCAGGCCGGCGGCCGCCAGCAGGGCGATCCACCAGAGCTGGGCGGGGTCGCGGGTGGCGACCAGGGTCAGGACGCCGACCAGGACGAGCAGGACCCCGCGCGCCGCGACGGCGAGGGGATGCGGCTGGGGCCGGACGGGTGTGGAGGCGGGCACGTGACGGATGGTAGTCAGCTCCGGTAGATCTCGGCGATCTCGGCCGCGTACGTCTTGTGCACGACCTGCCGCTTGACCTTGAGCGACGGGGTCAGTTCGCCGGTGGCCTCGGTGAAGTCCCGGGGCAGGATCCGGAAGACCTTGATCGCCTCGGCCTTGGAAACCGCCTGGTTGGCCACGTCGACCGCGCCCTGGATCTCGACCAGCAGCTCCTCGTGGTCGAGCAGCTCCTCGACCGGCGTGTCCTCCGGCAGGCCGTGCGAGGCCAGCCACTTCGGCAGGGCCTCCTCGTCGACGGTGACCAGCGCGGCGATGAACGGCTGCCGGTCGCCGACCACCAGGCACTGGCTGACCAGCGGGTGCGCCCGCACCCGGTCCTCCAGCACGGCCGGGGCGACGTTCTTGCCGCCGGCCGTCACGATGATCTCCTTCTTGCGGCCGGTGATGCTGACGAACCCGTCGCTGTCGATGTGGCCCAGGTCGCCGGTGCGGAACCAGCCGTCGGCGGTGATCGCCTCGGCGGTCGCCGCCTCGTTGCGCCAGTAGCCCTGGAAGATCAGGTCGCCGGAGATCAGGATCTCGCCGTCGTCGTCGATCCGGATGGTGACTCCGGGCAGCGGCCGGCCGACCGTGCCGACCCGGGTGGCGCTGGGCAGGTTCGCGGCGGCGGCGGGGGAGGTCTCGGTCAGGCCGTAGCCCTCGCAGATGGTCACCCCGATGCCGCGGAAGAAGTGCCCGAGCCGGGCGCCGAGCGGGGCGCCACCGGAGATCGCGTCCCGGCAGCGGCCGCCGAGCGCGGCGCGCAGCTTGCGGTAGACCAGCTTGTCGAAGAGCGCGTGCTGGGCGCGCAGGGTCAGGCCCGGACCGCCGGGGGTCTCCAGCGCCTCGCTGTATGCGATGGCCACCCGCTCGGCCCGGTCGAAGATCTTGCCCTTGCCGTCCGCCTCGGCCTTCTGCCGGGCGCCGTTGTAGACCTTCTCGAAGACCCGGGGCACGGAGAGCACGAAGGTCGGCTTGAACTCCTGGAGCTCGGCGACCAGGCTCTTGGTGTCGGGGCAGTACGCCATGGTGGCCCGGGCCTGCACCACGCCGATCTGGATCAGCCGGGCGAAGGCGTGCGCCAGCGGGAGGAAGAGCAGGGTCGACGCGCCGGGCCGGAACAGGTTCGGCAGCACCGGCACCGCGTTGGCGATGTCGGCGTACATGTTGCGGTGGGTCAGCACGCAGCCCTTGGGCCGGCCGGTGGTGCCGCTGGTGTAGATGATCGTGGCGACGTCGGCGGAGCGGACCGCCCTGCGGCGCCGCTCGATCTCCGCCGGTTCGACCGACGCGCCGGCCGCGACGATCTCGTCCACCCCGCCCAGCTCGATCTGCCAGACCTGGCGCAGCTCGGGCAGCCGGTCGCGGACGCCGGCGACCAGGGTGGCGTGCGCGTTGGACTCCACCACGACGGCGACCGCGCCGGAGTCGGCGAGGATCCAGGCGGCCTGCTCGGCGCTGGAGGTCTCGTAGATGGGCACGGTGACCGCGCCGGCCGCCCAGATGGCGTAGTCGAGCAGGGTCCACTCGTAGCGGGTGCGGCTCATCAGCGCTACCCGGTCGCCCGGGTTGATGCCGGCGCCGACCAGGCCGCGGGCCACGGCGACGACCTCGTCGCGGAACTGCCGGCAGGTCACGTCCACCTGGGCGGCACCCTCGGCGCGGGCGGCGGGCCGGACGAACTGGACCGCGTCCGGCGCGGCCTCGGCGTTGTCCCAGACCGGATCGGTCAGGTTGGCCGAGTCGCCGATGGTGACGATCGGCGGGACGGAGAACTCGCGCACCTGCACTCCCTCGTGCTCGCACTGGCCGGGCCGGCCGCCGTGGCGGGTCGGCTTTGTCGAAACCTACCCGCACGCCCGGCTGGGTGAGGTAGGGAGGTTGCCCGCCCGACTGGTGGGACGCCGCCGTGCGAGGCCGTCGGCGCCGCCGCGCCGGGCGTGGCCGGGGCAAGCGCCGCGTGCCGGGGTCGCTCCGGGTAGCCTCCCCCCATGGCGGACTCCTCCACCCAGTCGATCATCATCGGCGCGTCACCGGACCGGGTGGCGGCGGTCATCTGCGACTTCGCGAGCTACCCCGAGTGGACCGAGGCGGTGCGCCGGGCCGAGGTGGTCGAGGAGTACGAGGACGGCTACGCCAGCCAGGTCCACTTCACCATCGACGCCGGCGTGATGGCCGACGAGTACGTGCTGGCGTACGAGTACGCCGAGGATCTGTCCCGGATCGAGTGGCACCTGGTGGCGCCGTCGAAGATGCAGAAGTCCCAGCGCGGGTCGTACGACATCGTCGGCAATCCGGACGGGACGTCGACGGTCACCTACACCCTCGAGGTCGAGCTGTCGGTCGGCATGCTCGGCATGTTTCGCCGCAAGGCCGAGAAAATGATCATGGATACGGCGTTGAAGCAGCTCAAGCGCCGGGTAGAAGCAACCGGTGCGGCACAGTGACGCAGCCGGCGGCACGGTAGAGGAGCCGACGATGGCGGGTACGCAACCGGGCTCCGCCCGGGAGGAGGCCGAGCGGCTCGTCGCCACGCTGCTCGCCACGGCACGGCTGGCCAACGCCGGCTCCGGCGGCGGTCCGTGGGGTCCGCTCGGTGGGATCCTCTCCGGTGTCCTCGGTCACAGTGGCGGCGCGTCCGGCCCGGCCGGGGGCGCCGGCGGCACCGGGAGATTCGCCACCGGATCGCCGGAATGCTGCGTCTGCCCGGTCTGCCGGGGTATCGCGGCGCTACGCGATCCGAGTCCGGAATTCGCCGAGCGGCTCGCCACCGGCGCCGGTGATCTGGCCGCCGGGATCGCCAGTCTGATGCGCGCGTTCGCTCCCGCCGACAGCGGGGAAGCCCCGGACAGGGCGGCCGGAGCGGCCGGCGCGCCCGGACCCGCCGCCGGGTCGGACGCCGCCGCCGACCACGTGTGGCGCGAGGCGACCCGTACCGGGCATGATTCTCCGTCGGCGCCGGAGCGGGACGTCTGGTCCGCCGCCACGCGGGCGGAGGACGTGGTCGTGCCGGCCGCCGCCGCGCCCGTCGACGACGCCGGGCCGGTCGCGCCGGCGCAGGTCCGGTCGACGGCCGACCGTCCGGTGGTGCCCGCCTCGCGAGCGCCGGCCGGCGCGGGCGGGGACGCACCGGGCGACGAGGCCTGAACACGGGACATCCGACATCGCATTCGGCCGGTCCGGCCGATGTCGGGCAGCACAGCAGAGGGGAGTGGCAGCGGTGACGCTGACCATCGGAGTCGACGTCGGTGGCACGAAGGTGGCCGGCGGTGTCGTGGACGACACCGGCAAGGTTCTCGTGCAGGCCCGACGGGACACCCCCGCGGACGACGTCGGCAAGACCCGCGACGTCATCATCGAGCTGGTCACCGAACTGGCGACCGGCCACGACATCGGCGCGGTCGGCATCGGCGCGGCCGGCTGGATCGACGCCTCCCGCTCCACCGTGCTCTTCGCCCCCAACCTGGCCTGGCGGGACGAACCGCTGCGCGAGTACGTCAGCACCGCCACCGGCCTGCCGGTGATCGTGGAGAACGACGGCAACGTGGCCGCCTGGGCCGAGTTCCGCTACGGCGCGGCCCGCGACGCCGACGACTCGATGGTCATGTTCACCATCGGCACCGGGGTCGGCGGCGGCATCGTGCTCGGCGGCGAGCTGCTGCGCGGCGCCAACGGCATCGCGGCCGAGCTGGGCCACATGCTGACCGTTCCGGACGGCCACCAGTGCGGCTGCGGCCGGCTCGGCTGCATCGAGCAGTACGCCAGCGGCAGCGCCCTGGTCCGCTTCGCCCGGGCCGCCGCGCGGCAGGAGCCGCAGCGCGCCACCGCCCTGCTGGAGCTGGCCGGTGGCGACGCCGAGGCGGTCACCGGCCCGATGGTCACCGCCGCCGCGAAGGCCGGCGACCCGGTCTCCGCCGAGGCGTTCGCCCAGGTCGGCCGCTGGCTCGGCACCAGCCTCGCCGACATGGCCCAGATCCTCGACCCGCAGGTGCTGGTGGTCGGCGGCGGCGTCGTCGAGGCCGGTGACCTGCTGCTCGGCCCGACCCGGCGCTCGTTCACCGACGCGCTGGCCCAGCGCAGCCGGCTGCCGGTGGCCGAGGTGCGCCCCGCCGAGCTGGGCAACACCGCCGGCGTCATCGGCGCCGCCGACCTCGCCCGCCGGCTGTGACCGTCGCGCCGGCCCCCGCCGGCGCGGTGCGGCTGCGGGTGGTGTCGTACAACATCCACAGCCAGCGTGACGACACGGCCGCGCTGGCGGCGGTGGTCCGCGCGGCGGCCCCCGACGTGGTGATCGTGCAGGAGGCCCCGCGCCGGTTCCGCTGGCGGCAGCGCTGCGCGACCCTCGCCGAGTCCTTCGGCCTGGTGGTGGCCGCCGGTGGCCTGCCGTCGCTGGGCAACCTGCTGCTCACCAGCCTCCGGGTGCGGGTGCTGGCCACCCGCTGCCAGCGGTTCCCGCTCACCCCCGGGCGGCACCTGCGCGGCGCGGCGTACGCCGAGTGCGCGGTCGGCGGCGCGCGGTTCCTGCTGGCCGGCTCGCACCTGTCCACCGACCCGGCCGAGCGGCCCGGCCAGGCCGCGCTGCTCAAGCGCGAGCTGGCCGGCGCCGACCTGCCGGTGGTGCTGGGCGTGGACCTCAACGAGGGCCCGGACGGGGAGGCCTGGCGCACCGTCGGCAAGGGACTGACCGACGCGGCGGTGGCCGCTGACGCCGCTGACCGGCACACCTACTCCTGCGCCGACCCGCGCCGGCGCATCGACGCGCTCTTCGTCGATCCGCGGGTCACCGTGGTCGGCTACGACGTGGTCGACACCCCGCTCACCCGGCGGGCCAGCGACCACTTCCCGGTCCTGGTCGACCTGCTCCTGCCGGCCACCGCCTGAGCCCGGCGTCGGTCCGCGCCCGGAGTGCCGGGCTGGACAACCGGCTCCGGGTACGGGGAGGATGCCCGTCGAACCGGCGTTCGTGCCGCACATAAGGAGATTCCCCGGTGCCCCCCTCCACCGAGCACGGCCGGCCCGATCCGGAGACCACGCTCACCCCGAGCCGGGACGGCCGCCCGGTCTCCGACCGGGGCGACACGGTCTGCGTCATCGGCGCCGGCGCCAGCGGCCTGACCGCCGTGAAGAACCTGAAAGAGCACGGCTTCGGCGTCGACTGCTACGAGCGGGAGACAGGCGTCGGCGGCGCGTGGAACTGGCGGCACGACCGCAGCCCGGTGTACGCCAGCACCCACCTGATCTCGTCGCGGCCGTTCACCCAGTTCCCCGACTTCCCGATGCCGGACTCCTGGCCGGACTACCCGCACCACAGTCAGTTGCTGTCCTACTTCGAGCGCTACGCCGACCACTTCGACCTGCGCCAGCACATCTGGTTCGGCACCGAGGTCGTCCGGGTCGAGCCGGTGGCCGGCGACCGCTGGGACGTCACCACCCGCAGCACCGGCGGGTACGGCCCGGAGCGCACCTCCCGCTACGCCGCGGTGGTGGTCGCCAACGGCCACAACTGGTCGCCGAAGCTGCCCCGCTACGAGGGGCTGGAGGAGTTCCGGGGCGAGGTCATGCACGCCTCGTCCTACAAGGACCCCGCGCAGCTGCGCGGCAAGCGGGTGCTGGTGGTCGGCGCGGGCAACACCGGCTGCGACATCGCGGTCGAGGCGGCCCAGCAGGCGTCGCGCTGCTGGCACTCCACCCGCCGCGGCTACTGGTACGCCCCGAAGTACGTCCTCGGCCGCCCGGCCGACCAGGTCAACGACGGCCTGCTCGCGCTGCGCGTGCCGCTGCGGGTCCGGCAATGGCTCTACCACTGGACGCTGCGGCTGACCGTCGGCGACCTGACCCGGTTCGGCCTGCCGAAGCCCGACCATCGGGTCTACGAGACCCACCCGATCGCCAACAGCCAGCTGGTCTACTACGTCGGCCACGGCGAGATCACCCCGGTGCCGGAGCTGGCCCGGTTCCACGCCGGCGGGGTCACCCTCACCGACGGGCGGGAGATCGACCCGGAACTGGTCGTCTTCGCCACCGGCTACCTGCCCCGCTTCGAGTTCCTCGACCCGAAGGTGCTCGGCGACGACGACGCGGCGGGCCGCCCCCGGCTCTGGCTCAACGCCCTCGTCCCCGGGTACCCGACGCTCGCGGTGGCCGGCCTGGTGCAGCCGGACTCGGGCATCTTCACCCTGTCGCACTGGCAGACCGTGCTCTTCGCCCGGCTGCTCCAGGCCCGGCTGGGCCGCCCGGAGCGGGCCGCCGCGTTCGCCGCCAAGGTGGAGGCCGGCGCCGGGGAGCGGTACTCCGGCAAGGTCAAGGACAGCAGCCGGCACTGGTTCGAGGTGGGCCACGCCGACTACCTGCGCGCTGTCCAGCGCGCCCTGCACGAGCTGGAGGGTGACCGGTGAGCGCGAGGAACGCAGCGCAGCGGAGTCCCGCAGTCGCGAACGAAAGGCAGGCCCGGTGAGCGAGCGGCTGCGGATCATGCGGGGCCGGGAGTGGGCCCGCCCGGTCCGCCCGGCCCGGCGGGAGGTGCTGGGCGCGGTCCCGGAGCTGGAGGAGGGGCGGCCGCCGCTGCTCTTCGTCCCCGGCTTCGGGCACGGGGCCTGGGCGTTCGCCGAGCACTGGCTGGAGCACACCGCGTCGCGCGGCTTCGCGGCGTACGCGCTGAGCCTGCGCGGGCACGGCGGCAGCGAGCCGGCCCCGGACGCGACGCTGCGGGCGTACACCCATGACGTGGTCCAGGTGGCGGCGGGCCTGCCGCGCCAGGCGGTGCTGGTGGGGCACGGCGCCGGGGCGCTCGTGGTGACCCACGCGCTGGCCCGCTACCCGGCCCGGGCCGCGGTGCTGGTCGCGCCGGTGCTGGGCGGTTGGTCGACGGCCGGCGTGGCGCTGCGCCGCAACCCGGTCGGCACGCTGCCCGCGCTGTTCGGCGGCGGCCTGCGGCTGCACCGCCGGCAGCTGTTCAGCGGGGAGCTGCCCGAGGCGGACGCCCGCCGGCACGTGGCGCGGCTCGGCCGGGCCGGGCGGCGCGCGCAGTGGCAGCTGCTGGCCGGCCGGGAGGCCGAGCCGGCGGTGGGTCGCCCGCCGGTGCTGGTGCTGGGCAGCCCGGACGACCGGGTGGTGCCGCCGGCCGCGCTGACCCGGGCCGCCCGCCGGTACGGCTCAGCTCCGCTGCTCTTCCCCGGCATGGGGCACGACCTGATGCTCGACGCCCGTTGGCGGGAGCCGATCGACGCGATCCTCGACTGGCTGGTCAAGGACCCGCAGCGGGTGTGACCGGGGTCAGCCGGTGCTGCCCAGCCGGGTGACCAGCGAGCCGGTCTGGTCCAGGGCGCTGAGGTAGGAGCGGGCCCAGGCGTGGATGTCGTGGTGGTGCAGGTGCGTCCGCATCGCCCGCATCCGGTTGCCGACGTCGTCCGGGGCGGCCCGCAGCGCGGTGAGCAGCATCTGCTTCAGGCCCTCCAGGTCGTGCGGGTTGACCAGGTACGCCTGCTCCAGTTCGGCCGCCGCGCCGGCGAACTCGCTGAGCAGCAGCGCGCCGGTGTCGTCGACCCGGGCGGCGACGTACTCCTTCGCGACCAGGTTCATCCCGTCCCGCAGCGGGGTCACCGCCATCACGTCGGCGACCCGGTAGAGGGCGGCCAGCTCGGCGCTATCGAAGGGCTGGTTGAGGTAGTGGATGGCCGGCTCGCCGACCCGGCCGAACTCGCCGTTGATCCGGCCGACCTCGCGCTCCACCCGGTCCCGCAGGATCTGGTACTGGCCGACCCGCTCCCGGCTGGGCACCGCCACCTGGACCAGCACCGTGTCCCGGACCTTGACGTCACCGCTGGCCAGCAGCTCGCTGTAGGCCTTGAGCCGCTGCTCGATGCCCTTGGTGTAGTCCATCCGGTCGACGCTGAGGATCACCTGCTGCGGGTCGCCGAGGTCGTGCCGCAGCCGGCGGGCCCGGGCGGTCACGTCGGGACGGCCGGCGAGCGCGGCCATCTCGGCCGTGTCGATCGAGACCGGGTACGCCCCGACCCGCACCACCCGGTCGTCGACGCCGATCCGCCGGTCGGTGGCCGGCAGGCCGAGCACCTTCGCCACCAGCTGGGCGAAGTTGTGCGCGGCCTGGGCCCGCTGGAAGCCGATCAGGTCGGCGCCGAGCATGCCGCGCAGCAGCTCGGCCCGCCGGGGCAGCTGCATGAACAGCTCCGGCGGCGGGAACGGCACGTGCAGGAAGAAGCCGATCCGCAGGTCCGGCCGGAGCGCCCGGAGCAGGCCGGGAACCAGTTGCAGGTGGTAGTCCTGCACCCAGACCAGGCCGCCCGGCTCGGCCACCGCCGCGGTCGCCTCGGCGAACCGCCGGTTGACCCGCTGGTACGCCTCCCACCAGCGGCGGTGGTACACCGGCTGCTCCACGGCGTCGTGGTAGAGCGGCCAGAGAGTGGCGTTGGCGAAGCCCTCGTAGTGGTCGCGCAGGTCCTCGGCGGTGAGCGCGACGGAGTGCATATGGACCCCGTCGATGTCGGGCAGGCGGGGCGCGGTACCGGTGCCGCCGGCCCAGCCGACCCAGGTGGCCGGGGTGTGTCGCAGCAGCGGGTGCAGCGCGCTGACCAGCCCACCGGGGCTGCGGCGCCACTCGCAGGCGCCGTCGGGCGCCACGCTGTCGTCGATGGGGAGCCGATTGGCCACAACCACGAGGGAACTGGAATTCTGTCGCATCTCGGGCATTCCGATCCGCAGCGGGCCGACCACCGCGAGGGAGGAACAACCGGGCAGCCGGAGGGGAATTGACGGACAGCGGTATTCCTACTGACCGTAAGTTACACCACTGTTACCTCGGCGGTGGGGGCGTGGGCGTCCCGGAATACGGGCGAAGCGTGCTGATCGGACGGGGTCAGCGTCAGACGACCGCGCCGTCGTCCGGATCCTCGTCGTCCTCGTCGCCGGGGCGCAGCCGCCAGATCAGCGTGACGAAGCCGGCGAGGATGCCGGTGAACCCGAAGAGGGTCACCACGGAGGCGTCCACCGGCAGCAGCGCCGGGTTGAGGAAGAGTACGAAGCCGAGCACGATCGCCAGCACGCCCACCACCGCGTACTTCGACACCCGGGGCAGCGGTGGGGGCGGGGGCGGGGTGTAGCCCTCGTCCTCCTCGTCGGGCAGGTCGGCGCCGAAGGTGTCCAGACCGTCCAGCAGCGAGGGCTCCTCGGCCCGCGGCCGGCCCACCGAGACGCCGGAGATGTCCGCCGCGTACGGCAGCCGCCGCACGTCGGTGGCGGTCGGGCCGGTGGCCTCCTCGGCGCGGGTCGCCGGCGCGCCGGCCGGGCCGGTCGGGTCGGTCGGGTCGGTCGGGTCGCCGTCGACGTCCTCGGCGGCGGGCCAGGGGTGGCTGCCGGCGGCCGGGGCGGTGTGGAACGCGGCGACGATCCGGTCCCACTCGGCGTCGACGTCCGGCTCGCCGCGCGGCGGCTCCGGGGTCGACTCGTCGGCCAGCTGGGTGAGGTAGTCCCGGGCGGTGGTCAGGTGCGAGCGGTCCACGTAGAGCCGGTCGATCGGGCGGGCCGGGACGGTGGTGGTGCGGGTGATCGGATTGAGGTCGGCCGACGGCTGGAGGTAGGCCGCGATCCCGCCGGCGGCGAGCACGTCGAGCAGATGCTCGCCGACGCGCGGATCGACGTCGCCCGCGACGGCGTACTCGCTCGCGTCGAGCCCGTTGTCCCGCCGCCCCCGGCGGGCCCCACCCGCTGACACCGGACATCCTCCTCGGCGCACCTCACGGTGCAGGTTGTGTCGGCGCCCCGTACGCCGTGCCCTGAATCGTGACACGTCCGGACCCGGTTCCGGGAGTGCGTTGTGGCGTGCCGCTCCCGGTTCGTAGGCTCATGGCCGACGATCCCGCCCGCCGACGGCCATTCCCGGCGCGGTCGCCGGGTACGCCCGGCGGCCCACCGGCCCGTTTCTCCGGTGGTGTCGCCCGCCCCTGCTCCGGAAGGACACCGTTGCTGTACTGGCTGATGAAGTACATCATCCTCGGCCCGCTGCTCAGGCTGATCTTCCGTCCCCGGGTGGAGGGGCTGCACCACGTGCCGGAGACCGGTCCGGTGATCCTCGCCAGCAATCACCTGTCGTTCTCGGATTCGATCTTCACCCCGCTGATCGTGCCGCGAAAAGTCACTTTCGTGGCCAAGGCGGAATACTTCACCGGTAAGGGCATCAAAGGCTGGCTCACCAAGGCGTTCTTCGCCGGCACCGGCTGCATCCCGGTCGACCGCTCCGGCGGCCGCGCCGCCCAGGCGGCCCTGGACACCCAGCTCAGCGTGCTGCGGGCCGGCGGCGTCGCCGGGATCTACCCGGAGGGGACCCGGTCGCCCGACGGGCGGCTCTACCGGGGCAAGACCGGGGTGGCCCGGCTCGCGCTGGAGAGCGGCGCCCCGGTGGTCCCGGTGGCGATGCTCAACCTCGACGAGATCCAGCCGCCCGGCAAGCTGATCCCCAAGATCGCCCGGGTCCGGATCCGGTTCGGCCCGCCGCTGGACTTCTCCCGCTACGCCGGCCTGGCCGGCGACCGCTTCGTCGAGCGCGCGGTGACCGACGAGATCATGTACGACCTGATGGAGCTCTCCGGTCGCGAGTACATCGACATGTACGCCGCCAAGCTGAAGAACCAACCCCCCGCCGAGCCGGTCACCCGCCAACCGATCGCCGCCTGACCGACCCGGGCCGCCCGCACCACCGCCCCACCACCCGGCGTTCACCGACCCCGGCTCGCGGCGGGCTGACCAACTCCGTTTGCGGCGAGTCGCGGTCACCGCTCGGCCGGACACCGCGACTCGCCGCAAACCGCGTCGATCACGGCCCGGCGGGGCGGCTGGACCGGCTGGACACCGCGACTCGCCGCATCTCGTGCCGACCAAGGCCCGGCGGGGCGGGGTGGGAACGGCGCGGCGGGGCGTGGTGGGAGCCGGCGAGTGGCGTCGCCGGGCGGGCCGGCGGTGGCCGGGGGTCAGGAGGCCAGGGCGGGGCCGGTCTGCGGGACCGGGCCGCGGGCCAGGTCCAGCAGGCCCGGGGCGTCGTTGCGCAGGGCGAAGGTGCGTACCTCGGCCAGCGGCGCCCCGGCCGCCGGGTCGCCGGCCAGGGTCAGCTCCGCCGCCGCCAGCGCCAGGGCCAGCACCCGGTCGGTGACGTCCGGGATCCGGGCGTAGATCTCCGCCCCGGCCAGGTGCAGCTCGCCGGCGCGCCGGTGGTCGCCGTCCGCCGCGGCCAGCGCCCCGGTCACGGTGCGCAGCGCCGCCTCCGACCATGGGGTGCGGTGGGCCAACTGGTCCAGCATCGCCCGGACCCGTACGGCGGCGTCCCGGCCGGCCAGCGTCGCCGCGTACGCCGCCGCCGCGATCCACTCGCCGCTGGCCAGCGCCGGCACGGCCGTCCACGCGTCGGCCAGCTCCTCCACCAGCGCGGCCGCCTCGTCGAGTCGCCCCTGCAACGCCCGGCAGAGCGCGGCCATCCCGAGCATCGTCCAGTAGGGCCGGTGGAACCCGCTGCGGCGCGCCGTCTCCAGCGCCGCCGCCACGTCGTCGCGGTGCCGTTCGGCCCCCACTGCGGCCGGCCCGTCCCCGGCGGCCGGCAGCGGGCGCGGCACCGGCGGCACCGGCAGGCCCCGCAGCACCAGCAGGCACGAGCGCAGGCCGCGCACCTGCATGTCCCAGCCGCCGGTGGGGGTGTCCACGAACGCGTCGGCGGCGGCCAGCAGCCGGCCGAAGTCCCCGTCGAAGTACGCCCGCATCGCCTCGCCGGAGTAGCTGGTGGCGAGGGTCTGCCCGCTGCCCCGGGCGGCCGGCGCGGTGGACAGCAGCGCGTCGGAGCGCAACCAGTCGCCCTCCTCGCGCAGCGCGAAGGCGAGGTTCTGCAGCGCCCGGGGCAGGGCGAGCAGCTGCTGGGTCCGGCTCAACTCGACCAGCGCGTGCAGCTCGTCCAGGCCGGCCCGGTCGCCGGCCTGGTAGCGGGCGGTGGCCGCGGTGATCCGGGCGTTGGTGCGGATCTCCGCCAGGCCCAGGCGCTCGCCGATCCCGGCCGCCGTCTCGGCGGCGGCCACCGCCGCGTCCCGCTCGTAGTTGAGCATGTGCAGCCGGCCCAGCTCGGCCTGCGCGTCCGCCTTCTGGGCGCTGTCCGGCAGCGGCCCGAAGAGCGCGACCGCCCGGTCCAGACAGGCCACCGCGGCGCTGCGGTCGGCGCGCAGCCAGGCGGCCTGGCCGAGCAGCGTCCACGCCCGGGCCGCGCAGGCGTCATCGTCGTGCGCGAGCAGCCGGTCGGCCAGCGCGTGCAGCTGCTCCGGGCCGCCGCCGGAGAGGAAGGCGTTGCCGTCGCGGTAGAACGAGATCTCGGTGCTCAGCAGCTCCAGTTGCAGCCGGTCGACCGGGTCGCTGTCGTCGGCCAGGCCGAGGGCGCGGCCCGCGTGGCTGGCCGCGGCGTCCAGCCCGTGCAGGGCGTACGCGCGGCGGGCCGCCCGGTGCAGCGCGGCCCGCGCGGGGCCGGCGTACCGCTGGATCGGCATGCCCAGCGTGCGGGCGATCTCGTGGGCCGCCCAGCGGTGGTGCGCCAGGACCTCGGCCAGGTCGGTGTCCCGGCTCTGCGACAGCGCGTCCAGCCAGCCGGCCGTCCGCTCGTGCCGGGCCACCCGCTCGGTACGCGGCAGCCGCTGGTAGCAGACGTCGCGCACCAGCACGTGCCGGAACCGGAACTCCGCCTGCCCGGCCATCGTGGACGCCGCCTGCTCGTGGATGAAGTCGCGCTGCTCCAGCCGGCGCAGGCACCGCTCCACCGACTCGACCGGCTGGCCCAGCGCGGCGGCCACCGCGCCCGGCCAGAACTGCACGCCGACCACCGAGGCGGCCAGCAGCACCGCGCGGTCCTTGGCGTCGAGCAGGTCGACGCGGTTGGCGATGACCGCGTGCACGCTCTCCGGCATCGGCAGGTCGAGGTGCTTCTCCAGCGACCAGCCCCGCCCGGACTGGCGCAGCGCGCCCTGTTCGATCAGCATCCGCACGTACTCGTGGGCGTAGAGCGGGTTGCCGCCGGCCACCTCGATCAGCGGGCTGAGCATGTCGGCGGAGAAGGCCGCCTGGCCGAACATGTGCGCGTAGAGCGAGGCGATGCCGGTGTCGCGCAGCGGCGGGAGGGCGATCGTCACCGAGCCGGTGATGGTGCCCGCCCAGCTCGGATCCCGGTCCACCAGCTCCGGGCGGGCGGTGCAGAGCAGCAGCAGCGGCACGTCCCGGGCGCCGGCGCCGAGCAGTTCGACGAAGCGCAGCATCGCGTCGTCGGCCCAGTGCAGGTCCTCGAAGACCAGCACGGTGGGGCGGCGGGCGGCCAGCGCCAGCAGGAAGCGACGCCAGGCCGACTCGGTCTCCTCGGCGGGCAGTGTGACGCCGGCGAGCCCGACCAGCGGGCGCAGCGCGTCGACCAGCCGGTCCCGCTCGCCGGGGCCGACCAGCTCGGCCACCGCCGCGCTCAACCGGCGGGACGCGGTGGGGGCCGGGTCGGTGTCCAGGATGCCGGCCTCGGTCTTGACGATGTCGGCCAGCGCGGCGAACGTGACGTTCTCGCCGAACGGCGGGCACCGCCCGGTACGCCAGCTCACCGGCTCGTCGACCAGCCGCCCGGAGTGCCGGTACAGCTCCCGGATCAGCCGACTCTTGCCGATGCCGGCCCGGCCGAAGAGCGTCACCACCTGGGGGCGGCGGTCTCGTAGCGACCGGTGCAGGGCGTTGACCAGCAGGCCCAGCTCGTGTTCGCGGTCGATCAGCGGGGTGGTGTCGGGTTCCCGGTCGGTCGGCTGCCGGCGTACCGGGGACAGGGCCAGCCAGACCTCGGTCGGCGAGGAACGCCCGCGCAGGGTGACCGGCGGCTGCTCGGCGTACCGGATGGCGTCCTTGGTCAGCGCGTGGGTGGTGCCGCAGACCAGCACGCCGCCGGGCGGCGACACCGACTGCATCCGGGAGGCGGTGTTGACCACGTCGCCGGCGACGATGGCCTGCCCGCCGTCGCGGGCGGCGGCCACGTCGACCAGCGCCTCGCCGGTCGCCACGCCCACCCGGAAGCGCAGCTCGTCGGCGCCGGTGGGGGCGAACCGGGTGAGCACCCGTTGCAGCTCCAGCCCGGCCCGGACGCAGCGCAGCGCGTCGGTCTCGGTGGCCACCGGGGCGCCGAACAGCGCCATCACCGCGTCGCCGATGTACTTCTCGACCACGCCGCCGTACTGCCCGACGACCCGCTTGGCGGCGGAGAAGAAGCCGGTCTGCATGCCGCGGACCTGCTCGGGGTCGGCCCGTTCGACGTACGGCGTGAAGTCGATCAGGTCGACGAAGAGCACGCTGACCCGGCGGCGGTCCTCCTGCGGGGTCGCTACGGGCCGGCCGGAGCCGGCGCGGGGCGCGCCGCACGAGGTGCAGAACACCGCGTCGGTGGCGAGCGGCCGCAGGCAGTGCGGGCAGAGCGCACCCAGCTCCGTCCCACAGCCACCGCAGAAGCGGTCGCCGTCGGCGGCGGTACGTCCACAACGGTCACACTGCGCGGAGATGACGTCCTCCACTGGGTGGGTCGGTCTGCCTGCCGGTCGTCGCCCGGTGTCCACCGTGAGTATCGCCGTTGCCGGCGTTGTCGGGTACCGGGCTGTTGGCTTGTGGACACTCCTCCGGCCGGTTGGGAGAGCTACATTCAGGCGGCCGAAAATCCCATCAATGATCAAGGGGAGAGATCATGGTGTATGTGAAGCTCGAGAGCGACTGGACCGACGGTGACGGCGTCGCCCACTCCGCGGGGGAGTCGGTCGACGTCGACGCCGCCACGCTGGCCGTGCTGCAGGCCGAGGGGATCGTCAGCGAGCAGTCCGGTGGCGGCAAGGACGGCACCGACTGGGCCGGGCCGACCGGCACCACGACCAGCTGGGCGGGGCCGACCAGCACCACCCCGTGAGCCGGGGGCAGTGAGCCGACGCGGCCGGCGCAGGCAGCGCCCGGCCGCGTCGCGCGGTCAGCGGTCGTTCATCCCGGCCCGGCGGCGCAGCGCGGACACGTCGGTGACGACGATCCGGCGACCCTCGGTCCGCAGCCAGCCTCGGCTGGCGAAGGAGCCGATCGCCTGGTTGACGCTCTGCCGGGAGCCGCCGGCCATCTCGGCGAGCTGGCTCTGGTTGAGCTCGATGGTGATCATCGGGGCCTGGCTCTCGCCGGCCAGCCGGACCAGGGTCTTGGCCACCCGGCCGGGCAGGTCCAGGAAGACGTGGTCGGCGTTCTGCTCGGTCAGCCGGCGGATCAGGCCACCCAGCGAGCGCATCACCGCGTCCAGGATGCGCGGGTTGGAGTGCACCAGCTCCATGAAGGCGGGCCGGGACAGGGCCAGCGCGGCGCTGTCCTCGATCGCCTCGGCGGACGCCGAGCGGGTGGAGGCGTCCAGCAGCGAGACCTCGCCGAGCACGTCCGGCGGCCGGATCACCGACAGCACCGCCCGTTCGCCGGTCGGCGCGGTGCGGAACACCGCCACCGCCCCCCGGCGCAGCACGATCAGCGACTCGCCCGGGTCGTTCTCCACGAAGAGCAGTTGGCCCTTGCGGTACGTGCGCGGCACCGCCGCGGCGATCACCCGCTGCCGCACCTCCGGCTCCAGCCCGGCGAACATCTCCACGCCCGTGAGGGCGTCACCCGGCTCCGGCAGGCGCATCTCCACGGCCCAACCCCTCCCCGGTCAAGGACCACAACTCGCTCACCGGGTGAACCTGACGGCCCCTGAAGAGGTGAACTGACACCAATTCGGCGTCCGGTAGCGGTACACATCAGATCATGACGGTCCAGTCGCTTGCTGTACACCCCTCAAATCGTCTGCGTGACGCCGCCGGTCGGGGTCGGTGTGCCGGCTGAGGTGCGGTTTCGCCCTGGTGGCAAGGGTGGGGAGCCGGTCGGGAACGGACCCGGGCGGCGGACGCCGCCGGGCGTACGCGAGGATTGACGCGATGGTCTACCGCTATTTCTACGACTGCGAATTCATCGAGGACGGCCTCGTCGTCGACCTCGTGTCGATCGGTGTCGTCGACGAGTACGGCCGCGAGTTCTACGCGGTCTCCACCCAGTTCGACGACTCCCGCGCCGTGCCCTGGGTGCGCCGCAACGTGCTCGACAAGCTGCCGTCCCCGGCCGACCGCGCCTGGCGCTCGCGCGAGCGCATCCGCGACGACCTCTACGACTTCCTGCTGGAGCCGATCCGCGACCGCCCGGGCGAGCAGCTCGAACTCTGGGCCTGGTACGCGGCGTACGACCACGTGGTGCTGGCGCAGCTCTGGGGGGCGATGCCGGCGCTGCCCCGGGAGATCCCCCGGTTCACCAAGGAGCTGCGCCAGCTCTGGGACGACCGGGGTCGGCCGAAGCTGCCCGACGCCGACGCCGACCGGCACGACGCCCTGGTCGACGCCCGGCACAACCTGGCGCGGTGGCGGGCGATGACGGGCCGGTGAGGCCAGGCGGGTTTGACCCGTTCTGTCCTGGGCACCGGTTCGACGAGCCGATGCGAGGGAGTTCACGATGAGTAGTGACCCGACCAGCGCCGCCGACGCCCGCCGCCGGGTGACCGAGCTGATCCGGCAGGCTCGGATCTGCATGCTGACCACCATCGGCGTGGACGGGCGGATGGTGAGCCGGCCGATGGGGTTGCAGGAGGCGGAGTTCGACGGCGACCTGTGGTTCTTCGCCTACGCGGACTCGCCGAAGGTGCGCCAGATCCGGGTCAACCCGGAGGTGAACGTCGCCTTCTCCGACCAGCGGCACGACGCCTGGGTGTCGGTCTCCGGCACCGCCCAGGAGAGCTACGACCGGGCGAAGGCCGAGCAGTTGTGGAACCCGTTGCTGAAGACCTGGTTCCCGGACGGCCTCGACACCCCCGGCCTGACGCTGATCAAGGTGCACGCCAACTCCGCCGAGTACTGGGACTCGCCGGGCGGCGCGGTGGTCAACCTGCTCGGGTTCGCCCGGGCGGCGGTGACCGGCAGGCCGCCGAAGGCGGGCGAGAACCGCGAGGTCAGCTACTGACCGGTAGCCCGGTTCGGCGGGTGGGACGGGCCGGGGCGCGCTGTCGGCGGACACCCGCGCCGACTACAGTGCGCACTGACGGCCCGCCCCGGGCCGGCAATGGCGCCGATGGTCTGATCTGACACATATCCTGGGGCTTATCCGGGCTTCACCTGATGCTCCAGGAGGATGAGCAGATCATGCGTATCGGCGTGCTCACCGGCGGCGGCGACTGCCCAGGTCTCAACGCGGTCATTCGGGCGGTGGTCCGCAAGGGCGTCGCCACCTACGGTCACGAGTTCGTGGGCTTCCAGGACGGCTGGAAGGGCCCGCTGGAGGGCCGGTCCAGGCCGCTGGGCATCGCGGAGGTCCGCGGCATCCTGCCGCGCGGCGGCACCATCCTCGGCTCGTCCCGGACCAACCCGTTCAAGATCGAAAACGGGGTGGAGCGGATCAAGGAGAACCTCGCCGCGCAGGGCGTCGACGCCCTGATCGCGATCGGCGGCGAGGACACCCTCGGCGTGGCCACCAAGCTGCACGAGCTGGGCGTCAACGTGATCGGCGTGCCGAAGACCATCGACAACGATCTCGGCGCCACCGACTACACCTTCGGCTTCGACACCGCGGTCAACATCGCGATGGAGGCCATCGACCGGCTGCACACCACCGCCGAGAGCCACCACCGCACCCTGGTGGTCGAGGTGATGGGCCGGCACGCCGGCTGGATCGCCCTGCACGCCGGCCTCGCCGGCGGCGCCAACGTGATCCTGCTGCCGGAGCGGCAGTTCGACGTCGACCAGGTCGCCGGGTACGTCGAGAAGCGCTTCCAGCACCAGTACGCCCCGATCGTGGTGGTCGCCGAGGGCGCCCAGCCGCTGGACGGCCAGATGGTGCTGCACAACCAGGAGCTCGACTCGTTCGGCCACGTCCGCCTCGGCGGCATCGGCCAGTGGCTCGCCGAGCAGCTGGAGGCGAAGACCGGCAAGGAGGCCCGCACCGTCGTGCTCGGCCACATCCAGCGCGGCGGCACCCCGACCGCCTTCGACCGGGTGCTCGCCACCCGGCTCGGTCTGCACGCGATCGACGCGGCGCACGAGGGCGACTGGGGCAAGATGGTCGCGATGCAGAGCACCGACATCGTCCGGGTGCCGCTGGCCGACGCCACGGCTGAGCTGAAGACCGTGCCGCTGGAGCGGTACGCCGAGGCCGAGGTCTTCTTCGGCAGCTGATCGACCGGTGCCGGCGGCGCGGCGGATCACCCGCCGCGCCGCCGGCACCGCGACGGAAGGGGTACCACAGCGATGGCACCGGGCAGGCACACGGTCGCCGTGATCGGCGCCGGCAAGATCGGCGAGCTGATGCTCTCCGGGCTGCTGCGCTCCGGCTGGCCGGTGGAGCGGCTGCTGGCCACCGCCCGACGGCCGGCGCGCGCCGAGGAGCTGACCGCCCGGTACGGCGTACGGGTGGTCGACAACCTCACCGCGGTCGAGGAGGCGGCGGTGCTGGCGATCTCGGTCAAGCCGCAGGACGCGGCGACCCTGCTGGACGAGATCGGCCCCAAGGTTCCGCCGGACAAGCTGGTCATCTCGCTCTGCGCCGGCCTGCCCACCGGCTTCTTCGCCCGCCGGCTGCCCGACGGGACCCCGGTGGTCCGGGTGATGACCAACACGCCAGCCCTGGTCGACCAGGCGATGACCGCCATCTCGGCCGGTGCGCACGCCACCGGCGCGCACCTGGAGCTGGCCGAGGAGATGTTCACCCCGCTCGGCGCCACCATCCGGGTGCCCGAGTCCCAGCAGGACGCGGTCACCGCGCTCTCCGGCTCCGGTCCCGCGTACTTCTACCTGCTGGTCGAGGCCATGATCGACGCGGGCATCCTGCTCGGCCTGCCCCGGCAGGTGGCGCACGAGCTGATCGTGCAGACCGCGATCGGCTCGGCGGTGATGCTGCGCGACTCCGGGGAGCACCCGGTGAAGCTGCGCGAGGCGGTCACCTCACCGGCCGGCACCACCATCTCCGCCATCCGTGAGCTGGAGAACCACGGCGTCCGCGCGGCCATGCTGGCGGCGCTGGAGGCGGCCCGCGACCGGGCCCGCGAGCTGGCCGCCCAGGCCGACTGAGCCCCGCCGGTGGGCCGGCCGGGGCACACCCGTCCGGGGTGGTCCGGGTGCGGGCTGGGCCGCTCGGGGACGTCCCGGTGGCCCATACTTGCCGGGTGTTCACTCTCGCCCAGGCCCGGCACCTGGTGGCCACCCTGCGCCCCCGCGTCGACGAGCTGATCCGGCTCCGCGCCGACCTCGCCGAACTCCGCGCCGACCTGGCGGCCTCGGGGGTCTCGGTCCTCGGCGGCCGGGCCGAGGTCAAGGGGCTGGAGGCCCGGCTGCACGCCGTGCTGGAGGAGCTGAACTCCCACGACATCCAGGTCAAGGGCATCGCCCCGGTGCTGCTGGACTTCCCCGGCGAACGCGACGGCCGGCCGGTGCTGTGGTGCTGGCTGGAGGGGGACAGCGATGTGCGTTGGTACCACCGCGCCGAGTGCGGCTTCGCCGGCCGCCGACGGGTCTAAAGCCGTCCACCTACCGGGCTTGTCGTTGACACCCGGTGCCGTTCATCGCTCGCCGAACAATGTCCTGTTTGGATCAGTGGGTCGGTCTTGATGCCTGCCGTTGGCTAGGGTTCTGGGGGCGGTTGGAGACCGTCCGTTCAGGTTTTCGATAGGGAAGGCATGGCGTGACTGAGTCGGCAATGGCGGGGCAGAGCGAGGCGCATCTGCGGGCCGATCCCACGAAGCAGGCGAGATTCGAGAAGTTGCGGTCGGGGCCGTATTTCGCCAGTGTCGTTGCCGCAAACCAGGCCTACCTTACGACCGTCGTGCCGGAAGCGAGGGCCTGGGAACGGGACCGCTGGGTAATCACCTGCCTGCCCGGCAACGGTCGATCGGGTCGGCTCTCGGCCATCAGCATGCGGACGATGGAAGTCTTCGTTCTGAATGAGCCGGATCTGCTCAACGCTGGCGAGGGCGTCTCGGGTTTCGTGGTCCTGCGCCGGTCGTTGCTGGAGGCTTCGCTGCCTCCGGGCCGGACGGTCGGGGAGGCCTACCCGCGACTGAGGTTTACCGAGAGCGCACCTCATCTGAAGGCAGAAGGCGACAAGCCGAGGCCGTACGAGGACCTGGGGGATCAGACGACCCTGGATGGTTACCCACCATTCAGCGTGACGCGGACCTACCGGGACGCTGGTGACGACCAGATCACCGCCGTGGGATCGTATGAGGAGCTAATCGCTGCGCTCGCGGATGAGCATTTCGCCGCAGCTGCTCGCCGTCTCGCCGCTGACCTGATGGCCGGTCGCACGAATCACTCTCGCCACCACAACTACCAACTTGCCGACGTTGTGCTGGGTCGGACAGCGCCAGTGCCTCCGCCTGTTGAGGGTGCGGTGGACCCGGCCGGCGAGGGAGTGCGCTATGGATTGCTGGTGCGGACTTGTCTGGAGGTCCTACGCGACCGCGGCGACCGGATACCCGGGAGAGAGGTCTTGGCGGAGGTGACGCGGCGCGTGGATCTGACCCCGGCGGAACGACGCCCGCAGAAGAACGGTGCCGCCGCATGGGTGGTGGCGGCCCACTTTCACACCGGGGACGCGGCGACGGCCGGGTGGATGGTGAAGCGAAACAACCGCTGGTGGATCACCACGGCCGGGCGGGAGGCCCTTGACACCTACCCGGACCCGGACGCCTTCTACGCGGAGATCAACCGCCGCTACCGGGAGGTCCTCCGCAGCCGTAAGCAAGCGCGTAGGAAGTACGAGAGCCGGCTCCACGCCATCACCTCAGCCCTGCAGCGGGTGGAGGCTGGCTCTTGGACGGCCTACGACGACCTCGCGGATCTGGTGGCCGGCTCGCCCGACGAGATCGCCCACCTGCTCGCCGAGACATACGTGGACAATTCGCACCGCGTGCTCCAGTCCAGCGGTGAGGTGCCGCTGGCTGAACATCAGCACTTCCGGCACCGGGGCGGTGACCTGGCGGCGCGCCTGCGGGAGGAGGGCGTCGAGTTCAACGGTCGACGGGCCAATCCGGAGCAGCGGCTCACCGCAAATCTGCTGCACGACGACCCGGATCCCAGGCCGGTGGAGGATCCGGCAGCTCACCGAGCCTGGCTGGTCCGGGGCAGCAACGTCGAGGGGCGCGACTTGGTGCCGCAGTGGCTGAGCGAGGGCTTCCTGTCCCTGGAAGCCGCTCATTTGCCCGAACTGCCCGTCGATGCGGACGTGCAGTTGATCGCCCGCACTGTCGACGAGGCGTACCGCCACAAGAGCTACTCGACGCGCGAGAAGCTGCGGGTCTCTGTCGAGGCGTTCCTGCGGTCGATGCGGCCGGGGGATCGGGTGGTGACCGTGCACGGTGACGACGTCCACCTCGGAATCGTCGAGGGGCGGCCCTACTTCGCCGACTCCACCCACCGCCGCTCTCACCTTCGTCGCGACGTGAACTGGCTTGATGAAGCGCAGGTCTCGCTCCGGGAGCTCAGCGGTCCTCTCCTCGCGCTGGTCAAGAGTCCGGGCGGTGAGCTGATCGACCTGACTGACGTGGTGGATGCCGTCGACCGGTTGATCGCGGCGGCGTCGGGGCAGACGCCGGCCGTTGAGCCAACGCCCCATGCCCGGCTCGCTGAAGTGCCGCAGAACGTCGCCGACAGGCTCCTGCTTGACCTGGAGTTCGTGAGCGGACTACGTGACCTGCTAGAGGAAAGACGGCAGGTGATCCTCTACGGACCACCTGGCACGGGTAAGACGTTCCTGGCCACCCGGCTCGCGGCCCACCTGACCGAGCCGCACGCCGTGCAGCTAGTCCAGTTCCATCCCTCGTACACCTACGAGGACTTCTTCGAGGGTTTCCGCCCCCAGGCCGGCAAGGACGGCATGCTGAGGTTCGAGCTGACGTCTGGGCCGCTCCGCAAGCTGGCGGACGAGGCCCGAGAGCACCCCTGGACGCCGTACGTCCTGGTCATCGACGAGATCAACCGGGGCAACCTGGCGAAGATCTTCGGTGAGCTGTACTTCCTGTTGGAATACCGGGACCAGGGCATCCGGCTCCAGTACTCGCCCGGGGAGTTCACCCTCCCGCCGAACCTGTACGTCATCGGCACCATGAACACGGCTGACCGTTCGATCGCGGCGGTGGACGTGGCGATGCGGCGACGTTTCGCCTTCGTCGAGCTGCACCCTGCCAAGCCGCCGATCAAGGGCTTGCTACGTCGCTGGCTCGACGAGCGGGGTGAGGACCGGATCTACGCTAGGCTCCTCGACGCGCTCAACGACCGAATTCGGGATCATGAGCTGGCGATCGGCCCGTCCTACTTCATGCGCCCGTCCATCTATGCTGATCCATACGGCCTCGACCGGATCTGGGAACACGACATCCTGCCGCTGCTGCAGGACCACCACTACGCCGACGATATCGACGTGGTGCAGCACTACGACGTCGACGAGCTGCTCCGCACACTTCCACCTGAGCAGCCATGACTGTCCTGCGGCTACGCGAGGGTGGGCCGGCAGAGTCGGTGGTCCTCGACGCCGAGGACGCCCGCCGGCTCGCCGCCGCTCAAGTCGCCGACGTACGCCCGGGACCCGGCTCGCTCTGGAGCGTGCGGGCCGGCCGGAAGGTCGGGGCCGCCCGAATCGGTGGAGTGGAGCTGTACATCGAGCCCAAGGTTCCGGTGGCCCGCCTGCTGTTCCTGTTGGGCTATGCGCGCAACCCGCACCGTTGGCAGGACGACACGGTGGCGCTGGCCGCAGAGCCGGGCTTAGTGCCGGCCGTCGCTTCGGCGCTCTGGCGGCAGACCGACCGGGCGCTGCGCCGGGGCCTGCTGCAGGGCTACCGGACGCTCGACGGAGTGTCGTCGGTTCTGCGCGGTCGGCTGCGGGAGACGGCCCAGCTCAGTCGCCGGCTCGCCGCACCGATCCCGCTGGAGGTCCGCTATGACGAGTACACGGTGGACGTCGCGGAGAACCGGATCCTCGCGAGCGCGGTCGAGCGGATGCTGCGGGTGCCCGGGGTCGGCGCCGAGTCCCGGCGCATGCTGCGGCACCTCGCGGCGCGGTTCCCCGGTGTAACCCGGCTGCCGCTCGGGACTCCTGTCCCGGCCTGGCAGCCGACGCGGCTGAACGCGCACCTGCGGACCGCCCTGCACCTGGCTGAACTCGTGCTGGCAGGCGTTTCGGTGGAGGCCGGCCGGGGCGTCGTAGTGGCCAACGCCTTTCTGCTCGACATGTGGCAGGTCTACGAGGACTTCCTGTCCGTGGCGTTGCGATCGGCGATTGAACGGGTCCATGGCGGCAGCGTCCGCTGGCAGGATCGCCGTCATCTCGACCACGGTCAGCGGCTCGAGCTTCGTCCGGACATTCTCTGGCGGGATCCCGCAGGTCGGATCGCCGCCGTCGTAGACGCGAAGTACAAGGTCGACGAGACGCGCGGGGACACCTACCAGATGCTCGCCTACTGCGTGGCGTACGGGCTGTCCCGGGGTCACCTGGTCTACGTCTCCGGTGACCGTCCGTCGACCCGCCACGTCGTGCGCAACGCCGGCGTGGAAATCTGTTGTCACTCGCTAGACCTGGGTATGCCGTCGTCCGAACTGCTGGGTCGGATCGCCGCTCTTGCCAATGAGGTTGCCGGCGGGACAATGGAGGCTGGGGTTGAGTCGTTCAGGTCATCAACTCCATAGCGACTGGATGGCCCCCGGGGGCCGCCGCCATCCCGAGCCGGAGGCGATGGGCGCTGCACCCGAGGCTCAGCGGGCAGCGGAGTCGCGGATAACTCAGCCGGCGCTTCGGCGACCGCAAAGACGACCACGTTGTCCCGGTAGTGGCCGGTGCGCCGGTCGAAGGCACCGCCGCAGGTGACCAGGCGCAGCTCCGGGCCGGGGGTGGGGCCGTACACGGTGGCGGTGGGGAAGGCGTCCTTGCGGGTGCGCAGCGACCCGGTGACCCGGAAGGCCAGCCGTTGCCCGCCGCGCCAGACCTCGATCCGGTCGCCGGCGCGCAGCTCACCGAGGCGGGCGAAGACGGCCGGTCCCCGACGGGAGTCGAGGTGCCCGGCGATCACCGCCGGCCCCGGGTCGCCGGGCGCGGGGCCGCCGCCGTACCAGCCGGCCCGGTCGTGGTCGCCCGGCGGGACCAGTTGGCCGGCCGCGTCCAGCCCGAGCACCGCGAGGTCGGCGTCGACGCCGATCCGCGCGACGCGTACCCGGGTGGGGGGACCGTGCGGCGCGGGCAGTGGCGCGGCGGTCGTCGCGCAACCGTCGGCGCAGCCCGGCCGCCAGCTCGCCGGTGGCACCGGCGCGGCCTCGCCGGCCAGCCCGACGCCGGTGCCGGCGGCGAGGCAGACCGCCGCGCCGGCCGCGACCAGCGCGGCCAGCGGCGCCCGGCGGTCACGGTGCCGCCGGATCGCGAAGCCGGGCCGGCTGGTCACCAGACCGGTCGCCGCCGGCGCCGCACCAGCACCGCCGCCCCGACCACCACGGCCGCCGCGAGCAGGGTGCCGGCCACCATCGGGTACGCCCCGAGCCCGCGCCCGGCCAGCCCACCGGCTCCCGCCGGCACCCCGCCGGCCGGGGTGACCGCCCCGCCCCGGGCGTCCTCACGCAGCTCGGTGGCGAGTCCACCGCGCCGGCCGTCCAGCACCAGCAGCGAGTAGACCCGACCGCCGCTGAGGGTGACCTCGGCGTCCGTGGTCGGGCCGTTGTCCCCGCCCAGCCGCAGCCGCCAGCGTCCCGGCTCGACCTCGCGGTAGTCGGTGGTGGTGGCGAAGCGGACCGCGTCGGCGATGGCCGGCCCGTCGGTCGCCGCGACGTCGATCACCGGCGCCCGGACCGACGCCTGCACGACGCGGACCTTCGCCTGCCCGGGGGCCGGGGCGCTGAGGTCGTCGGCGAGCACCCGCAGGCCGAGGTCGGCGTGCCGGCCCACCCCGGCGACCGTGTACGCCGCGCCGGCCTCGACGGCCACCTCGGTGGTGAGCACCGGTGGTTGGCTGGCCGGGGCGCCCGCCTCGCGCATCGCCACCGCGTACCGGCCGGCGGGCAGGGTCAGGTACTCGGAGACCACGCCGTAGCCGACTGCGGGGAAGACCCGGGGCTCGGCCGCGCCCGGCGCGGAGAGGTAGACGTCCACGGCGGGGGTGTCGGGGGAGAGGTGCGCGAGGCGTACGTATCCGACGTCCTGCGGGGCGGCGGCCCGGGCGGGCGGGGCGGCGGTGGTCAGCGCGGCGCCGAGCAGCAGCGCCCCGGCGGCGGCGACCAGCCGGCGGGGCGCGGTACGGAGCTGGGGCATACGTCGCCTCCGAGGCGTGTCAGGGGGACCGGTCATAGAGTCCCGTTTGCGGGACTGCGGCGCAACTGCCGACGCGCGTGTCGTCGCCGTTCCCGACCAGCGGAATCACCTGCCACGCCCGGCCGCCGGGGTGCGGTACCGTCCGGTCATGATCAAGGTGCGGCGGGCCGCACCCGGTGACGCGGCGGAGATCGTCCGGCTGCGCGGGGTGATGCTGGCGTCGATGCAGGGGGCGGAGCCGCCGCCCGGGCCGTGGCAGCCGGCCGCCCGGGAGGTGCTGCGCGAGCGGCTCGCCGACCCCGCGGACCTGATGGCCGTCTTCGTGGTGGACGCCCCCGACCGGCCCGGCGGGCTCGCCGCCTGCGCGACCGGCACCATCGAGCGTCGCCTGGGCGGGCCGGGCAACCCCAGTGGACTGACCGGGTATGTCTTCAACGTGGTCACCGACCCGGGGTACCGGCGGCGCGGCTACTCCCGGGCCTGCATGACGGGCCTGCTCGACTGGTACCGGGACCGCGGCGTACTGAAGATCGACCTGCGGGCGTCGGTGGCCGGCGAGGCGCTCTACCGCTCGCTCGGCTTCCGGGACACCCCCGGCCCCACCCTGCGCCTGAGCCTGCCCGCGTCCTGAGGAGTCGCCGTCGCCGTGTTCGCCCTGCCGTTGACCGGTTCCGCCGAGCTGCGCCCGCTGCCGCCCTGGTGCGCGGAGGAGTTTCTGGCCCACCTCGACCGGGCCCGGGAGCACATCGCGCCCTGGGTCGGCGCGTCCTTCGTGGCCACCGACCTCGACTCGGCCCGGACCGTGCTGCGTCGCTACGCCGACCTCGAGGTCTGGTCGGTGCTCGCCGACGAGGGGCGCTCGCCGGCCTGACGCCGGCCCGTCCGCTGCCCGATCCCCGGACCGGCCGGGTCTGCTCCGGCTGAGGCCCCGGGCCGCCGGAACGCCGCGACGGGGGCCGGCCCGCAGCGGTGGCGGTGCCGAACCGGCACCGCCACCGGGTGGAGCGTCGCCGCTCAGCTGTCGGCGTAGCGGCGGGCGGCGGCCACCGCGGCCCGGACCTGCTCCGCGTTCCTCGCGACGGGCCGCCCCCAGTCGGCCGGGTCGGCCGAGTAGAGGCCGGCGTACGCGGCGGTGTCCCGCTGGAACCGCCAGCCCTCGGCCAGCGGCCCGACGTCGACGGCGTCGTACCCGAGCGAGTCGAGGAACGCGGTCACCGCGGCCTTGGCGCCGGCGTCGTCGCCGGCGATCGGCAGCGCGCTGCGGTCCGCGGCCCCGGCCGGGCGGGCCAGGGCGTGCAGGTGCGCGAAGTAGATGTTGTTGAAGGCCTTGACCACGCTCGACTCCGGCAGGTGCGCCTGGAGCAGCTCACTGGTGGTGGTCGACTCGTCGTCCAGCTCCGGGAAGTGCCCGTCCCGCTCGGGGTAGTAGTTGTTGGTGTCGATGACCGTCTTGCCGACCAGCGGCGCGGCGGGCACCTCGCGGTAGGCCCGCAGCGGAATGGTGACCACGACCAGGTCCCCCGCCGCAGCGGCCTCGGCCGGCGTGGCCGCCCGGGCCCGCGGGCCCAGCTCCGCCACCAGGTCCTTCAGCGTCTCCGGTCCGCGCGAGTTGCTGAGCACCACGTCGTGACCGGCGGCCACCGCCAGCCGGGCCACGGTGCCACCGATGTTGCCGCTGCCGATCAGTCCCACAGTTGTCATGTCCGTTGCCAACTCCGGTGTGGACGTCGGCATTCCCCACCGCCGTGCTTGGTTATTCGGCCGGGCGCGCACGGATCGTCCCGTGGCGGAATCCTTCATCATCGATCGCATCACTGGCAATGGTTTGTATCGCTAAGGATCTATCTTCATCTGCCGCGCAATCGGTGATCTTCCGACCCGCACCGATCAATTGATATCTATCTCACACCACCACTTCCCACCCCCAGGAGTGCGACGTGCGGAGATCCCGTTTCGTGACCCTCGCCCTGAGCCTCGCCGCGTCCCTCGGCGTCACGCTCGGCATCGCGGTGCCCGCCCAGGCATCCCCCAGCGACCAGTACGTCGCCCTCGGCGACTCGTACGCCTCCGGCGTCGGCGCCGGGAGCTACACCGCCGAGAGCGGTTCCTGCCAGCGCAGCACCAGCGCGTACCCGGCGCTGTACAACACCAACATCAGGCCCGCCTCGTACCGCTCGGTGGCCTGCTCCGGGGCGACCACCACCAGCGTGACCAACACCCAGCTCTCCGCGCTCTCGGCGAGCACCACGCTGGTCAGCATCACCGTAGGCGGCAACGACGTCGGCTTCTCCAGCATCATGACCACCTGCGTGCTGCAGGGTGAGACGCAGTGCGTGGCCGCGGTGCAGGCCGCCGAGGACAAGGCCCGGGCGCAGCTGGCCGGCCTGCTGGCCACGGTCTACAACGGCATCCGCAGCCGGGCCCCGTCCGCCCGGGTGGTGGTCGTCGGCTACCCGGTCTTCTACCAGCTCGGCACGTTCTGCGTCGGGCTCAGCGCCACCTCCCGCGCGAAGATCAACGAGGGCATCAACCTGGTCGACGACATCACCCGCAGCGCCGCGGCCGCCGCCGGCTTCACCTTCGCCGACGTCCGGTCGATCTTCGTCGGGCACCAGCTGTGCAGCTACGGGGAGAAGTGGCTGCACGCGTTGAACTACGCCAACATCGGCATCTCGTACCACCCGACGGCGGCCGGCCAGTCCGGCGGCTACTACCCGGTGTTCCGCTCGGCGGCCGGCTGACCCGCCACCGCCGCCCCCCGGCCGCGCCGCGCCGCCCACCGACCGGTGGGCGGCGCGGTCGCGCCCGCGCTCCGGTATGGACGACACCGCGCCCCGGCCCGCGCCGGCAGGGCGACCGGGCGACCGGGCGGCGGCTCAGGCCGGCAGAACCTTCTCGATGCCGGCGCGCAGCTCGGCGGAGTCCGGGGTGACGGTCGGGGCGAACCGGGCCGCGACCGTGCCGTCCGGCGCGACGAGGAACTTCTCGAAGTTCCACCGCACGTCCCCGGTGTGCCCCTCGGCGTCGGGGGTGCCGACCAGCTCCGCGTAGAGCGGGTGCCGCGCCGGGCCGTTGACGTCGACCTTCTCGGTCAGCGGGAAGGTGACCCCGTAGTTGACCTGGCAGAAGTCCTCAATCTCGTCGGCCGTGCCCGGCTCCTGCCCGGCGAACTGGTTGCACGGCACCCCGAGCACCACCAGGCCCCGGTCGGCGTAGGTGGTGTAGAGCTCCTGGAGGCCGGCGTACTGCGGGGTGAGGCCGCAGCGGGACGCCACGTTCACCACCAGCAGCGCCCGGCCCCGGTACGCGGCCAGGTCGGCCGGGCCGCCGGCCAGGGCGTCGATCTCGATGTCGAAGACGGTCATGTCGCGAGGCTACGCGTCCCGGCCGACGCGCCGCCGCGACCCACGGGGAAATCGATAAATGCACATCTTGACGAAGTGATGACAGCGTGAGTAGCGTCTCCCCATCTTCTGGAAAGTTTCCTAACTGTTGGAGGAGGTGCCACATGAACAGATCGCTCCGCCGCGCCCTCTGGGCCGGCGCCGTGGTCGCGCTGACCGTCGCTGCGGTGCCGGTGACCTCGGCGTTCGGCGCCGGTAGCGTGACCGCCACGTTCGCCAAGGCGCAGGACTGGGGGACCGGCCACGAGACCCGCGTGACCGTCGCCAACGGCTCCAGCGCCAGCGTCGACACCTGGCGCATCGAGTTCGACCTGCCGTCGGGCACCACCATCAGCAGCTTCTGGGACGCCGACGTCACCAGCAGCGGCAACCACTACGTCGCGGTCAAGAAGAGCTGGGCCGGCCCGCTCGCCCCCGGCGCCAGCTTCAGCTGGGGCTACAACGGCACCGGGGCGTTCAAGGCGCCGCTGAACTGCACCGTCAACGGCGCGCCGTGCGGCGGCGGCAGCACTCCGCCGCCGACCACCACCGCGCCGCCGACCACCACCCCGCCGACCACGACCCCGCCGACCACGCCGCCGCCGACCACCCCGCCGCCGACCACCCCGCCGACCGGGGACAAGAAGGTCGTCGGCTACTTCGCCGAGTGGGGCGTCTACGGCCGCAACTACCACGTCAAGAACATCCACACCAGCGGGTCCGCGGCCAAGCTGACCCACATCCTGTACGCCTTCGGCAACACCACCGGCGGACGCTGCACCATCGGTGACAGCTACGCCGACTACGACAAGGCGTACACCGCGGCCGACAGTGTGGACGGTGTCGCGGACACCTGGGACCAGCCGCTGCGCGGCAGCTTCAACCAGCTGCGCAAGCTCAAGAAGATGTACCCGCACCTGAAGGTGATCTGGTCCTTCGGCGGGTGGACCTGGTCGGGTGGCTTCACCCAGGCCGCGCAGAACCCCGCCGCCTTCGCCGACAGCTGCCACAACCTGGTCGAGGACCCGCGCTGGGCCGACGTCTTCGACGGCATCGACGTCGACTGGGAGTACCCGAACGCCTGCGGTCTGACCTGTGACTCCAGCGGCCCGAACGCCTTCAGGAACGTGGTCAGCGCGCTGCGGTCGAAGTTCGGCTCGTCGGCCCTGGTCACCGCCGCGATCACCGCGGACGGCAGCAACGGCGGCAAGATCGACGCCACCGACTACGCCGGGGCCTCGTCGTACCTCAACTGGATCATGCCGATGACGTACGACTACTTCGGCGCCTTCAACCCGCAGGGCCCCACCGCCCCGCACTCGCCGCTCACCTCGTACACCGGCATCCCGCAGCAGGGCTTCAACTCGGACGCCGCGATCCAGAAGCTCAAGGCCAAGGGCATCCCGGCCAGCAAGCTGCTGCTCGGCGTCGGCTTCTACGGCCGGGGCTGGACCGGGGTCACCCAGACCGCTCCGGGCGGCACCGCCACCGGCGCGGCCCCGGGCACCTACGAGCCGGGCATCGAGGACTACAAGGTCCTCAAGAACACCTGCCCGGCCACCGGCACCATCGCCGGCACGGCGTACGCCAAGTGCGGCAGCAACTGGTGGAGCTACGACACCCCGTCCACCATCGGCGGCAAGATGACCTACGCGAAGAACCAGGGCCTCGGTGGCGCCTTCTTCTGGGAGCTCTCCGGTGACACCGGCAACGGCGAGCTGATCGGCGCCATCAAGGGCGGTCTCGGCTGAGCCGAGCGCCGACGCACCACCCACACGGCGGGGAGGGACACCCACGGTCCCTCCCCGCCCGCGTGCGCTCACCGTCGGGCGGCCCGCTCCCGGTGCTCGCGCGGCGACATGCCGTACCGGGCGCGGAACGCCCGGCTGAAGTGGGCCCGGTCGCGGAACCCGCAGCGCGCGGCCACCTCGTGCACGGCCAGGCCGCCCAGCCGGGGATCGGCCAGGTCACGCCGGCAGCGCTCCAGACGGCGGACGCGGATCAGGCCGGCCACCGTGGTGCCGGTGCCCTCGAAGAGCCGGTGCAGCGACCGCAGCGACAGGTGGTGCGCCGCGGCCACCGCGGCCGGGGTCAGCTCCGGGTCGGCCAGGTGCCGCTGCACGAACGCCTCGATCCGGGTACGCAGCCCGGTGACCCGGACGTCCAGCGGCAGGGCGTGTTCGTCGTCGAGCCGGCCGGCCAGGGTGCCGGCGATCAGCGCCAGGGCGACCTGGTCGAGGTGGGCGGCGTCGGTCGGCGCGTACTGCTCGGGGTGGTCGGCGACCTGGCGCAGGAAGCGGGCCAGCAGCAGCCCCATCCCGCTGCCGGCGGGCAGCTCGGCGGCGAGCAGCTCCTCGATCCGGTGCGCCGGCAGCGGCAGCGCCGCGTGGGGCACCAGCGCGGTCAGCGTGTGCAGCGGGCCGGTGGCCGTCCCGTCGGCGCGGTGCGACGACCCGTGCGGGCGGACGGTGTCGACGACGGCGAAGCCGGACGGGGCGAGCGGCGCCTGGCGGCGGTGCTGCGACACCGCGCCGTGCCCGGAGAGCGGCAGGGCAAGCTGGTACAGCTCCGGATCGGTGCTGCGGATCATCCGGCGCGTCCGGTGCAGCTCCAGCGACGGGTACCGCCACACACCGAGCCGGACCACGCCCAGGTCGACCACCCGGGCCGAGGCGGTGAAGTCGGCGGCGTGGTCGCTGCTGATCCGGGCCGGCACCGACTCGCGGGCGACCAGGTCCTGCCAGAAGTCGAACCGCTCGGCCGGCGGCAGCCACCCGGTGTCGACCGACGCCACGGAAAGGATGGGCGGTCACCTCCTGCTACGGCGACGCGCCCGGGCGCGTCGACCACCGCAGACTAGCCAGCCTCCGTCGGGTGCGCGAGGCGACGGTGCCGCGGCCGGCCGCCGGGGGCCGTCGTCGGGTATCCGTCACCCCTTTTCGATCGTGGGGGTTGTCGGTTGGAGAGCGGCGGAGCCATGACGGCGTGCCATGCAGGTCGGTCGATGTGACAGACTCGCCGCTCGGCATCTCTCGATGTCCACAGCGAGGGGAGGACCCATGCGCCCGAGGCACCGCACCGCCGGCGTCGCCGCGCTGGCACTGCTGCCGCTGTCCCTGTTCGGCTGCGGGATCGGCGGCGACGACGACGCGGGCGACGGCCCCGCGATCGGGCGCGCCCCCGCCGAGGAGGCGGCCACCAAGTCCCGCGAGCGGGTGCAGGCCTACCTCGACGCGATGGCCGCCAAGGACGTCGCGGCCGGCCGCAGCCAGCTCTGCGCGCCGATGCAGCAGGCCTTCGACGCTGCGGCCACCGGCCCGAACGGGGACTTCGCCGACCACTTCGAGGTGCCCAAGGCGGCCATCACCGACGTGCGCTCCGGCCCGCGCGGGCAGGAGGTCAGCGCCTCGGTGACCGTTTCGGTCGGCGCCCGGGACGTGCCCCGGTCGCTGTTGTTCACCGTCACCCGCAGCGGCGCGGACTGGTGCATCTCCGGCGAAGTGCCCGGCGGGCACACCCCGGAGCCGTCGGTCAACCCCTGACCCTCCCATCTGCCGGAACCGTCCCCCTCGACGGCCGGTCACCCCGACCGTCGCCGTACGCTTTCCCTCATGCGCCATGAGTGGCATCAGCTGAGCTACCCCGCCGTGAGCAGCCCCGGGCTGCAGACCAGCCGACCCACCGTCGACTCCGCCGAGGACGCGGCCCTCGGCCTGGACCGCTGGCGGGACCTGCCCCGGGAACAGACCCCGCCCTGGCCCGACCCGGCGCAGGTGGCCGAGGTCTGCAAGGTGCTCGACGTCGTACCCTCGGTGGTCGCGCCCTACGAGGTCGACCAGCTCCGGCAGCGCCTCGCGCTGGTCTGCGAGGGCAAGGCGTTCCTCCTCCAGGGCGGCGACTGCGCCGAGACCTTCGCCGACAACACCGAGAGCCACCTGCTGGCCAACGCCCGCACCCTGCTCCAGATGGCGATCGTGCTGACCTACGGCGCCTCGCTGCCGGTGGTCAAGGTCGCCCGGGTCGCCGGCCAGTACACCAAGCCCCGGTCCCTGCCGACCGACGCCCGTGGGCTGCCCGCGTACCGCGGCGACATGATCAACGCGCTGGAGGCCACGCCGGAGGCGCGGATCGCCGACCCGCAGCGCATGATCCGGGCGTACGCGAACTCGGCCGCCGCGATGAACATGCTCCGCGCGTACCTGGCCGGCGGGCTGGCCGACCTGCACGCCGTGCACGACTGGAACAAGGGCTTCGTCAAGAACTCGCCGGCCGGCGAGCGCTACGAGGCGATCGCCCGGGAGATCGACCGGGCGCTGGCCTTCATCCGCGCCTGCGGGATGACCGAGGACGAGGCGCTGCGTACCGTCACCCTGTACTGCTCCCACGAGGCCCTGGCCCTGGAGTACGACCGGGCGCTCACCCGGGTCTCCGACCGCCGGGCGTACGGGCTGTCCGGGCACTTCCTCTGGATCGGCGAGCGGACCCGGCAGCTCGACGGGGCGCACATCGACTTCATCTCCCGGATCGCCAACCCGATCGGCGTCAAGCTCGGCCCGACCACCACGCCGGACGAGGCCATCGAGCTCTGCGAGAAGCTCAACCCGGACAACGTCCCCGGCCGGCTCACCCTGATCAGCCGGATGGGCAACCACAAGGTCCGCGACGCGCTGCCGCCGATCGTGGCCAAGGTGACCGCCGCCGGCGCCAAGGTCGTCTGGCAGTGCGACCCGATGCACGGCAACACCCACGAGTCGTCCAACGGCTACAAGACCCGACACTTCGACCGGATCGTCGACGAGGTGCTCGGCTACTTCGAGGTGCACCGCGGCCTGGAGACCCACCCGGGCGGCCTGCACGTGGAGCTGACCGGCGAGGACGTCACCGAGTGCCTCGGCGGCGCCCAGGGCATCGAGGACCTCGACCTGCCCGATCGGTACGAAACCGCCTGCGACCCGCGACTGAACACCCAGCAGTCGCTGGAGCTGGCCTTCCTGGTGGCGGAGATGCTGCGTGGCTGAGTTCATCGACCTGCGGTCCGACACGGTGACCCGGCCCACCGCCGGGATGCGGGAGGCGATGGCCACCGCCGAGGTCGGCGACGACGTCTACGGCGAGGACCCGACGGTCGCCGCGCTGGAGGCCGAGGTCGCCGCGCTCTTCGGGCACGAGGCGGCGCTGTTCGCCCCGACCGGCTCGATGGCCAACCAGATCGCCCTCCAGCTCGTCGTGCCCCCCGGTGACGAGCTGCTCTGCGACGCCGACGCGCACGTCGTCACGTACGAGATCGGCGCCGCCGCCGCGTACGGCGGGATCTCCTCGCGGACCTGGCCGGCGGTCGGCGCGGACATCGACCCGGACATGGTCGCCGGCATGGTCCGGCCCGACGGCTACTTCGCGGTGCCCACCCGGGCGATCGCCGTCGAGCAGACCCACAACCGGGGCGGCGGTGGGGTGATCCCGCTGACCACCCTGCGCGAGCTGCGCCGGGTCGCCGACGACCACGGGCTGGCGCTGCACTGCGACGGGGCCCGGATCTGGCACGCGCACGTCGCCGACGGGGTGCCGCTGGCCGAGTACGGCGCCCTCTTCGACACGCTGTCGGTCTGTCTGTCCAAGGGCCTCGGCGCCCCGATCGGCTCGCTGGTGCTCGGCAGCGCCGAGAAGATCGACCGGGCCCGGTTCATCCGCAAGCGGATGGGCGGCGGCATGCGGCAGGTCGGCGTCCTCGCCGCCGCCGGCCGGTACGCGCTGGCCCACCACGTCACCCGGCTCGCCGAGGACCACGCCAAGGCCGCCCGGCTGGCCGAGGCGGTCGCCCCGTTCGGGGTGCTCGCCGCGCCGGTCCGGACCAACCTGGTCCCGCTGGACCTGACCAAGCACCCGCTGGACGCGAAGGCCCTGGCCGCCGCCGCCCGTGCCGAGGGCCTGCTGGTCTCGGTGCTCGGCCCGCGCACCGCCCGCCTGGTCACCCACATGGACGTCGACGACGCCGGAATCGACCGCGCGGTGGAGATCATCACCCGCCTGCTGCGCGCCTGACCGCCTGGCGCACCCGAGCCCCGCGCCCACCCGGCCCGGGGCTCGGCCGCGTCCGCCCACCCGCTTCGGCCTCGTTGATCAAGAGGTTTGCGTCAGGATCCGGCCCGGAACTGACGCAAACCTCTTGATCAACGAGGCGAGCGGGGGCCGGGTGGGGCCGGGCGGGCCGGGTGGGGGGTGGGTCAGGGGTGGAGGCGTTTGAGGGTGGCGATGTCGGCGGCGTGGCCCTCGTGCTTCTCGGTGGGGGTCTCCACCACCACGGGGATGCCGGCGGTGGCCGGGTGGGCCATCAGTTCGGCGAACGCGGGTTCGCCGATGCTGCCCTTGCCGATGTTCTCGTGCCGGTCCCGGGTGGAGCCGCACAGGTCCTTGGAGTCGTTGGCGTGCACCAGCCGCAGCCGGTCCGCCCCGACGGTCGCCACCAGGGCGTCCAGCGTCGCCGTCATGCCGCCCTCGGCGGCCAGGTCGTGCCCGGCCGCCCAGGCGTGGCAGGTGTCGAAGCAGACCCCCAGCCCGGGGTGCCGGTCCACCGCGTCCAGGTAGGGGCCCAACTGCTCGACCCGGGAGGCGAGCGAACGGCCCCCGCCCGCGCTCGGCTCGACCAGCAGCATCGGCCCGCCCGCGGCCGCCGCCTCGTCCAGCAACGGCAGCAGCGTCTCGCGGACCTGCCGCATGGCGGCCTCGGCGTGCCCCGCGTCGACCGCGCTGCCCGCGTGGAACACCACGCCGCGGGCACCGATCGCCCGGCCGCGGCGCAGCGCGTGCGCCAGGGTCTCCGCCGACCGCTGCACCGTCGCCGCCGTCGGGGAACCGAGGTTCACCAGCAGCGAGGCGTGGATGAAGACCGGGACACCCCGCTCGGCGCAGCCGTCCCGGAACAGCGCGTCCTGGGCCGGGTCGCCGGCCGGCAGCGCCCAGCCGCGCGAGTTGGAGACGTAGACCTGCACCACCTCGGAGCCGGCCGCGTCGACGTACGGCAGGGCCGCCCGGGCCAGTCCGCCCGAGGTGGGGGTGTGTGAGCCGACGGGTCGCATGGTCACAGGCACCCGATGGTGACCGGCGTGGCCGGCGGCACCGGGGAGTTCTCGGGCGGGTTCTGGAACCGGACGATCCCGTTCGGGTTGAACTGCACGGTCACCGGGAAGCCCTGGCTCTCCAGCTGCTGCTTGGCCTGCGGGCACGGCAGGTCGACCACCCGGGGCATGATCACCTGGGCCGGACCCTTGCTGACCTCGAGCCGGACCTGGGCGCCCTTCTCGACTCCGGCGCCGTTGGCCGGGCTCTGCCCGAGGATCTCGTCCTTCGGCTTGTCCGAG
Source organism: Micromonospora sp. A200 (assembly GCF_029893845.1). Taxonomy (NCBI): domain Bacteria; kingdom Bacillati; phylum Actinomycetota; class Actinomycetes; order Micromonosporales; family Micromonosporaceae; genus Micromonospora; species Micromonospora sp. A200. Next base: position 134,088 of record NZ_JARXXY010000011.1, on the reverse strand, counting down.
TCCTTGTACGTCTCCACCGGCACCAGGCCGAGCTGGGCCAGCGCGGCCCGCGCCTCGTTGACGTTCTTGCCGAGCAGGTTCGGCACCGAGATCGGCGCCCGGCCCTTGCTCAGGATGAGGGTGATCTTCGTGCCCGGCTTCACCTCGGCGCCGACCTTCGGGTTGGTCTCCAGCACCACCCCGGCCGGCAGATTGTCGTCGTAGCGGGGCTTGCCCTTGGCCACCAGCAGCTTCGCGCTGGTCAGATCCACCTCGGCCAGCTCGAACTCCTTGCCCACCACGTCCGGCACCGGGAACCGCTCCGGGCCCAGCGACAGGGTGAGCGTGATGGTGCCACCCTTGAGGATCTTGGCGGCCGAGACCGGATCCTGCGCCACGACGCTGTCCCGGGGGGTCTTCTCGTCGTAGCGGGGCTCGGCGTAGACCAGGGTGAAACCGGCCCGGTCCGCCTGCGCCTGCGCCTCGGCCTTGCTCAGGCTCACCAGTTCCGGGGCGACCGTGTAGCGCCCCACCCCGACCCACCAGCCGCCCAGCGCGGCGAGCAGGCCGAGCGCCACCACCGCGGCGGCGACCGAGAGCCGACCGCGCGGGCTGCCCATCAGGCGGGTGCGCAGCGCCGCGAACCGGGCCCCGAGGTCCGACTCCGGGGCGGCCCGACGGCGGTGCGGCCGCTGCTGGCCCCCCTCGGGCAGCCGTGCCCAGGCGGGCCGCTGGACCGGGTGGACCGCCGCCACGACCATGGTCGGCTGCGCCACCGCCGAGGTCTCGTCGCCCACCGGGCGCAGCACGGCGGTGTGCGTGTTCGGGTTGCCCAGGTCGTCCCGGGCCACCTGCACCTCGGCCAGCAGGGCGCCGGCGTCGGTCGGGCGGGCGCCCGGGTCGCGCCGGGTGGCCCGCGCGACCAGGTCGTCGAGCGCCTTGGGCAGCGCGGGTACCAGGGTCGACGGGGCCGGTACGTCCCGGTCGACGTGCTGCCAGGCGACGTCCACCGGCCGGTCCCCGTCGTACGGGACCCGCCCGGTGAGCATCTCGAACAGCACGATGCCGGCCGAGTAGACGTCGGTGCGCGGATCGGCGTGCCCGTCGGTGACCAGCTCCGGCGCCACGTACGCGACGGTCGCCATGAGCTGGTTGCCGTTCTCCTCCTCGGCGCTGGCCTCGACCGCGCGGGCCAGGCCGAAGTCGGCGACCTTCACCACGCTGTCGACGAGGTTCGCCACGCCGCCGGTGGGCGCCTCGGCGACCAGCACGTTCTCCGGCTTCACGTCCCGGTGGACCAGCCCGGCCCGGTGCGCGGCGGCGATCGCGGCGAGCATCTGCTCCATGATCGCCAGCGCCTCGTCCGGGTTGAGCCGGCGCCGTTCGGCCAGCACGTCGCGCAGGGTGCGGCCCCGGACGTACTCCATCACCAGGTACGGCAGCCCGCCGTGGGTGCCCTGGTCGTAGACCGCCACCACGTTCGGGTGGGTCAACCGGGCGATCGTCTTCGCCTCGTCGGTGAACCGCGCCATGAACCCGGCCGTCCGGCCGCGGGCCTCCGGCGCCTGGGTCGGGTGAATGATCTTGACCGCCACGGTGCGCTCCAGGCGCTCGTCGGTGGCGGTGTACACGGTCGCCATCCCGCCGCGCGCGACGCGCCCGCGAATGCGGTAACGCCCGTCGAGCAGCGAGCCCAGCAACGTGTCGGCGACCTGTGTGTCCATCGGCAGGCAGTCTATGTGTCCGGAGGGTGAAGGTTGAACAGGATGCTACAGCCGGGACACGATCCGGTCCGTCCCGCCGTGCTGTCGCAGGCCACCCGGGGTGCCGTTGCGCCCGGGTCGGGGCGACGTGGCAGGGTGGTCGGGTGACCGATTCCGTACCCGCCGACCAGGCTTCCGGCGCCGCTCCCGCCGGCCCCACCGATCCGGCCGCCTGGCTGACCCTGCCCGACGTGGCCGAGCGCCTCGAGCTGCCGATCAGCAAGGTCCACCAGATGATCCGCGACCGGGAGTTGATCGCCGTCCGCCGCGACGGCGTCCGCCGGATTCCCGTCGACCTGGTGGCGAACAAGACGGCGCTCAAGCACCTGCCCGGCGTCCTGAACCTCCTGGCCGACGCCGGCTACGACGACGAGGCCGCCCTGCGCTGGCTCTACGAGCCCGACGACACCCTCTCCGGCGGCACCCCCGCGGCCACCCTCGGCGGCGACCACGCCCGCGAGGTCAAACGCCGCGCCCAAGCCCTCGGCTTCTGACCCTCCCCGGACCCCGACACCCCGTTGACCATGAAGTTGTTGCCACCGGCACCGTATGTCGGGGCGACAACTTCATGATCAACCTTGACAGGGGCGCAGGGGTCAGTCGGCGCGGCGGGTGGCGGCGATGGCGAGGTCGACCAGGGCCTGGCGGGCCTCGGTGTCGAGGTCGACCGTGGTCAGCGCGGCCAGCGCGGCGTCGGTGAGGGTGACGATCCGCTGCTCGGTACGGGCCAGCGCGCCGCTGGCGCTGATCAGCTCCCGCAGCCGCGCCACCCCGGCCTCGTCCAGCCCCGGATCGCCCAACTGGCCGAGCAGCAGCTCCCGACCGGCGTCGTCGGTCGCCTCCACGGCCGCCGCCACCAGGTAGGTGCGCTTGCCCTCGCGCAGGTCGTCGCCGGCCGGCTTGCCCGTCTGCGCCGGGTCACCGAAGACCCCCAGCACGTCGTCGCGGAGCTGGAACGCCTCGCCCAGCGGCAACCCGTACGCCGAGTACGCCGCTCGTACGTCCGCCGACGCCTCGGCCAGCGCGGCGCCGAGCAGCAGCGGCCGCTCGACCGTGTACTTGGCCGACTTGTACCGGGCGACCTTCCCGGCCCGCTCCAGCGAGGTGTCTCCGGTGACCTGGGTCAGCACGTCCAGGTACTGCCCGACGGTGACCTCGGTGCGCATCTCGTCGAAGACCGGCCGGGCCCGGGCCACCGTCCGCGGATCCAGGCCGGCGGAGTGCAGCAGCTCGTCCGACCAGACCAGGCAGAGGTCGCCGAGGAGGATCGCCGCCGCGTCGCCGAACCCGTCCGGGTCGCCGCCCCAGCCGGCCGCCCGGTGCCGGGCGGCGAACCGCCGGTGCACCGCCGGCTCGCCGCGACGGGTGTCGGAGCGGTCCATCAGGTCGTCGTGGATCAGGGCACTGGCCTGCACGAACTCCAACGCCGCCAGCGCGGTCACCACGTGATCGGAGTCGACCCCGCCGGCGCCCCGGTACCCCCAGTAGCCGAACGCCGGGCGCAGCCGCTTGCCGCCGCCCAGCACGAACGCCTCGATCGCCTCGGCGACGGGCACCAGCGCGTCGTCGACGCCGGTCATCCAGGTGCGCTGATTGGCCAGGAACTCGGCCAGGGCCTTGTCGACGCGCTGACGCAGACCGGCGCGGTCGACGGGGGAGACGGGAGCAGCGTGGGTCACGTACCGACGCTAGCCGGTCGGGGTCGGCCGCGTCCCCCCACCGGGCCGGCGCGTCGCGCCCGCCACGCCCGCCGTGCCGCCCCGCCGCCCCGGCGCGGGCGGTCGGGAGGGGGCGGTGACCGGGCCGCAGGGCAGGAAGCCGCGGGCGTCGGCGAGCAGCGCGGCGTAGCGGCGTACCGCCGGCTCGGTGCGGTGCGCGGCCAGCCGCCGCTCCAGCTCGACCAGCGGGGTCGCGGCCCGCGCCGACCCGGCGCGGACCGCGTCCAGCAGCGCGGCCCCGGCCACCGCGCAGGCCTGCTCCACCTCACCGAGCTGGAGCAGGCCGCGGGCCAGCCAGCCGCCGTAGACCGCCGCCCGGCGGGGCCGGCCACCGCGCCGGGCGGCGCGCAGCAGCGGCAGGGCCGGCCGGGGTCGGCCGAGCGCGACCAGGGCGCGGCCCGTCATCGCCGCCAGCTCGGTGTCGTCGAGCCAGTAGAGCCAGGCCGGCTCGGCGCCCGGCTCGACCGCGCCGGCCGTCTGCCGCGCCGCGTCCAGGGCCTGCCGGGCGGACCGGGCCCGCCCGCCCAGCGCGGCCGCCAGCGCCACCCGGTGCAGCAGCAGCGCCCGCAGCCCCGGACCGGCCGACCGCCGGGCCCCCGCGTACGCGGTGCGGGCCAGCAGCAGCGCGCCCTCCGGGTCGCCGGCCCCGGCCAGCAGATGGCTGGCCGACCCGAGCACGTGCCCGGCGAGCGCCGGGTCACCGGCCGCCGCGGCGGCCCGCAGGCCGAGCCGGTAGGCGTCGAGCCCGGCGGTGGGATCGCCGGCGTCGGCGTACAGCCACCCGGCGAGCTGGGCCGTCTCGGCCAGCACCGGCAGCAGCCGCCGCCGCTCGGCCGGACCCGCCCCGGCCAGCGCCCGGGCCGCCCGGCGCAGCCGGTACGCCCCGGCCGGGGCCAGGTCGGCGCCGCCGGTGAGATCGTCGAGCCGGCGCAGCTCGGCCAGCTCACCGGGGCCGGCCGGCCCGCCCGGGTCGGACCGGCCGGGTGCGCCCGCCGGGGCGGACCGGTGCGCCGCCGGCGCGACCAGCAGCGGAGCGTGCGGGTCGGCCACCCAGCGTTGGGCCAGGGCGAGCAGGGCCGACCGGGACCGGGACCCGCCCGCGCCCACCGGGCCGTGGTGCCGGCTGCGCCCGGCGGCCTCGACCAGCGGCCCGGCCGGCGCGTCGAGCACGAGGGCGAGCCGGCGCAGCCAGCGGTCACCCGGCACCCGGGCCTGGCGCTCCCAGCGGGAGATCTCGTGCCGGGTCACGGTGGCCGCGCCGGAGGCGGCGCAGAGCTCGGCGGCGAGCCGCTGCTGACTCCAGCCGCGGGCCAGCCGCAGCTGGGCGATCAGCGGCCCGAGCAGGCGCGGGTCGGGCGGGGTCATCGGTCCTCCGGTCGGGCGTCGGCGCGGCGACGCCGGCCGCCCAGCGGGACGGGACCGGCGCGCCGTCGGTCGGTGCTGACCCCCGCGCGTGCCCCCGGGCGCCGGCCCCGACCGGCGCCACCCGCGCTGGCTCCTGTCTACCCCGGGGGTACGACGTCGCGTCGGACCCGCCGTGCGTCGCCGTACCGAGCGGCCCGCCGGCATTCGGTGACCGTTGTCGATACCGCGATGGGAAGATCGTGGGTCGGCGGGCCGCCGCCCGCTAGAGTCGGGTCGTGGCGCTCGGTCTTCCCTCCGTCCTCCCCAATCCCCAGCCGGCGATCGGGGAGCTGATCCGTGAGCGCCAGCCGACCTTCTCCTTCGAGTTCTTCCCGCCCAAGACGCCCGAGGGCGAGCGGCTGCTCTGGCAGGCCATCCGGGAGCTGGAGTCGCTGCGTCCCTCGTTCGTGTCCATCACCTACGGCGCGGGCGGGTCGACCCGGGACACCACGGTGGCGGTGACCGAGCGGATCGCCACCGAGACCACCCTGCTGCCGATGGCCCACCTGACCGCGGTCGACCACTCGGTCGCCGAGCTGCGCAACGTCATCGGCCGGCTGGCCGGCGTCGGGGTGCGCAACGTGCTCGCCGTGCGCGGCGACCCGCCGGGCGACCCGGGCGGCGAGTGGGTCCGCCACCCCGAGGGCGTGCTCTACGCCGAGGAACTGGTTCGGCTGGTCCGCGACGCCGGGGACTTCAGCGTCGGCGTGGCCGCCTTCCCGTACAAGCACCCGCGCTCGACGGACGTGGCCAGCGACACCGCGCACTTCGTCCGCAAGTGCCGGGCCGGCGCCGAGTTCGCGATCACCCAGATGTTCTTCGACGCCGACGACTACCTGCGGCTGCGGGACCGGGTCGCCGCCGCCGGCTGCGACACCCCGATCCTGGCCGGCGTGATGCCGGTGACCCAGATCGGCACCATCGAGCGGTCCGTGCAGCTGTCCGGGGCGCCGTTCCCGCCCGCCCTCGCCGAGCGGTTCGAGCGGGTGGCCGACGACCCGGAGGCGGTGCGCCGGCTCGGCATCGAGCAGGCCAGCGAGATGTGCGCCAAGCTGCTGGACGAGGGGGTGCCGGGGATCCACTTCATCACCCTCAACCGGTCCACCGCGACGCGGGAGGTCTGGCGCAGTCTCCAGGCCGGCGCCCGGGTGTGAACGCGGGCACCCCGCCACCTGAACCACGCCACGACGGTTGACCGATGGTGGGCACACAGCTGAAGTGGGACGACTACGCGACCGCCTGGGCACGGTTGCACGGCGGTTTCGACCCGCGTGCCGCCGCGCCGGTGGTCCGGGCCTGGCTGCGCTTCGCCTACCACCTGGGATACATCCTGGGCCGGCTCCGGATCACCCCGACCGCGGTGACCGTCGCCGGCGTGCTGCTCTGCCTCTGCGTGCCGCTGTTCTCCGTACGGTCGGTCAACGGGCCGATCGTGGGCGCGCTGTTCGTGCTGCTCGCCTCGGTGGCGGACAGCGTCGACGGGGCGGTGGCGGTGGCCACCAACCGGAGCACCCGCCTCGGCTACGTCTACGACTCGCTCGCCGACCGGCTCGGTGAGGTCGCCTGGCTGGCCGCGTTCTGGCTGGTCGGCGCGCCGGGCGCGCTGGTCGTCGCCGGCGGCGCGCTGTCCTGGCTGCACGAGTACGTCCGGGCCCGCGCGGTCGCCGCCGGGATGCGCGACATCGGCGCGGTGACCGTGGGGGAGCGCCCGACCCGGGTCTGCGTGGCCCTGGTGGGGCTGCTGCTGGCCGGCCTGACCGGCCTGATCGACCCGGACCTGGCCGCCGGCACCATCACCATGGCCACCGCGGTCTGGGTGCTGCTGGCCGGGTTCGGCCTGGGGCAGCTGCTGTCGACCGTGCGCCGCGCCCTCATCGACGCCGGCTGACCCTTTCGTCGCCCACCCCGGCCCGGCGGCAGGCCGTGTCTCGGGCGGCGCGTTACCAGGCCGGGCCGATCTCCTCGGCGACGATCTGCGCGGAGAGGGTCACCATCGGCAGGCCGCCGCCGGGGTGGCTGGAGCCACCGACCAGCCAGAGCCCGTGGACCGGGCCCCGGTTGGCCGGGCGCAGCAGCCCGCCCGCGGTGCCGTAGATCGTGCCGCCCGGCGCGCCGGTCGCCGCGTCCAGGTCGGCCGGGGTACGCACCTCCCGGAACACCAGCCGGTCGCGGACCTCGACGCCCCGCTCGGCGAGCACGTCGAGGATCCGGTCGGCGTACGCCTCGGCCAGCCCCGGCCGGCGCCAGTCCACCGCGCCGGCGGCGGTGCCGTGGCGGGCGGCGTTGACCAGCACGAACCACGACTCGTGCCCGTCCGGGCGGACCATCGGGTCGTCGGCGACGGTGACGAAGACGGTCGGGTCGGTCGCCGGCCAGGCCCGTACGCCCCGCCCCGGGTCGCCGAAGACCGCGTCGAACTCGGCGTCGTGGTCGCGCGGGAAGAACACGTTGTGGTGGGCCAGTCCGGAGTCGCCGCGTACCCCGAGCAGCAGCACGAAGCCGGCCAGGCTGCGGTCGGTCAGCCCGGCCAGCCGGCGCGGGCTGGGCAGCAGGTCCCGGTAGAGGGTGAGCGCGTCGGTGTTGGCCACCACCACGTCGGCGGGGACGGGCGCGGCGGCCCCGGCGAGGCGTACCCCGTGCACCCGGCCGCCCGCGGCGTCGATCCGGGTGACCGTGGCGCCGGTCTGCACGACCACGCCGAGGTCCAGGCAGCGCGACAGCAGTGCGTCGGCCAGCGTGCCCAGCCCGCCGCGCAGGTACCAGCCGCCGAAGGTCAGCTCGGCGTAGGGGACGGCGACCAGCGCGGCCGGGGCGCGGCGCGGGTCGGCGCCGGTGTAGGTGGCGTACCGGTCGAGCAGCATCCGCAGCCGCGGGTCGGACAGCTGCGACCGGCCCAGCCCGCGCAGGCTGCGGCCGGGACCGATGGCGGCCAGGTCGCCCAGCCGCCAGGCGAGCGCGGCGAGGTCGCGCGGCGAGCCGACGGCCCGGCGCAGGATGTCCCGGTGCGAGGCTTCCCAGACCCGGGCGGCCCGGCGCCACAGCCGCTGCCAGTCGGCGGCCGCCCGGTCGCCGAGGGCCGCGCCGATCCGGGCGGCGAACTCGGCCGGGTCGGCGCAGGAGTCCAGCGCCGGCCCGCCGCCGGGGAAGACGTGCCGCACGATCGGGTCCAGCGGCACCAGGTCGAGGTACTCGTCGAGCTTGGCCCCGGTGGCCTCGAACAGGTCGTGGAAGACCTGGGGCAGGGTGAACAGGCTGGGGCCGGTGTCGAAGTGGAACGAGCCGGCCGGGGTGTGGTGCGCGTACCGGCCGAGCTTGCCGCCGACGGTGTCGGCGCGTTCGAAGACGGTGACCTCGTGCCCGGTGACGGCCAACCGGGCGGCGGCGGCCAGGCCGCCCACCCCGGCGCCGACGACCACGATCCGCGCCATGCCGCGTCCTCCTAGCTGACCGGGCGGCCCCGCCAGGACAGACGTCGCCGCTTCCGCAGATGGTACGACCGCAGAGTCAGCCAACCGAGGACCACGACCGACACGGGGTGTGCCAGCGCGTCGGGCCAGGCCCGCCCACCGGTGGCCCGGGCGCTGAGCACCCGCCCGGCGACCCCGAGCAGGTAGCCGCCGGTGGCGAGCGCGGCCACCACCGGCGCGCCGGCAACCAGCGCCGCGACGGCGACCAGCGGGGGAGCGGTGTAGAGCAGGAGCAGCAGGGCCACCACGACCGCCGCCGCGGCCGGGTGACCGAAGGAGGCCCAGAGCGACTTGGTGTAGCCGTCGCGCAGCTGCGGCCAGTCCTCGTACATCCGGCAGGCGGCCAACCGGGAGCCGTCGGCGAGGGCGATCCGCCCGCCGGAGCGCTTGACCGCCCGGGCCAGCTCGATGTCCTCCAGCACCTTGTCGGCCACCGCGGCGTGCCCGCCGGCCCGGTCGTAGCCGGCCCGGTCCACCACCAGGAACTGCCCGCCGGCGGCGGCCAGCGACGGCCGCGGCGAGCGTTCCATCGCGCGCAGCGGCAGGAAGGTCAGCCACAACCACTGCAACAGCGGCTGCACCAGCCGGTCGGCCGCCGTCCGCACCACGATCCGGGGGTACGGCGACAGCAGCGTCGCCCCGGCGGCGCGCAGGTCGGTGACCGCCGCCGCGACCGCGTACGGGGTGAGCACCACGTCGGCGTCGACGAACACCAGCGCGGTGGCGGTCGGGTCGGCCCGGCCGGCGAGCTGGTGGCAGGCGTACGGCTTGCCCAGCCAGCCCGGTGGCGGGGTGACCCCGGTGAGCAGGGTGACCCGGGGATCGTCGCCGGCCACGGCGCGGACCACGTCGGCGGTCCCGTCGGTGGACCCGTCGTCGAGCACCACGATCCGCAGTCGCGGCACCCCCCGCTGGGCGAGCAGCGACCGCAGGCAGGGCGTGAGCCGGGCCGCCTCGTCGCGCAGCGGCAGCAGCACCGCCACCGCCTCGGTGACCTCGACCGGCCCGCCGGCGGGGCGGCGCAGCCAGCGGCCCGCGTTGATTCCGGTGTGCGCGGTCAGCGCGGCGAGCGCGAGGACCAGGGCGAGGACCGCCGTGCTCATGGGGTGGCGTCGACGCCGGGACGGGCCGGTCGGCGGGGTGCCCGCCGGTCGTCGCCGTGTCGGCGGGCGCGGACCAGCGTCACCGCCAGCGGCACCGCCGCCACCGCCATGCCGGCCGCGCCCCAGGCCGCCGAGGCGGGCAGGTCGAGGAAGACCGCGTGGGCCAGCACGCTGGAGAAGTACGTCCAGAGGTAGAGCGCGAACATCGGGTCGTCCCGGGCGTCGGTGACCGCGACGGACGGCCCGGCCAGCGGGCGCAGTGCGCTCATCAGCAGCACCGCGAAGAGCAGCCAGCCCAGGTAGTTGCTGACCGGGATGCCGGGCAGCCCGGGCAGGGCCGGGTCGGCGTCGCGCCACACCCAGTAGCCCTCGGCCACCATCTGCGGGTCGAGGAAGAGGTCCCAGGCGGCCAGCCCGACGGCGGCCAGCGCGATCCGCCCGGGCCCGGACGAGGTCAGCCGGACGGCGGCCAGCCAGGCGGGCCACGCCATCCAGGTCCAGGCCAGCGGGATGATCAGCGGCACCCCGGCCAGCTTCGGACCGAGTTCACCGGAGTAGTCGTAGCTGCCGAACGGGAAGCCGGTGGCGACCCCGAGGGCCTCGATCGCGAAGCCGCCGCCGGTGGCCACCGCGACCAGCGCCCCCGCCGTACGCGGGCCGCGGTGCAGCAGGGCGTGGCCGACCGCGAGCAGGTAGCCCAGCAGCACGGTGGCCACGGTCAGCCGGGCCCGGGTCGTACCGGTGGTGAGCGGGTAGCAGATCTGGGCGAGGACGAGGACGGTCAGCAACGCCCAGGGGGCTCGCCGTCGGATCACGGCGTGGCCGGGCCGGACCGGACGGTGGCGGCCGGGTCGGCGACGGCCAGCGGCAGGTCCCGGCCGAGCACGCCGAAGGGCCGCTCGTCGCCGGGGAATTGGAAGTGCCGCAGCACGTCGACGAAGCCGAACCGCCGGTACAGCCGCCAGGCGCGCGAGGTCTGCTCGTCGGCTTCCGGGGTGGACAGCAGGGTGGTGGCGCCCTCGGCGAGCGTGAGCAGGGCGGTCAACTGTCGGGTGCCCAGGCCGTGCCCCTGCGCCGGTGGCCGGACGTGCAGCTCCACCACCTCGAAGCAGTCGGTCAGCCAGCGCCGGCGGGCCTCCGGGTCCAGTGCCCGGTGCACCTGGTCGTGCCACCACTGCCCGGGCGCGCCCAGGTAGCCGTACCCGAAGCCGGCCAGCCGGCCGTCGGTGGTGAGGCTGGCGACGGCGCGGAAGCCGGGGCGACGCACGTGGGTGGCGATGTAGCCGCGGCGGGCCCCCAGCAGGTCGGCGCGGTAGTTCATCGCCTCCCCGTAGACGGCGACCACGTCGTCCAGCCGCCGGACGAGATCGTCCGGCGTCCACCGCACCAACCTCATGCGTGTCCCTTCACCGTTGCCGCGTCGCCGTCGGCGACCCACCCCAGCACCGTCCGGTCGCCGACCACGTCGCGCACCTCGAACCGCGCGAAGAGCTCCTCCGCGTACCACCCCTCGGTGGGGGTGCGGCTGATCGCGGCGCGGTGCTCCGGGTGACGGTACGCGAACGCCACGAGGTCCGCGGGATCACGCCACACGCTGACCGTGCCCTGCCAGCCCAGCGGGGCCTCGCCGACGCCGAACCGGGCGAGCAGCCCGGGCGCGGCGTGCAGCGCGGCGGCCACCGGGGGGATCGCCGTCCAGAAGGTGGCCGCCCGGCGGGGCCGCAGCCGGGCCCGGGTGAGCGCCAGCACCGGTCCGCCGACCCGGCCGCCGGGCGGGTCGCCGAACGGGCGCCGGCCGGACCACTCGCCCCGGCTGCTCACCGGGCGCAGGTCGACCCGGACGGCGGCCCGGGCGATCCGGGCCCAGGCCCGGCCGACCGGGGAGGCCTCGAAGCCGTCGGCGGCGGCGGGGGAGTCCCAGACGGTCAGCGCCGCCCACCGGGTCAGGTCGGCGTCGCCGGGCCCGAAGCCGGTGCCGGTCCCGGTGCCGAGCAGCTTGCCGAACCGTACGCCGGGGGTGGCGCGCAGCCGGCGCGGGTCGAGCGCCATCCGGGTGAGCGCCCGGGGCAGCGCGGCCCGGGAGACCCGCCACACGTGCAGGGTGACCAGCTCGGGAACCGTGTCGCCGGCAGTCGCCCCGCCGGGCTCGCTCACGCCACCTCGGTCGGGGTGCCGGCGGTGATCCGCAGCAGGTCCGCATACGTGCTGGGGAAGACCGCCTGGGGCACCCCGCCGGCCGCCCAGATCTCGGCGTACTCCTGCAGGGCGGTGTCGACCAGGGTGCGCAGCGGGCGGGGGTGGCCCACCGGGGCGACCCCGCCGATCACCTGGCCGGTGTGTTCCCGGACGAACTCCGGGGTGGCCCGGCGCAGCCGGGTGACCCCCAGCCGGGCGGCCAGCTCGGCGGTGTCCACCCGGTGCGCGCCGGAGGTCAGCACCAGCAGTGGCTCGCCGTCGGCCTCGAAGACCAGCGAGTTGGCGATGGCGCCGACCTCGACGCCGAGCGCCGCGGCGGCCGCGGCCGCGGTGTGGACCGCCTCGGGCAGCAGACGGACCAGGCTGGGCGCGCCCGCGCTGTCACGCGCGCCCGCGCCGTCCAGGGCCGCCTGCACCGCCTGCACGTTCGGGTGTGGCTGCATGCCCCCATTCTTCCCGGTACGCCCCGGCCCGGTGGAGCCGGTTGGGCCCGGTCGGCGTGGCGGGTGCCGGGACGGCACGCCGGACGCCACACGTTGCGTTTTCGTCGGAGGGAGGGTGTACTGTCAGCAGTTAGAACGAGTGTTCGATTGAGTCGTACGCCCGTTCCAACGCCCGGGAGCGGTGTTTCGCGGCTCCGGCTTCCGGGAGAGGTGCGGTTTCGCGGACCGCACCGGGTTCCGGGCAGTCGCGAGCCCGGTCCCGTCAAGGCAGGATCGTCGTCCGCCGCCCACGACCCCCGGGCGGCGGACGACGAACCCGCCGGTTCGCCGGCCGGGTGTGGTGTGGGGAAGCGTCCACACCCGGCCGGCCCCCATCCGGTGCGTCTTCCTCCGCACCACCCGCTCCGGGCGCCCGCCGACGGATCCTTCCGCCGCGCGTCGCGCCCGCCCCGGTCACGCGGAGGAGACAGTCATGCCGACCAACCCGGCCCAGGCACCGACGGTGCCCGCGCACGTGCTGCCGCACCGCACCCCGGCCCAGCTCCTCGCGGTGGCCCGGATCGGGCTCGGCGAGGCCGCCCAGGCCCGCCCCGACGGGCTGCGCTACGCCGCCGCCCACCTCGCCGCGCTGCGCGCGGCCGCGGCCCTGCTCGCCGCCCGCGCCCGCCCCGCCCCTGCCCGACGCCACCGGATCACCAGCGTCTGGGTCCTGCTCTCCACGGTCGCCCCCGAGCTCGACGAGTGGTCCGCCTACTTCGCCGCCGGCGCCGGCAAGCGGGCCGCCGCCGAGGCGGGGATACCCCGCGTGGTGAGCGCCCGGGAGGCCGACGACCTGCTCCGGGCCGCCGAGCAGTTCGTCTCGGTGGTGGAGACCGCGCTCGGCCTGGCCCACCAACCGACCCTCGACGGCCTCGCCGCCTGACCCGGCACCGCCCGGGTTCCCCCGCCGGGCACACCCGGCGCCCCATCCGACAAGCGACACCTGATCCAGCAGAAACACGACGGGGGGTTGGTCCCATGGCGGGCCGCATGGTGGTCGGTTCCGCCGCACTGGCCGATCTGGTGCGCCCGGCGAGCGCGCCGGACCCGGCCGGCGGCCACCGGGTGCTCCCGGTGGCGCCCGAGCTGACCGGCCTGCTGCCCAACCGCGGGCTGCGCCGGGGCAGCACGATCGCGGTCTCCGCCGGCCAACCCCGACGCAGCGGCGGCACCTCCCTGGTCCTGGCGCTGCTCGCCGAGGCGTCCCGGGCCGGCTCCTGGTGCGCGGTGGTCGGGGTGCCGACCTTCGGGGCCGGCGCGGCCGCCGAGATCGGGATCGCGCTGGACCGGCTCGCCCTGGTGCCCGACCCCGGCCCGGAGTGGCCCACCGTCGTCGCGGCGCTGATCGACGGGGTCGACGTGGTGGTGACCGCCGTGCCGCAGACCGTTTCGGCCTCGGTCGCCAACCGGCTCGCCGCCCGGGCCCGGCAGCGCGGCAGCGTGCTCGTCCCGTACGGCCGGTGGGACGGCGCGGACGTCACCCTCCAGGTGGTCCGCGGGGTCTGGGAGGGGCTGGGGTCGGGCCGGGGCCGGCTGCGTCGCCGCGAGGTGACCGTGTCGGCGCGCGGGCGCGGCGCGGCCGCCCGCCCCAAGGAGATCAAGGTCTGGCTGCCCGGTGACGGGCTCACCCGGGTCATCCCCCGGCCGGCGACCGGGGGCGGCGTCGGCCGCCCCCGGCGTGGCGCGCTCACCGTGGTCGGTTCCGCGTGACCGGCACGCCGGTGCGCACCCTGCTGGTCTGGTGTCCGGACTGGCCGGTCATCGCCGCCGAGATCGTCGACGGGGTGCCCGCCACCGGCCCGGTCGCCGTGCTGCACGCCAACCGGGTGGTGGCCTGCTCCGAGCAGGCCCGCGCCGAGGGGGTACGGCGGGGCCTGCGCCGGCGGGAGGCGCAGGGGCGCTGCCCGCAGCTGACCGTCGTCGACCACGACCCGGGGCGGGACGCCCGCGCCTTCGAACCGGTGGTCGCCGCCGTCGAGGAGGTCGTCGCCGGCGTCGAGGTGGTACGCCCCGGCGCCTGCGCGGTGGCCGCCCGGGGCCCCAGCCGCTACCTCGGCGGTGAGGAGGCGGCCGCCGAACGGATCGTCGAGCAGGTGGCCCAGGCCTGCGCGGTGGAGAGTCAGGTCGGCATCGCCGACGGGGTCTTCGCCGCCGGGCTGGCCGCGCGCGCCGGCCGGGTCGTACCGCCGGGCGGGACGCCGGAGTTCCTGACCGGGTTGCCGGTCGAGGCGCTCGGTCGTCCCGCGCTGGCCGACCTGCTGCGCCGGCTCGGCGTGCGTACCCTCGGCGACTTCGCGGCGCTGCCCGCCGGCGACGTGCTGGCCCGGTTCGGCCTCGACGGGGCGCTGGCCCACCGGCTCGCCGCCGGGCGGGACGACCGCCCGCTGGCCGTCCGGCAGCCCCCGGTCGACCTGGCGGTGACCGCCGACCACGACGAGCCGCTCGACCGGGTCGACGCGGCCGCCTTCGCCGCCCGCGCGCTCGCCGAGCGGCTGCACGACCGGCTCGCCGCGCACGGGCTGGCCTGCACCCGGCTCGGCATCGAGGCGGTCACCGCGCACGGCCAGGAGCTGCACCGGGTCTGGCGGCACGACGGCCTGCTCACCGCCGCGGCCATCGCCGACCGGGTCCGGTGGCAGCTCGACGGCTGGCTCTCCGGCAGCACCGGCCGGGCCGGCGCCCGCCCGGCCCGGCCGACCGCCGGGATCGTCCGGCTGCGGCTGGTCCCCGACGGGGTGCTGGCCCAGGCAGGGCTGCAACCCGGCCTGTGGGGGGAGACCGGCGAGGAGCGGGAGCGGGCGCACCGGGCGTTGAGTCGGGTGCAGGGCATCCTCGGCCCGGAGTCGGTGGTCACCGCCGTGCTCGGCGGCGGTCGTTCCCCGGCCGACCAGACCCACCTGGTCCCCTGGGGCGACGAACGGCTCCCCGCCCGCCCCGGCCCACCCCCGCTGCCCGGCGAGCCGGCCCTCGGCACCGACCGGGCCGCCGGTGGCCCCGCGGTCGGTGGCCCCGCCGGCGCGGGCCCGGCCGCCGGTGGGTCCGCTGCCGGCCGCTCCGCCGGCGTCGGCCGGGCCGCCGGCGGGGGGAGCGTCGTCCCGCCGTGGCCGGGCCGGCTGCCGCCGCCCGCACCGGCCGTGGTGCTGCCCACCCCGCTCGCCGCGACCGTGCACGACGCCGCCGGCGAGCCGGTCGTGGTCAGCGCGCGCCTGGCGGTGAGCGCCGCGCCGGCCCGGCTGGCCGTCGGCACGGCCCGACCGGTCGAGATCGTCGGCTGGGCCGGCCCGTGGCCCGTGGACGAGCGCTGGTGGGCGCCGGCCGAGGCCCGGCGCCGGGCCCGGTTCCAGGTCTGCCTGGCCGACGGCGCCGCCCTGCTGCTGGCGGTGGAGGCCGGCCAGTGGCTGGTGGAGGCGATCTATGACTGAGCCGGTCCCGTCCGGTCCGGGGCGGTTCCCTTGCGGAGCTGGCGCGCCCGACCGGTGGGTTCGCTCCGGGTCGGGGGCGGATGCCCCGGTGAGCGATATGACTGTCAGGCATATTTATGCCTCTCAGGTATATCGCTCACCGACCCGTTCGTCGGTGGAGCCGGCCGTCAGGACCCGGTCGCCCGCGGGGGCGGCCGGATGAGCTTCCACAACCCCAAGCTGCCCTGGTCAGAGCTGGAGCGGGTGCTCTCCGGGCGGCCCGGCGGCGGGTCGGGCGGCGGGTCGGGCGGCGGCGGGAGGCCGCGGGGTGGCCGGTCGCGGGACGAGCGGCACCTGCACGTGGTCGACCCGCTCGCGGTCGACGCCGACGGCGGCGACGCCCCGGCCTGGAGCCGCGAGCGCCAGCAGTACGAGGCGCCCGAGCTGCCCCACCCGGACGGCACGGTGCCCTACGCCGAGCTGCATGCGCACACCAACTTCAGCTTCCTCGACGGCGCCAGCCATCCCGAGGAGCTGGCCGAGGAGGCCGCCCGGCTGGGGCTCACCGCGCTCGCCGTCACCGACCACGACGGCTTCTACGGCGTGGTCCGCTTCGCCGAGGCGGCCCGCGCGCTGCACCTGCCGACGATCTTCGGCGCCGAGCTCTCCCTCGGGCTGCCGGGCCCGCAGAACGGCGAGCCCGACCCGCACGGCGCGCACCTGCTGGTGCTTGCCCACGGCCACGAGGGGTACGCCCGGCTGGCCACCACCATCGCCCGCGCCCAGCTGCGCGGCGGGGAGAAGGGCCGCCCGGTCTACGGCGAGCTGGAGGAGGTCGCCGCCGAGCTGCGCGACCACGTGCTGGTGCTGACCGGCTGCCGCAAGGGGCACGTGCCGGGCGCGCTGCTCACCGAGGGCGTCGACGCGGCGGCCCGCGAGCTGGACCGGCTCACCGCCCTCTTCGGCGCCGAGACGGTGGCGGTGGAGCTGACCGACCACGGCCACCCGGTCGACGCCGACCGCAACGACGCCCTCGCCGAGCTGGCCGCCGCCGCCGGGCTGCCCACGGTGGCCACCAACAACGTGCACTACGCGACCCCGGCCCAGCGCCGGCTCGCCACTACCCTGGCCGCCGTCCGGGCCCGGCGCAGCCTGGACGAGATCGACGGCTGGCTGCCCGCCGCCGCCACCGCCCACCTGCGCAGCGGCGCGGAGATGGCGGCGCGGTTCGCCGCGTACCCGGGCTCGGTGGCCCGGGCCGCGGAGTTCGGCGCCGAGCTGGCCTTCGACCTCCAGCTCGTCGCGCCGCAGCTGCCGGCGTACCCGGTGCCGCCGGGGCACACCGAGATGAGCTGGCTGCGCCACCTGACGATGCAGGGCGCCCGGGAACGCTACGGCCCGCCCGAGGCGCACCCGGAGGCGTACGGGCAGCTGGAGCACGAGCTGAAGATGATCGAGGAGCTGGGCTTCCCCGGCTACTTCCTGGTGGTCTACGACATCGTCACGTTCTGCCGGGAGCAGGACATCTACTGCCAGGGCCGGGGCTCGGCGGCGAACTCAGCGGTCTGCTACGCGCTGCGGATCACCAACGTGGACGCGGTCCGGCACCGGCTGCTCTTCGAGCGCTTCCTCGCCCCGGAACGCGACGGCCCGCCCGACATCGACGTGGACATCGAGTCCGACCGCCGGGAGGAGGTGATCCAGCACGTCTACACCCGGTACGGCCGGGAGCACACCGCGCAGGTCGCCAACGTCATCTCGTACCGGCCCCGCTCGGCGGTGCGGGACGTGGCCAAGGCGTTCGGCTTCTCACCGGGCCAGCAGGACGCCTGGAGCAAGCAGATCGACCGGTGGGGCTCGGTGGCGTCGGTCGACGTCGAGGACATCCCCGAGCAGGTGGTCGCGTACGCCAACGAGCTGCAGACGTTTCCCCGGCACCTGGGCATCCACTCCGGCGGCATGGTGATCTGCGACCGGCCGGTGATCGAGGTGTGCCCGGTGGAGTGGGGCCGGATGCCCGGCCGCAGCGTGCTCCAGTGGGACAAGGACGACTGCGCCGCCGTCGGCCTGGTCAAGTTCGACCTGCTCGGCCTGGGCATGCTCTCCGCGCTGCACTACGGCTACGACATGATCGGGATGACCCTCGACCTGGGCGACATGACGCTGGACGACCCCGAGGTCTACGACATGCTCTGCCGGGCCGACTCGGTCGGGGTGTTCCAGGTGGAGAGCCGCGCCCAGATGGCCACCCTGCCCCGGCTCAAGCCCCGCGAGTTCTACGACCTGGTGGTCGAGGTGGCGCTGATCCGGCCCGGCCCGATCCAGGGCGGCTCGGTGCACCCGTACATCCGGCGCAAGAACGGCCAGGAGCCGGTGACCTTCCCGCACCCGCTGATGCGCAACGCGCTGGAGAAGACCCTCGGCGTGCCGCTGTTCCAGGAGCAGCTCATGCAGCTCGCGATCGACCTGGCCGGCTTCGACGCGGCCGGGGCCGACCAGCTGCGCCGGGCGATGGGGTCCAAGCGCTCGGTGGAGCGGATGGCGCAGATCGCCGACCGGCTCTACGCCGGGATGGCCGAGCGCGGCATCACCGGCGAGCTGGCCGAGGACGTCTACCGCAAGCTCACCGCGTTCGCCAGCTACGGCTTCCCGGAGAGCCACGCGATGAGCTTCGCCTACCTGGTCTACGCCAGCTCCTGGCTCAAGCGCTACCACCCGGGGCCGTTCCTGGCCGCGCTGCTCAACGCCCAGCCGATGGGCTTCTACTCGCCGCAGACCCTGGTCGACGACGCCCGCCGGCACGGGGTCGAGGTCCGCCGGCCGGACATCAACGCCAGCGGGGCCAAGGCGGTGCTGGAGTCGACGCCGGAGACCCGGTGGGGGAGCCAGCCGGGGGAGCCGCCGCACGCCTGGGGGCTGGGCGGGCCGGCCGTCCGGCTCGGGCTCGGCAGCGTGCGTACCCTCGGCGAGGACGTGGCCGAGCGGATCGAGGCGGAGCGGGCGGCGCACGGGCCGTACCGGGACATGCCGGATCTGTCCCGGCGGGTCGGGCTCACCGCCGCGCAGCTGGAGGCGCTGGCCACCGCGGACGCCTTCGCCTGCTTCGGGCTGACCCGGCGGCAGGCGCTCTGGGCCGCCGGCGCGGCGGCCCAGGACCGGCCGGGCCGGCTGCCCGGCACGGTGACCGGGACGGCCGCGCCCACCCTGCCCGGGATGGAGGCGGTGGACCGGCTGGTCGCCGACGTCTGGGCGACCGGGCTGTCCCCGGAGAGCCACCCGGCCCGGTTCATCCGCGACCGGCTCGACGCCCTCGGCGCGGTGCCGATCGCCCGGCTCGGCCGGGTGGAGCCGGGCCGGCGGATCCGGGTCGGCGGGATCGTCACCCACCGGCAGCGGCCGGCGACCGCCGGCGGGGTCACCTTCCTCAACCTGGAGGACGAGACGGGGATGCTCAACGTCACTTGCTCCCCGGGGCTGTGGCAGCGCTACCGTCGGATCGCCCGCACCAGCGCGGCGTTGGTGGTGCGAGGCCGGTTGCAGCGGCACGAGGGAGTCACCAGCCTCACCGCGGACCGGCTGGACGCCATCGAGCCGCCAGTCAGCCCGGCGTCCCGGGATTTCCGCTGATTCCAGTGATCCACATTACGGTTTCCTCGGACGCCAGGCGGGAGACTTCCGGCACGTGCGGGCAGAGTGGCCCGCTCGCGGCAAGGGGGAAGACGCGATGACGTCGAACAGCATGCACACCGGCGGCGTGGCGAACGCCCGGCGCACCCGGCTCGCGGCCGGCTGGGCGCCGGCGCAGGACGTGGAGACGCGCGAGTACCAGGTGCACGACGGCCCGGTGGCCAACGCGAACCGGTCCCGCGCGGAGGAGGACCCCGCCGCCGGCGGCGAGTCCTGACCAGCGCGGTACCGCCTGCGGGGGGTCCGGTGGCGCGGGTGACTAGGCTCGACCGGGTGGAGCAGACCACCCGAGGCCGGTTCACCGGGCCGCCGTTGACCCCCCGTACCGCTGTCATCTGGTCGGTCCTCGCCGCCGAGCTGGACCGACGTGCCGGCGCCGAGCTGACCGTGCTCGACGTCGGCGGCGGAACCGGCGGCTTCGCCGTCCCGCTCGCCCAGGCCGGGCACCGGGTCACCGTCGTCGACGCCAGCCCCGACGCGCTCGCCGCGCTGACCCGCCGGGCCGCCGAGGCCGGGGTCGCCGCCCGGGTACGCGCCCTGCAGGGCGACGGCGACGCCCTGGCCGGGCTGGTCGAACCGGCCAGCGCCGACCTGGTGCTCTGCCACTCCGTGCTGGAGGTGGTCGACGACCCGACGCCGGTGGTCAGCGCGCTGGCCGCCGCGCTGCGACCCGGGGGCGCGGCCAGCGTGCTGGTCGCCGGCCGGGCCGCCGCCGTACTGGCCCGGGCGATGAACGGCCACCTGGACGTCGCCGCCGCGCTCGCCGCCGCCCCGGACGGCTCCGCCGGGCCGCGCGACACCCTGCGCCGGCGTTTCGACGCCGACGGCGCCGCCGCGCTGCTGCGCGCCGCCGGGCTCACCGTCGAGGAGATCCACGGGGTACGCGTCCTCGCCGACCTGCTCCCCGCCGCCGTGGCCGACGGCCAGCCGGGCAGCCTGGTCGAGCTGGAGCGGGCCCTCGCCGCCCGGCCGCCGTACCGGGACCTCGCCGCCCAGCTGCACCTGTTCGCCCGCCGGCCGGCATGACGGTATGACCCCCGCCGCACCGCCCGATCCGCTGGACGTCGTGGCGCCCCGCTACGGCGGCGGCAGCCTCGCCGACGTGGTGCCCAGCGCGCTGGCGGTGCTCGGCGTGCCCGGCGCGGTCGACCTGCTCGGGCTCACCCCCCGGCTGGCCGGGGTGCGGCGGATCGCCGTGCTCCTGGTCGACGGGCTCGGCTGGTACCAGATCCCGACGGCCGCGCCGTACGCGCCGACCCTGGCCGGGCTCGCCGCCACCGTCGGTCGGCCGCTGACCTCGGGTTTTCCCTCCACCACCCCGACCAGCCTGGTGAGCTTCGGCGCGGGCGTCGCGCCCGGGCCGCACGGGGTGCTCGGCTTCACCGTCCGGGTGCCCGGCACCGACCGGGTGCTCAACCACATCGAGTGGGCCGGCGACCCGGAGCCGCTGACCTGGCAGCCGGTCCGTACCCAGTGGGAGCGGGCCCGGGCGGCCGGTGTCGCGGTGACCGTGGTCAGCCGCCCGGAGTTCGCCGGCAGCGGGTTGACCCTGGCCGCCAACCGGGGCGGCGACTACCGGGGCGCCGCCGGGGTGGACGCCCTGGCGGCGACGATGCTCGCCGCGCTCGCCGCCGGCCCCGGGCCGACCCTGGTCTCCGGCTACCACCCCGACCTGGACCGCCACGGTCACCTCGCCGGCGTCGACTCCGCGCCCTGGCGGATCGCCGCCGCCGAGGTGGACGCGCTGCTCGCCCGGCTCGTCGACGGGCTGCCGCC
Source organism: Micromonospora sp. A200 (assembly GCF_029893845.1). Lineage (NCBI taxonomy): Bacteria > Bacillati > Actinomycetota > Actinomycetes > Micromonosporales > Micromonosporaceae > Micromonospora > Micromonospora sp. A200. The sequence continues at coordinate 113,112 of NZ_JARXXY010000011.1, read as the reverse complement.
GGACGCCGCGCTGCTGGTCACCGCCGACCACGGGCAGCTCGACGTGCCCGCCGCGCACCGCTTCGACCTGGACACCGATTCCCGGCTGCGGGCCGGGGTGCGGGTCGTCGCCGGGGAGCCGCGGGTGCGCTACCTGCACGTCGAGCCGAGCGCCGTGGACGACGTGGTGGCCGCCTGGTCGGCGGTGCTCGGCCCGGCCGCCCGGGTGGAGACCCGGGCGGAGGCGGTGGCCGCCGGGCGGTTCGGCCCGGTGCCGGAGGAGCACCTGCGGCGCATCGGCGACGTCGTGGTGACCTGCCACGGCACGTACGCCGTGCTGGCCAGCCGCTCGGAGCCGCCCGCGGTGTCCCGGCTGGTGGCGTACCACGGGGCGGACACGGCGGCGGAGCTGACCATCCCGCTGCTGGTGGTGCGGGGCTGACCGGTCGGGCTGTCGTACCGGCGGGCTAACCTGCGGGAATGGGTCGGAGCCAGTCGTTCGCGCGCGGGCATGATCCGCGCCCCGGGTCGGGCGGCGGTGACCCCCGCTTCGGGCCGGACGCCGACGACTCCGGCAGCCCGATCCTGCACGTCGACATGGACGCCTTCTTCGCCTCGGTGGAGGTGCGTCGCCGCCCCGAGCTGCGCGGCCGGCCCGTGGTGGTCGGCGGCGTCGGGCCGCGCGGCGTGGTCAGCTCCGCCAGCTACGAGGCCCGGCGGTACGGCGTCCGCAGCGCCATGCCCACCATGCGCGCCCGGGCGCTCTGCCCGCACGCGGTCTACCTCCCGCCCGACTTCGCGCAGTACACCGCCGCCTCCCGGGCGGTCATGCAGATCTTCCGGGACGTCACCCCGCTGGTCGAGCCGCTCTCCCTGGACGAGGCGTTCCTCGACGTGGCCGGCGCCCGGCGGCTGTTCGGGCCGCCGGCCGAGATCGCCCGCCGGATCCGCGAACGGGTGGCGGCCGAGCAGGAGCTGACCTGTTCCGTCGGGGTGGCCCCGACCAAGTTCGTGGCCAAGCTCGGCTCCACCCGGGCCAAGCCGGACGGCCTGCTCGTGGTGCCGGCCGACCGGGTGCTGGAGTTCCTGCACCCACTGCCGGTCGGCGCGCTCTGGGGGGTGGGGGAGCGCTCCGCCGAGACGCTGCGTCGGCTGGGCCTGAACACCATCGGCGACCTGGCCGAGGCGCCGTACGGCATGCTCCGCAAGGCGGTCGGCGAGGCGTCCGCCAGCCATCTGCACGAGTTGGCCTCGGGGCGCGACCCGCGCACGGTCAGCCCCGAGCACGTGGAGAAGTCGATCGGCGCCGAGACGACCTTCGACGCCGACGTCGCCGACCCGCTGGAGATCCGCCGTACCCTGCTCGCCCTCAGCGACAAGGTCGGCGCCCGAATGCGTCGGGCCGGGCAGGTCGGCCGGACGGTGTCGCTCAAGGTGCGGCTGGCCGACTTCCGCACGGTCAACCGGTCCCGCACCCTCGGCGTGCCCACCGACACCGCCCGGGAGATCTTCGACACCGCCTGGGCGCTCTACACCGTTCTCGACCCCGCCGAGCGCGTCCGCCTGGTCGGCGTCCGGGTGGAGGGGCTGGCCGGGGTGACGGAGACGCCACAGCAGCTGACCCTCGGCGCGCCCGAGCGCGGCTGGCGGGAGGCGGAAGCTGCCGCCGACGCCGCGGCTGCCCGTTTCGGGCGGTCCGTCATAGGTCCGGCCAGTCTGCTCGGCAAGCGTGATACCCGTAGAAGCGAAAATCCGACCCGGCCGTAGGTCGTCCCGCTTTCCGACGCGCGAGCCCCCTCGTAGACTTGACGGCAAGCAGCCGGTTGGCTGCCACGGTCTGTCGGCCCGACCGGGCCGACCAACGTGACCGGGGAGGAGTGCCGTGCCGCTCTCGGAGCACGAGCAGCGGCTGTTCGAGCAGATCGAGCGGTCGCTTGCCGAGGACCCCAAATTCGCCTCGGCCGTGCGCGCCAGCGACCCGCGTTTCCACGCGCGGCGTCGCCTGCTCGTCGCTGCCGGCGTGGTCGTTGTCGGCCTGGCCCTGTTGGTCTACGGCGCGGTGATCAAGACTCCGCCGCTGGCAGTGGCGGGCTTCGTCGTCATGCTGGCCGCGCTGGGCTACGCGGTGCAGTCGCATCGCCGGTCGCAGTCACCCGACCTGCACGTGGTGGGTGGCACGACGAGTCGCCGTCGTCCGCGCGGGCGCGCGGGTGGTCGACGGCCGTCGCTGCTGGACCGCATGGAGGACCGGTGGCGGCAGCGCCCGGAGGGACATCGCTGAACGCTCACCGCCCCTGAGGCGGGTGGGCGTCGCCACGACGGTGGGTGCCGGACGCGGTCCGGCCACCTCCGTCGTTTCCGCACGTCCGACCCCGATCCGGAGCCGACCCCCCGGGCCTGGCGGCTCGCTGGCCCGCTGGCCTGCTGGTCTGGACGCGCCGGCCGCGCCGCCCGTCTGGTCCGGGGCGGGCCGGGGTGCCCCTTCGTCTCACCGAGGCAACCGGTCGTGATCGACTCGGTGTCGGCGTCGTGGCGGGGTCCGGAGGCGCGGAATGCCACCATGTCGGCGATATTGCGTGCCGCCGCAGACGGCGGCCGGCCCGTCGGTGCCGCCCGGTCCCCCGGCGGCGCCCGGGACGCCGAGACGTGCTCGGGGCCGGGGCGGCCCCGAGCACGTGGCCGGGTGAGGGCCGGGTCAGGCCCGGCGGGTGGCGCGGTCGGCGAGCAGCCGGCGCGGGTTCCAGCGCAGCAACCGTGAGCGGGTCCGCCCGCCGCTGGCCACCAGCCGGGAGGACGAGTCCGCCACCGTCAGCCGCCAGCGCAGCAGCACCGACGGCGGCAGCACGGTCGCCAGGAACCGGGTGCGCCGGTCCGACCGGGCGGCGAGGGCGCCCCGGACCGCCGTCAACGCCGGGTGCAACGGCTCGCCGGTGAGCGGGTCGCGGGCGTAACGGGCCCGCTCCTCCGCCCGGCCGAGCAGCCGTACCGCCGCCGCGGACGCGGTGTCGTCGGCGACGGCCTCGCGGGCCAGCCGCTCGGCGGTGGCCCGGGGCGTCTCGGTGCGGTCCACGCGTACCCGGTAGTCGACCAGCGTGTCCAGCAGCTCGTCCCAGGCCGCGTGCGCGTCGGCGCGGGCCCGGTCGTGGTCCGCGCCGAGCACGACCATGCCGGGCGCGTCGGCGGCCGCCCCGCCCGCCCCGTCCGGGCCGCCGGTGCCGGCGACGGCGGCGACCGCCCGGGCTGGCCGGCCGTGCCGGCGACGCCGCAGCGCCATCCGCCGCAGGGCCGGCAGACAGAGCAGGGCGATCAGCGCCAGCACGGCACCTGCCGTCCACCAGGGCCAGTTCGGCGCGCGCCGGGTCGGGGCGCCGCCGGCCGCGTCGAAGCCGGCGTCGGTGTCCCGGTCGGCGGCGTCCTCCCGGTCCGGCCCGGCCGTGGCGGCCGGGTCCTCGGGGGAGGCGCCGGGCGCGGTGGTCTCCGAGGGTTCCGGGTCCGGGGCGTCACTGTCCGGGGCCCAGGCCGAGCGGTTCGCGCCCTGCACCGCGTACGCCGGGGTCGCGTCGAACGGAACCCAGCCCAGCTGGTCGAAGTAGACCTCCGTCCAGGCGTGCAGGTTGCGGTTGGTCAGCACGTACGCGTCGTCGCCGGCGCTGGCGCCGTTGGTGAAGCCGAACGCCACCCGGGCCGGGATGCCGGCGGAGCGCACCAGCCAGGCCATCGCCGCCGCGTACTGCTGGCAGTAGCCGACCTTGCTGGTGAGGAAGTCGACGATCTCCTCGCCGCTGGTGCCACCCTTGGTGCTCAGCGAGTAGCTGAAGCCGTTCTCCCGGGAGAAGTAGTCGTAGATCGCCCGGACCTTGTCGTAGTCGTTCCGCTTCCCCTCGACCAGCCGGGACACCAGCAGGTCGACCTGCTGCACCGCCGGTCGCCGGGTCTGCTGGACGGCGATCGGGTGCTCGGCGGGCAGGGAGCGGGCCCGGCGCAGCGCCGCCGGGGTGAACGTCGAGCGGACGTATTCGAAGGAGTAGCGCTTGCCCCGGGAGTTGTCCTGGTTGGAGAAGACCACCCCGAGGTTCGAGTCGTAGAGCCAGTTGCGGCTGAGCCCGTCGACGTTCACCGGGTCGGCGTACACCGGCATGAACGGCATCTCCAGGTTGCGGGTGACCTCGACCGTGGCCCGGTACCGCTGCTGCTCGGCACCCTGGCGGGCCGGTGGGGCGGGCAGGTCCCGGTCCACCCGCCGGCCGTTGGGCGGGCGCACCCGGAAGCCGTCCGGCCGCAGCTCGTCGGCGACGCCGAAGCGCAGGTAGAAGGGGCTCGGCTCGGTGGTGGTGACCTTGACCATCTCGGCCACCTCGCTCTGGTTGAGCTGGCCGCTGAGCGCGGCGAACAGGTCGATCCGGCCGGGGCTGCCGCCCTGGCCGGGCCGCCCGTTGCCGGTGCCGTTGCCGTTCGAGTTGACCTGGTCGAGCAGCCCTCCGGTCATCCCGGGCACGGCCAGTGGGAGCACCACGGCCAGCGCCACGCCCACCACCGCCAGCCGGCGGCCGGCCGCGGCCAGCGGGGAGGACTCCCAGACGTCAACGTCGCGTCCCTCGCCGGTGAACCGGCGGCCGAACCGGCGTACCCGGTCGACGTTGTCGGTGACCAGCAGCCACAGGTAGCCGGAGGCGCCGACCACGAACGGCAGCGCGGGCACGCTGTCCACGTAGACCGCCACCGGCACCGAGTAGATGGCCAGCATCGGCAGGCCGGCCAGCGCCGGACGGCGCAGCCCCACCGCGAGCACGTCCACCATGATCGCCACCGAGCCCACCCCGAGCACGGTGACGAACAGCAGCGGGGTGGTGTCCGGCACCTCGACGCCGTACGAGCGCATGTCCTGGAAAGAGCCCTGCAACAGCTCGCCGAAGTGGGCCAGGGTGGCCGGCGTGGGCAGGAACGCGACCAGCTCGGTGCCGCCCGGGAAGAGCCAGGTCAGGGCGAGCAGCAGGCCGGCCAGCATGCCCAGCACCTGGCCCCACAGGGGAGCCCGGACCAGTCGGGTCAGCGCGGCCACCCCGGCGACCACGGCCACCGCGATGGCGGCCTCGATCAGCCAGGTCCAGCGCTGGAAGATCGAAGACAGCGGCGCCGCGGCGAGCAGAGTCGCCGCGGCGGCCACGAAGCCGAGGTTCCGGGACGCGATCACGACGTCACCCTTTCCGTCATCGGACGCCGCCGGCGACCGTCTCGGCGAGCGCCGCGCGCAACGCGAAGCCCTGCGAGCCCCGGGCGGCCTGCGGCCAGAGCGCCGGCAGCCGGCCGCCGTGGTCCACCCCGATCACCCGCCAGCCGCCCTGGAGCAGGGCGAGCGCGGCCGCGCCGTGCGCCCGTTCCGACTCGGCGCGGGCCTTCTCGGGCAGGTTGAGCCAGGTGGAGCTGTCCAACAGGAAGGCGACGCAGGTCGCCCCGTTGCCGCGCAGCCCGGCCAGCAGCTCGGCCTCGGCGGTGCTCACCGCACCGAGCAGGGCGATGATCAGGCCGCCGTCGGAGCGTTGCCGGACCCGCTGCACCAGGGTGGCGACCTCGCCGCGCTGGTCGAGGCGGACGTCCGCCAGGTGGTCCAGGAGCAGGCCGTCCCCGGCGGCCTCGGTGGCGTCCACGTCCGCACCGGAGCCGGTGACGAGCCGCAGCTTGTAACCGGACTGGCGCAGGTGCACCGCGATGCTCGCGGCGGCGGAGACCGCCCACTCGAAGCTGGCGGTCGGGCCGTCGCCGCGGTGGCCGAACGCCCGGGTGTCCAGCACGACGGTGGCCCGGCTCTCCCAGGGCTGCTCCTCGCGGCGCACCATCAGCTCACCGGTGCGGGCGGTCGACTTCCAGTGCACCCGGCGCAGGTCGTCGCCGACCCGGTACTCCCGGGTGGCGGCGTCGTCCTCGCCGTGCACCGCCACCGACCGGGCCCGGCTGTCGCCGCTGCCGGCGTACTCGCCGGGGAGGCGCACCGTCGGCAGCGGGGTGACCTGGGGGATCACGGTCAGGTGGTCGGTGCTGGGGAAGGCCCGGGTCAGCTCGCAGAGCCCGAACGGGTCGGTCAGCCGGACCACCAGCGGGCCCACCTCGTACCGGCCGCGCACGTCGGCGCGGACCGTGTACGCGACCGAGCTGGCCTGGTGCGCGCCGAGCCGCTCCAGCACCACCCGGGGCCGGCTGCCCAGCGCGTACGGCAGCCGGTCCTCCAGCAGCAGGGTGCCGGTGGGCAGGCGGGACATGTTCTGCAGGCGCAGCACCACCCGGGAGCTCGCCCCGACCGGCACCCGGTGCGGCTCCAGCGACCTGTTGCAGGCCAGCTTGTAGCGGCTGCGCCCGACGTAGAGCGCGGCGAGCAGCGGCAGGACGGCGAGCAGCACGGCCACCCGCAGCAGGTCCTTCTCGCCGAGGAGGCCGGCGGAGACCGCCGCCGCGATCGCGGCCGCCAGGAACGAGCGGCCGCGGGCGGTCAGGCCGCGCAGCCCGTCGCGCACCTCAGGGCCTCCGCGGCTCGTACGGCCCGCGGCCGTTGCCCGCGGCGGGCCGCGGCGTGTCGTACGGGGTGCGCTTGCGCTCCTGCGGCAGCGCCAGCCGGTGCACCAGCTCCGAGACGATCGCGTCGGTGGTGCGCCGGGCCAGCTGGGCGTCGGCGGTCGGGATGATCCGGTGCGCCAGCACCGGCACCGCCAGCGCCTGCAGGTCGTCGGGGAGCACGTAGTCCCGACCCTCCAGCGCGGCGACCGCGCGGGCGGTCCGCAGCAGCTGGAGCGTGGCCCGGGGGGAGGCGCCGAGGCGCAGGTCGGGGGCCTCGCGGGTGGCGGTGACCAGGTCCACCGCGTACTGCTTGACCGCGTCCGCGACGTGCACCTGCCGGACCGTGGCGATCAGCTGGCGCACCGTCGCGGCGTCGGAGACCGGGCGCAGCTCCTGCAGCGGGTCGGTGGCGCCGTGGCCGTCCAGCATGGCCAGCTCGGCGCCGGGGTCCGGGTAGCCCATGGCGATCCGGGCGGTGAACCGGTCGCGCTGGGCCTCCGGCAGGGGGTACGTCCCCTCCATCTCGATCGGGTTCTGGGTGGCGATCACCATGAACGGCGTCTGGAGCTGGTAGGTGACCCCGTCGACGGTGACCTGCCGCTCCTCCATGCACTCGAGCAGCGCGGACTGGGTCTTCGGCGAGGCCCGGTTGATCTCGTCGCCGACCACCAGGTTGGCGAAGACGGCGCCCGGCCGGAACTCGAAGTCGTGCGTCTCCTGGTTGTAGACGCTGACCCCGGTGACGTCGCTGGGCAGCAGGTCGGGGGTGAACTGGATGCGCCGGACCGAGCAGTCGATCGAGCGGGCGAGGGCCTTGGCCAGCTTGGTCTTGCCGACACCCGGCACGTCCTCGATCAGGAGGTGTCCCTCGGCGAGCAGGACGGCCAGGGCGAGGCGCACGGTCGCGGTCTTGCCTTCGATGACCTGCTCGATGTTGGCCACGATGGCTTCGCTGGCGGCGCGGAACTGGTCGTGCGGCAGCAGGCCGCCCACCTCGTCCCAGGTCTGTTGTGTCACGGGCCTCCTCCTCGTCGCCGGAACGGCAGCTCTGTATAGAGCACCTGGACCCGCCGTTGGGTTCGCGACGCCGAGCCACGTCTGCCGCAGAAATCTCACTGGTTCTCAGGCTAACCATGTTTCTCGTTGTCGCCGACCCCCGCAGGTAGACGGTCGGTTACGCCCCGAATATCCACCGCAACGGGGGACCTGACGGTCGCTGTCGGTGCCCACCATGATCACGATGGGCACCGGCGCGGGCCCCGGCGGGGGTGGCCCCGGCCGGCCCGGCGCCGACCCCGCAGTGGCGGGCCACCCGTACGCCCGGGGGCGAGGTACACTGCCGGACATGGCCGGAGTCTTCCTGCTTCTTACCGGGCCGTGCTGATGCGCTGACGCGCGACAGCACGGCGGCCCCTCCTGCGCGAGGGGCTTTTTTGTGCCCTCCGCCGGCCGGCGTGTGCCCCGGGCCCGCCCGGGCGGGCCGCACCGAGAGCGGATCCACTCCCCATACCGACCCATGACCACGCCGAGCGAGGTCAGCACCCAGCCCGGCCGCGCACGGCCGGCGGCGACGAGCGAAGCGAGGAGACGCCATGAGTGAGGCAGCCGCACCGGCGGGCGACATTCCCCCCCACCGGTACACCGCGGCCCTGGCCGACGAGATCGAGCAGCGTTGGCAGGACGTCTGGGCGCGTGAGGGCACCTTCCACGCCCCGAACCCGACCGGCCCGCTGGCCGACCCGGACCACCCCCGGGCCGGCGCGGAGAAGCTGTACGTGCTGGACATGTTCCCGTACCCGTCGGGCGCCGGCCTGCACGTCGGCCACCCGCTGGGCTACATCGGCACCGACTGCTTCGCCCGCTACCAGCGGATGGCCGGGCGCAACGTGCTGCACGCGATGGGCTTCGACGCGTTCGGGCTGCCCGCCGAGCAGTACGCGGTGCAGACCGGCACCCACCCGCGGACCACCACGGTGGCGAACATCGAGCGGTACAAGGCGCAGCTGCGCCGGCTGGGGCTGGCCCACGACGAGCGCCGCTCGGTGGCGACCATCGACACCGACTTCTACCGCTGGACCCAGTGGATCTTCCTGCAGATCTTCAACTCCTGGTACGACCCGGACGTGCGCAGGGCCCGCCCGATCGCCGAGCTGATCGCCGAATTCGAGGGCGGCAACCGCCCCACCCCGGACGGCCGGCCCTGGGCCGAGCTGACCGTGGCCGAGCGGCGGACGATCGTCGACGACCACCGGCTGGCGTACGTCTCGCAGGCCCCGGTGAACTGGTGCCCCGGGCTGGGCACCGTGCTGGCCAACGAGGAGGTCACTGCCGACGGCCGCTCCGAGCGGGGCAACTTCCCGGTCTTCAAGCGCAACCTGAAGCAGTGGATGATGCGGATCACCGCGTACGGCGACCGGCTGCTGGACGACCTGGACACCCTGGACTGGCCCGAGCCGATCAAGCTGATGCAGCGCAACTGGATCGGCCGCTCCCAGGGCGCGCACATCGACTTCCCCACCGAGCGGGAGCCGATCCGGGTGTTCACGACCCGGCCGGACACCATCTTCGGCGCCACCTACATGGTGCTGGCCCCGGAGCACGAGCTGGTCGACGCGCTGGTGCCGGCGGCCTGGCCGGCCGGGACGAAGGACGCCTGGACCGGCGGGCACGCCAACCCGCGCGCGGCCGTGGAGGCGTACCGGAAGGCGGCGGCGGCCAAGACCGACGTCGAGCGGCAGGCCGACACGAAGGAGAAGACCGGCGTCTTCGTCGGCGCGTTCGCCGTCAACCCGGTCACCGGCGGGCAGATCCCGATCTTCATCGCCGACTACGTGCTGGCCGGCTACGGCACCGGCGCGATCATGGCGGTGCCCGCGCAGGACGAGCGGGACTGGGCGTTCGCCGAGGTCTTCGAGCTGCCGATCGTGCGGACCGTGCAGCCGTCGGAGGGCTTCGACGGCAAGGCGTACACCGGGGACGGCCCGGCGATCAACAGCGCCGCGCCCGACCGCGGCCTGGACCTGAACGGCCTGGGGGTCGCCGACGCCAAGGCGGCGATCATCGAGTGGCTGGAGGCCAACGGGCACGGCGCCGGCGCGGTCACCTACCGGCTGCGCGACTGGCTGTTCTCCCGGCAGCGCTACTGGGGCGAGCCGTTCCCGATCGTGTACGACAAGACCGGAGCGGCGATCGCGCTGCCCGAGGAGATGCTGCCGGTCGAGCTGCCCGAGGTGGACGACTTCTCGCCGCGCACCTTCGACGCCGACGACGCCGACAGCAACCCGGAGACTCCGCTGTCGCGGCGGCGCGACTGGGTCGAGGTGGAGCTGGACCTGGGTGACGGCCCGAAGCGCTACACCCGCGAGACCAACGTGATGCCGCAGTGGGCCGGCTCCTGCTGGTACGAGCTGCGCTACCTGGACCCGACCAACTCCGAGCGGTTCGTCGACGCGGAGAACGAGCGGTACTGGATGGGCCCGCGCGGCGAGGGCGACTGCGGCGGCACCGACATGTACGTCGGCGGCGCCGAGCACGCCGTGCTGCACCTGCTGTACGCCCGCTTCTGGCACAAGGTGCTGTACGACCTGGGCCACGTCTCGTCGTTCGAGCCGTTCCGCAAGCTGTTCAACCAGGGCTACATCCAGGCGTACGCGTACACCGACGCCCGGGGCGCCTACGTGCCGGCCGAGGACGTGATCGAGCGCGACGGCGGCTTCTACCTGGGCGACACCCAGGTCAAGCGCGAGTACGGCAAGATGGGCAAGTCCCTGAAGAACGTCGTCACGCCCGACGAGATGTGCGCCGCGTACGGCGCCGACACGTTCCGGGTCTACGAGATGTCGATGGGTCCGCTGGAGGTGTCCCGCCCGTGGGAGACCCGGGCGGTCGTCGGGTCGTACCGGTTCCTGCAGCGGGTCTGGCGGGCGATCGTCGACGAGCAGACCGGCGCGCTGCGGGTCACCGACGCCCCGGCCGACGAGGCGACCCGACGGCTGCTGCACAAGGTCGTCGACGGGGTCCGCGGCGACATGGAGGCGATCCGGTTCAACACCGCGATCGCCAAGCTGATCGAGCTGACCAACGGGCTGACCCGGCTGTCGGAGACCCCGCGCGAGGTGGCCGAGCCGCTGGTGCTGATGCTGGCGCCGTTCGCCCCGCACGTGGCCGAGGAGCTGTGGCGGCGGATGGGGCACGAGACCTCGCTGACGTACGCGGACTTCCCGACCGCCGACCCGGCGCTGCTGGTCGCCGAGACGGTGACGTACCCGGTGCAGATCAACGGCAAGGTCCGGGGCCGGGTCGAGGTCCCCGCCGACGCGTCCGAGGAGACCGTCCGCGCGGCGGCCCTGGAGGCGGTCGCCGGCCCGCTGGCCGGCAAGGAACCCCGCAAGGTCATCGTCGTCAAGGGCCGCATGGTCTCCGTAGTCGCCTGACTCCGCCGCCCCCGGCCGGGGGCTTGCAGTTTCACGGAAAGAGTGGCTATTCCGCGCGGAATAGCCACTCTTTCCGTGAAAGTGGGCAGGTCTTGGGCCGGGGTGGGTGGGTCAGGGGTCGCGGTGGTGGAGGGCGATGAGGGTGGCCAGGGTGGCGGTCAGGGACCAGGCGGCGAAGACGGTCCAGGAGGTGGAAATCGTGGCCACCCAGCCGTCGTAGTTCGGGAACGGGACGATCTCCACCAGCCGTTCCCAGGCGGGGACCGGCTGCGCGTGGTTGACGGCGGCGGTCCACCGGTGGCGCGTGTCGAACGCCAGCGGCAGCAGGAGCAGCACCGCCGTGGTGGTGACGATCGCCGGAGCGGTGTGCCGGACGAGGGCGCCGATGCCCAGCCCGGCCAGCGCGCAGACCGGCACCAGCAGCGCCGACGCGACCACCGCGCGCAGCGCGCCGGGATCGGAGATCGACGCGCCGGCGTGCCGGTCGGCGAGGATCGCCTGGGAGAGCCAGAACGCGCCGCCCGAGGCCAGCGCGCCGACGGCCGTCATCACCGCCGCGAGCACCACCACCTTCGCGGCGGCCACCGCCCACCGCGCGGGTACGGCCGCGAAGGTGGTGCGGATCTGCCCGCTGGCGTACTCGCTGGCGATCATCACGGCCCCGACGCTGCCGGCGGCGAGCACCACGAACAGCCATCCCTCCTCGGGGGGACCTGCGGATGCCCGGCACGGACGGCATCCAGGCCACCCGCGCGATCACCGCGCCCGGCGGGCCGACCCGCGTCCTGGTGCTCACCACGTTCGACGACGACGAGCACGTGCACGCCGCGCTGCGGGCCGGCGCCAGTGGGTTCCTGGTCAAGGACATGGCCCTCGACGACATCCTCGCCGCGATCCGGGTGGTGGCCGCCGGGGACGCGCTGATCGCGCCCGGCGTCACCCGCCGGCTCATCGCCGAGTTCGCCCGCCGACCCGGCCCGCCGGCCCGACCGCGCGCCCTGGTCGGGGTGACCGACCGGGAACGGGAGGTCCTGACCCTGGTCGGGCGGGGGATGTCGAACGCCGAGATCGCCGGCGAGCTGGTGATCAGCGCGGCCACCGCCAAGGCGCACGTGGCCCGGCTCTTCACCAAGCTCGGCGCCCGCGACCGGGTGCACCTGGTCATCGCCGCCTACGAGGCGAGGCTGGTCCACCCGTCGGAATGACCCACCCGGCCCCGCGGCGGTCGGGCGCGGCCCAGTCCCGCAGCGGTCGGGCGCGGCCCGGTCCATCGGGAAACGCCGCCCGGAGGCCGGGACAAGAGCGGTGCGGCCCGGTCCATCGGGAAACGCCGCCCGGAAGGCCGGGGCACGGAGCGTGATGGCCGTGGTGGCGCACGCCAAGACGAGCGTGATGACTGTGGGGCATATTTATGCCGCACAGTCATCACGCTCCTCGGCCACGTGCACTTCGGGCCGCGACACGCCCGGGCCATCCACGGCCGGGGGCGCAGCGGGCTTCAGGCGTGCAGGGTCGACTCCACGGTGCGCCGGTGGGTGCGCAGCCAGTCCTGCCAGCGGCGTACCCCGTCGACCGCGCCGGCCGCGCGCAGCCGGCGCATGCCGGGCTCGTCCCGGTCCGCGCCGGCGTCGATGCCCCGCCAGGTGCCCTCGATCTGGTCGAGCATGACGGTGACCAACTCGTCCCGGGGGAGCGGTACCGGATCCGGTCCGGCGGCGGCCGCGTCGTAGCCGTCGCAGAGCAGCCGGCAGCGCCGGCCCAGCTCAGCCGGGTCGGCGCCGGCCACCTCGGCGGCCTGTCCGTCGGCGCCGGTCACGCCGGCGCGGCGCGGCGGCCGGTCCCCACCCGTCACGGTCGCGGCTCCGTCGCAGCGAGCCGGCGCTGCCGTTCGGCCCGCCACCAGCGGTGGATCAGCACGGCGCTGGCGATCAGGCCGAGGCTGGCGGGGGCGGCGGCGTACCAGTTGACCTCGCCCGGCGAGCTGACCGCCGCGCCGATCGCGGCGTAGCCGAACGCGGTCGGGGCGGAGGCGAGCACGCTGCCGGCGAGGAACGGCAGCACCCGCGCGCCGGTGGTGCCGTAGCCGTAGCTGACCAGGCCGAAGCCGGCGATGGGCAACAGCCGGACGGTGATCACCCCCAGCACGCTCTGCCGGGCGAACCAGCCGTCGAGCCGGGCCAGCCGGCCCCGGAGGTGTTCCGCGACGAACTCCCGGCCCAGCGCCCGGCCGACCGCGAAGCCGATCGCCGCGGCGAACAGGGCCGCGCCGAGCGCGTACGCGGCGCCCTCCAGGGGGCCGAAGATGGCGCCGGAGGCCAGCGTGACGAAGGTCCGGGGGACCAGCGCGACCAGCAGCACCGCCCCGGCGGCGATCGCCGCGAGCGGGGCGTACCCGCCGAGGGAGTCGGCGAGGCGCGGCAGCCGGGCGACGTCCGGCCGGGGCGCCACCAGCAGCAGCACCCCGAAGCCGGCGAGCAGGAGCAGCAGCGCGGCGAAGCGACGCCCGGACGGCTGGCGGAGCAGCCGCCGGACGGCGTGGATCATGCCCGGTCGGCGGCGGCCACCGCGGCGCGGCGCTCGGAGCGGAGCCGGTCGGCCCAGGTGTCGTCCAGCGGCGGGAGCTGGTGCACCCCGGCGGCCCAGCGCAGCAGCAGGTCGGCCAGGGCCGGGTTGCGGGCCAGCGCCGGCCCGTGCGAGTACGTGCCGAGCAGCTTGCCGCGCCAGGCGCCCTCGGTGGCGCCGTCGTTGCCGACCCCGGCGGTGACCCGGGCCAGCGGCGAGACGCCGGGGCCGAGGTGGGTGCGCCCGCCGTGGTTCTCGAACCCGGACAGCGCCGGTACGCCCAGCCGCGGGTCGATCTCGCCGGCCAGTTCGCCCACGGCCCGGGTGGGGCCACGGTCGGAGGAGAGGTCGAGCAGCTCCAGCCCGGCGCACTTGGTGCCCTTGGCGAAGAAGGAGGTGCCGAGCAGCTGGTAGCCGGCGCAGACGCCGAAGACCACCGAGCCCTGGGCGACTGCCCGGTGCAGGCCGCCGTCGGCGATCAGCCGCTGCGCTCCCAGCGCCTGCGGGCCGTCCTCGCCGCCGCCGATCAGGTAGATGTCGGCGGTGGCGGGCAGCCGCTGGTCGGAGCGGACCTCCAGCACCTCGACCGGCATCCCGCGCAGCTGCGCCCGGCGGGCCAGGATCAGCATGTTGCCCCGGTCGCCGTAGGTGGAGAGCAGGTCGGGGTAGATCCAGACGATGCGCAGGCTCTCAGTTGACACGGTCCAACTCCGCTCGGATGTCCTGGAAGGCGGTGTAGTTCGCGATGACCTCCAGCCGGCCCGGCGGGACCGCCCGGACCGCCTCGTCGAACGTCCGCACGTGCTGGAACGGCACGGCGTTGACGTCGAGCCGGACCGCCAGGTCGTACGCCCGGTCGCCGGTGATCAGCACCTGCCGGCCGCGCAGCGGGGCGAAGTCGACGTCGAAGAGCCAGGAGGTGTCCAGCCCGTCGGGGTCGCGGGCGTTGATGGAGAGCAGCGTCGGCGCAACGTCGGCCATGTCGAACGCCTCCAGCCAGCTGGCCGGGTTCTTGGCCAGCAGCAGCCGGATGTTGCGCCCGTCCCGGTCGACCTGGGCGTAGCGGCCGGCGACCGAGGTGACCGTGCCCAGCCGGGAGACCGCGTCGACGGGGCGTACCCCGAACTCGGCGGCGACGGCCAGCGCGGTGGCCGCGTTGCCGATGTTGACCTTGCCGGGGAGCTGGAGGGCCACCTTGTGCCAGGCGCCGGTGGGATCGAGGACGCCCTCGTCCTCCACGGTCCACTGCGGCTCGGGCCGGCGCAGCGGGCAGCCGGTGCACCACCACTGCTCTCCTGAGCGCTGGATGGTGGAGCCGCATTCCGGGCAGACCCAGGAGTCGTCGTGCCAGCGCTGGCCGGCGCTGAACCAGGTGACGTGCGGCGGGTTGACCCCGCGCGCCGGGTCGGCCGGCGGGGTGGCCGCCCAGACCACCATCGGGTCGTCGGCGTTGGCCACCACCCGCACGTCGGCGTGCCGGACCAGCGCCGCGCGCCAGAGCTGCGCCATCATGGCGACCTCCTTGGCCCGGTCCAGCTGGTCGCGGGAGAGGTTGAGCAGCGCCACCACGTGCGGCTCGGTGGCCTCCAGCACCTGCGCGAGGTAGTGCTCGTCGACCTCCAGCACCGCGTACGGGGTGCTGCCCGCCTTGGCCAGGGCGGAGGTGTGGCCGGTCGGCATGTTGGCGCCGAAGGAGTTGGTGGCCACCCGACCGAGCACCCCGACGGCGGCAGCGGCGAGCCGGGTGGTGGTGGTCTTGCCGTTGGTGCCGGAGACCAGCGCGATGGCGCGGCCGGCGGAGAGGTGGGCCAGCAGGTCGGGATCGATCTTCAGCCCGATCCAGCCGCCGATCACCGAGCCGTCGCCCCGGCCGGCGGCGCGCGACAGGGCCGCGGCCGTCCGGGACACGGAGCTGGCCACCTTTGCCCGCAGGGGCATCTTCGCGTCCGTCACCCGAGCGAGGTTACCGGACCCGCACGCCCACCAGATCGCCGCCGACGGCGAACCGTTCGGCCGGACCCTTCTCGGGCGTCCGGTCGCCCCGCGCTCCGCCGGTCGGAGTCGACCTATGTCGGGTAGCGGACGCGGCGCGGGGGGTGCTCCGGCCCTCCACTCCGCTCCACCCCTCCTGACGTGCGCTTTTGCCCGGCGGAGCGGCGCGCCACGCGGGCGTTTCTGGTTGCAGGTGGAGGGAAGTGGAGTAGAGTGGGGCGCGATGGTGAGGCCGGGAGGGCCCACCGGCCCGGGGGGTCAGCGGCGCCGCGAACGCCGCTAAAGGGCGAGGGGGTAGGGCCGATGTTCCTCGGCACCCACACTCCGCGCCTGGACGACAAAGGCCGGTTGATCCTTCCGGCGAAGTTCCGGGACGAGCTGGCGGGGGGTGTCGTGATCACCAAAGGGCAGGAGCGCTGCCTCTACGTCTTCCCCACGCCCGAGTTCCAGCGGATCGCCGACCAGTTGCGCGCGCAACCCATGACGCACAAGGCGGCCCGGGCCTACAGCCGGGTCTTCTTCGCCAGCGCGCACGACGAGGTCCCCGACAAGCAGGGACGGGTCACCATCCCGGCCCACCTCCGGTCGTACGCCGCGCTCGACCGGGACCTGGTGGTGATCGGGGCGAGCACCCGGGTGGAGATCTGGGACAAGGCGGCCTGGGAGACCTATCTCGCCGAGAGCGAAGACGACTTCGCCGACATCGAGGAGGGGGTGCTGCCCGGCGGCCTGTAGGGCGTGACGACGCCCGACGTACTGCGAGATCTCCAGCCGCTTTCGAGTTCCTGGCACCCCTTCCCCGGTGCCAGGCGCACGATCAGTCTCCGGGGCCGCGGCCCCGGGAGGCGAAGCGGGAGCGGATGGGGATCTGGCGGTACGACGGGACGGCGTCGTCCGACGAGCAGGGTCGCAGGACCGAACGGAACTTTCAACCAGTGGGGGTCGACATGGGGGAGCTACGCGGCACGCACGTGCCGGTGCTGCTCGAGAGGTGTCTCGAGTTGCTGGCCCCCGCGCTGGACCGGGGTGACCGGACGGTGCACGTCGACGCGACGCTGGGGCTGGCCGGGCACGCCGAGGCGGTGCTGGAACGGCACCCGCGGACGGTGCTGATCGGCCTGGACCGGGACACCGAGGCCCTCGCCCACGCGCGGGTCCGGCTGGCTCGCTTCGCCGACCGGATCCACCTGGTGCACGCCGTCTACGACGAGCTGCCCGAGGTGCTGGAGCAGCTCGGCTACCCGGGCATCGACGGGATCCTGTTCGACCTGGGGGTCTCCTCGTTGCAGCTGGACGCGCCCGACCGCGGGTTCGCGTACGCCCAGGACGCGCCGCTGGACATGCGGATGGACCAGACCCGGGGGGTGACCGCCGAGGAGGTGGTCAACACCTACTCGCACCCGGACCTGGCCCGGGTGCTGCGGGTCTACGGCGAGGAGAAGTTCGCCGGGCGGATCGCCTCGGCGATCCTCCGGGAGCGTGAGCGCGGCCGGATCACCTCCTCGGCCCGGCTCGCCGAGCTGGTCAGGGAGAGCATTCCGGCACCAGCCCGACGAACGGGTGGACACCCGGCCAAGAGAACGTTTCAGGCTTTACGGATCGAGGTAAACAGGGAGCTGGCAGCGCTGGAGACGGCGCTGCCGGCCGCTCTGGACAAGCTCAACGTGGGCGGCCGCATGGTGGTCCTGTCCTACCACTCGCTGGAGGACCGGCTCACCAAGCAGGCGCTCGCCGACCGGGTCCGCAGTAAGGGCCCGATCGACCTTCCGGTGGAACTTCCCGGGTCGGGCCCGACGTTCCGGCTGCTCAGCCGGGGCGCCGAGCTTCCCGGGGAGGCGGAGGTCGCCGTGAACCCGCGCGCCGCCTCGGTGCGCCTGCGGGCCGCGGAGCGACTCGACCCGGCCACCGAGCAGCAGGGGCGGACCGACCGCGAACGGTACCGCCGCCGGGTCAAGGCGATGCACCAACCGGGGACGGGGTCGACGCCGGGTTCCACAGTGGACCTTGGGTCGGCGCCGGGGGACGGCAGAGGGACGGACGAAGAGGGGGAGGGAACATGAACGTCAACAAGCGCGACGGCCGGGAGGCCGTCGGGCAGCGCGCACCGCGGTCGGGGGGCCGGACCGCGGCGCAGCGCACCACGCGCGGCGACAAGCCGGCGAACCTCGCCGGCCGGCAGGGGGAGACTCGCGCCCGGGGGGCGCGCGAGTTCCCGGTCCAGGGCAACGCCGCGCTGCGGCCGGCCGAGAAGGTCGCCGACACCACGGCCGCCCGGCCCCGGCTGCGGGTCGCTCCGCCGCCGCCGGTGCGGGTGCCGCGGGCGCCGTTCGCGGCGCTGATCGTGGTGCTGGTCGTCGGCGGGGTGCTGGGCATCCTGGCCGTCAACACGAAGATCAACGAGAACGCCTTCAAGCTCCAGCAGCTCCAGCAGCAGCAGGCCCGCCTCGACGTGGACGAGCAGCAGCTGAACAAGCAGATCGAGGAGGCCCGGGCGCCGGGCAACCTGACCGCCGAGGCGCGCAAGCTCGGCCTGGTCGAGGCCGGTGAGCCGGCCTACATCCGGCTGCCGGACGGCCGGATGATCGGCGTGCCGCAGCCCGCCGACGGGCAGCCGGCGATCACCAGCCAGCAGGGCAACGGGGGATAGCAGTGCCGCCGAGATCGGACGAACCGCGCCGGGACCCCACCACGGGCTCCCGGCGCGGCCCGTCCCGGGCCGGTCGGGGCGGGGACCCGCGCACCGGCGAGCCGGGGATCGGCGGGATCTCCGACGCCCGGGCGTACACCCCCCGGGGCCGGACCATCCGGGAGAGCGGCGAGGAGCGGACCGGCGGCCGTGAGGAGCGGGCCGGCCAGCGGCGTACCCCCCGGGCGGGTCGCTCCGGCGACCCGTTCCGCCCGGCCTTGCAGGTGCTCGACGGCGGCCGGGCGGGAGCCCGCGCCGGGCGGCGGGAGGCCGCCCCGGTCGCCCGGGCCGGCGTCATCCGCACCGTCCCGACGCGGCCGGCCTGGACCGACGACGACGAGGAGGAGCTGGCCCCGCCGCGCCGCCGGGCCGGCAAGCGCGCACCGCGCCGGCCGGACCGTCCGGCGGCCCGCCGCCCCGCCCGCAAGCCCCGCCGGCCGCCGAAGCTGGCCGAGCCGCGCCGCCGGCTGCGGCTGGGCACCATGCTCGTGCTGGCGCTCTTCGTCACCATCGGCATCCGACTGGTCTTCCTCCAGGCGGTGGACACCCCGGCGTACGCGGGTGGGGGCATCGACTCCCGGCTCACCCGGGTCGACCTGCCCGCCCCGCGCGGCGCCATCGTCGACCGCACCGGCGCGCCGCTGGCCCGCAGCGTCGAGGCCCGGTACGTCTTCGCCGACCCGACCCAGGTCAAGGACCGGGCGACCACCGCCCGCCTGCTCTCCCCGCTGCTCGGCGTGCCCGCCTCCGAGCTGGCCGAGAAGATGAAGCGGCGCGGCCTGCCCGGCGGCGGCGAGTCGCAGTTCCAGTACCTGGCCCGGGGCGTCGACATCCCGAAGGCCAAGCAGATCGAGGCGCTCGACCTCGCCGGCATCGGCACCCACCGCGACGAGCGGCGCGAGGTGCCCGGCGGCGACCTGGCCGCCAACCTGGTCGGCTTCGTCAGCCAGGACATGAACGGCCTGGAAGGGCTGGAGGCGCGCTACGACGACGTGCTCCAGGGCAAGGACGGCCGGCGCGTCTACGAGGCGGGCCAGGGCGACCTGGACGCCCCCATCCCCGGCGGCTACAGCCAGACCACCCCGGCCAAGCCGGGCAGCTCGCTGGTGCTCACCATCGACCGGGACCTGCAGTACCAGGTGCAGCAGGTGCTCGGCCGGCAGATGGCGCAGACCCGGGGCAGCGTCGGCGCGGCCGTGGTGCTGGACGTGGCGACCGGCGAGGTGCTGGCCCAGGCCAGCCACCCCAGCTACAACGCGGCCAACCCGGAGCCGAGCCGGCCGACCGACCGGGAGGACGCGGCGACCAGCTTCGTGGTCGACCCGGGCTCGGTGCACAAGGCGATCACCTTCGGCGCGGCGTTGCAGGAGGGTGTGATCACTCCCGACACCACCCTGCCCATCGCCAACACCATCACCAAGGGCGACACGACCTTCGCCGACACGCACAAGGCGCACGGACGGCGGATGAGCCTGCCGGGGATGATGGCCTTCTCGTCCAACGTCGGCACCATCCAGATCGCCGACGAGCTGGGCCCGGACCGGCTGATCGACTACCAGAAGCGGTTCGGGCTGGGGCAGCCCACCGGCGAGGGGATGCCGGGGGAGGCCTCCGGGCGGCTGCTGCCCGCCGACGAGTGGAGCGATTCGTCGGCCGGGTCGGTGCCGATCGGGCACAGCGTGGACGCCACGCCCCTGCAGATGGCCGCCGCGTACGCCACCATCGCCAACAACGGCACGTACGTCCAGCCGCACCTGATCAAGGAGGTGATCAGCGGGGCGGACGGGAAGCGGACGCCCGCCGGGCCGCGGGTCACCCGGCCGGTGCTCAGCCCGGCCAACGCCGCCGCGCTGCGCACCATCCTGGAGGCGGTCACCACCGTCGACGGGGCGACCGGCGTGGCCGCGGCGGTGCCCGGCTACCGGGTCGCCGGCAAGACCGGCACCGGCTGGCGGCTGGTCGACGGGGACAAGCAGCCCGGCGAGGTCGGCTCGTTCATCGGGATGGCCCCGGCGGAGAAGCCCCGGTACGTGGTGGCGGTCTTCGTGTGGAGCCCCGGCGGCGAGGGCGGCACGGTGGCCGCGCCCGCCTTCCGCGAGATGATGGGCTTCACGCTGCGGCATTACCGGGTTCCCCCGTCGGGCGGCAAGGCCCCCAAGTTCGAGGTCTTTCCGCGCTGAGCAGCCAGGGCGGGACATCATCGGTGAGTGGGGACGAACCACCGGGGCGGCTGTGCGGTCGGAACCGGACGACCGGGTAGGGTCTGACGCCGTGCCCGGCAATCCACGTCCCCGTACCGTGCCCGGAGTCCGGCTCGGCGACCTCGCCGCCCGGCTCGCCGTCGCGCCGCCGGAGGCCGCCGCCGACGTGGCGGTGACCGGGGCGACCCATGCCAGCCAGGAGGTCCGTCCCGGCGACCTGTACGCCGCGCTGCCCGGCGCCCGCCGGCACGGCGCGGAGTTTGCCGCGGCCGCCGCGGCCGCCGGCGCGGTGGCCGCGCTGACCGACCCGGCCGGCGCCGCCGCGGTGACCGCGGCCGGCCTGCCCGCCCTGGTGGTGCCCGACCCCCGGGCGGTGCTCGGCGACCTCGCCTCCGCCGTCTACGGCGACCCGACCGAGGGGCTGACCGTGATCGGGGTCACCGGCACGGCCGGCAAGACCTCGACCGCCTACCTGGTGGAGTCCGGCCTGCGCGCCGCCGGGCACACCACCGGCCTGATCGGCACCGTGGAGACCCGGCTGGGCGATCTGGTGATCGACAGCGTCCGGACCACCCCGGAGGCGACCGACCTGCACGCCATGCTCGCCGCCGCCCGCGAGCGCGGGGTGACCGCGCTGGTCATGGAGGTCTCCAGCCACGCCCTGGCGATGGGGCGGGTCGGTGGGGTCCGGTTCACCGTCGGCGGCTACACCAACTTCGGCTCCGACCACCTTGACTTCCACGCCGACTCGGCCGACTACTTCGCGGCCAAGGCGCGGCTCTTCGACGGCCGCTGCGCCGCCGAGGTGCTCAACCTCGACGACCCGGCGCTGCGCCCGCTGTTCAAGCCGGCCACGGTCAGCTACTCGGCGGCCGGCGACCGCTCGGCCACCTGGTGGGCCGACGAGGTCGGTGGCGAGGGGTACGCCCAGCGCTTCACCGTCCACGGCCCGGACGGCCTGGCGCTGCCCGCCGGGGTGGCCCTGCCCGGCCGGCACAACGTGGCCAACGCGCTGCTGGCCATCGCCTGCCTGGTGGCCGCCGGGGTCGACCCGGCGGTGGCCGCCGAGGGGGTGGCCGCCTGCGGCGGCGTCCCGGGGCGGCTGGAGCTGGTCAGCGCGGCCGGTCCGGTGCGCGGCGTGGTCGACTACGCGCACAAGTCCGACGCCATCGTGGCCGCCCTGGCCGCGCTGCGCGAGCTGAGCGCGGGTCGGCTGATCTGCGTCATCGGCGCGGGCGGTGACCGGGACCGGGGCAAGCGGCCGGTGATGGGCGCCGCCGCGGCGCGGGGCGCCGACGTGGTGCTGGTGACCGACGACAACCCGCGGACCGAGGACCCGGCCGCGATCCGGGCCGAGGTGCTCGCCGGGGCGTACGCAGCCGCCGCCCCCGCCCGGATCATCGAGGCCCCGGGCCGGCGGGCCGCCATCGCCGAGGCGGTCCGGCTCGCCGAGCCCGGCGACGTGGTGGCGGTGCTCGGCAAGGGCCACGAGCGTGGCCAGGAGGTCGCCGGCGAGGTGCACCCGTTCGACGACCGGGTGGAGCTGGCGGAGGCGCTCGGCGCCCGCTTCGGGGATCTGGCGGGTCGACGGTGATCCCGCTGAGCCTGGCCGAGGTCGCCTCGGCCGTCGACGGCCGTCTCGTCGGCGCCGACCCGGCGGCCCGGGTCACCGGCCCGGTGGAGTTCGACTCGCGCAAGGTCACCGCCGGGGCGCTCTTCGTCGCGTTCCCGGGCGAGAAGGTCGACGGGCACGACTACGCGGCCGGCGCGGTGGACGCGGGCGCGGTGGCGGTGCTCGGCACCCGCGAGGTGCCCGGGGTGCCGCTGGTGCTGGTGGGAGACGCGCTGACCGCGATGGGCCGGTTGGCCCGCGCGGTGGTGGGGCGGCTGCCGGAGCTGACCGTGATCGGGCTGACCGGCTCGTCGGGCAAGACCACCACCAAGGACCTGATCGCCCAGCTCACCGTCCGGCTCGGCCCGACGGTGGCCCCGCCCGGCTCGTTCAACAACGAGCTGGGTCACCCGTACACGGCCCTGCAGGCCACGCCGGAGACCCGCTTCCTGGTGATGGAGAAGGGCGCCCGGGGGCTCGGGCACGTGCGCTACCTGTGCGACGTGGTGCCGCCGCGGATCTCCGTGGTGCTCAACGTCGGGGTCGCGCACATCGGCGAGTTCGGCTCGGTGGAGAACATCGCCCTGGCCAAGGGGGAACTGGTCGAGGCGCTGCCGGCCGACGGGCTGGCCGTGCTCAACGCCGACGACCCGCTGGTCGACGCGATGGCCGCGCGCACCGCCGCCCGGGTGGTCCGGTACGGCGAGGCCGCGCACGCCGACGTCCGGGCGGTCGACGTGTCGCTGGACGACCGGGGCCGGCCGTCGTACACGCTGGTCACCCCGGAGGGCAGCGCCCCGGTGCGGCTCGGGCTGACCGGCCGGCACCAGGTCTCCAACTCGCTGGCCGCGGCGGCGGTGGCCCGCGAGCTCGGGATGCCGCTGGCCGAGGTGGCCGGCGCCCTGGGCGAGCTGGGGCTGGTCTCCACCCGCCGGATGGACGTCTTCGACCGGCCCGACGGGGTGACCGTGATCGACGACTCGTACAACGCCAACCCGGCGTCGACGGCGGTGGCGCTGCGCGCCCTTGCCGGCATGCGCCGCGAAGGGCGTATCTTTGCCGCGCTCGGCTACATGGCCGAGCTGGGCGACTTCGAACGCGACGGGCACCGGGAGGTGGGCCGGCTGGCGGCGGAGTTGGGCGTGGACCGGCTGCTCGTGGTGGGTGAGCCGGCGGCGCCGATCCACGAGGGCGCGACAGCGGTAAGTGACTGGGGAGGAGAGTCGGTGCTGCTCACCGATCAGGCGGCGGCCGTCGAGGTGCTGCGCAGCGAGCTACGACCGGGCGATGTCGTCCTGGTGAAGGGCTCCCGGTACCGCACCTGGGAGGTGGCCGACGCCCTGCGCGCCGGCGCCACCGGGAACGGGGACGCCGCATGAGGGCGGTGATCATCGCCGTCGGCGTGGCGTTCCTGATCTCGCTGCTCGGCACCCCGATCGCGATCAAGGTGTTCACCCGGCTCAAGGCCGGCCAGCCGATCCGGGCCGAGGGCCCGGCGATGCACCAGGGCAAGAAGGGCACGCCGACGATGGGCGGCGTGGTCTTCATCCTGGCCACGGTGATCGCGTACGTCGCCGGTCACCTGGCCCTGACCACGCTGCCGGACGCGCAGATCGCCCAGGTCGAGCCGACCATCACGGCGCTGGTGCTGCTGGGGCTGATGGTCTTCTCCGGGGCGGTCGGCTTCATCGACGACTTCCTCAAGGTCCGCAAGCGGCACAGCGGCGGTCTCAACAAGCGCGGCAAGCTCTTCGGGCAGATCCTGGTCGGTGCGATCTTCGGGGTGGTGGCGCTCTACTTCCCGAGCACGATGACCGACGCCAGCGGCGCGGCGACCAACACCGAGACCGTCGGGGCCACCACGCTCAGCTTCATCCGGGACATCCCGGCGCTGGAGATCGGCAAGATCGCCTCGGTGATCGTCATCATCTTCGTGGTGATGGCCGCCACCAACGGGGTGAACCTCACCGACGGCCTCGACGGCCTCGCCACCGGCGCCTCGGTGATGGTGCTGGCCGCGTACGCGTTGATCGCGTTCTGGCAGTACCGGCACTGGTGCGCCGACCCGACCTACACCGCCAACCCGAACAACTACTGCTACGCCGTGCGGGATCCGCTGGAGATCGCGCTGATCGCCGGGGCGGCGGCCGGCGCCTGCGTCGGCTTCCTCTGGTGGAACACCTCGCCCGCCCGGATCTTCATGGGCGACACCGGCGCGCTCGGCCTGGGCGGTCTGATCGCCGGCATGGCGATGTCCACCCGGACGATCCTGCTGCTGCCGATCATCGGCGGGCTGTTCGTGATCATCACCATGTCGGTGGTGATCCAGATCATCTCCTTCCGGACCACCGGCAAGCGGGTGTTCCGGATGTCGCCGTTGCAGCACCACTTCGAACTGGCCGGCTGGAGTGAGGTCAACATCGTGGTGCGGTTCTGGATCATCGCCGGGATCGGCGTCGCCATCGCCCTCGGCCTGTTCTACAGCGACTTCCTGGCCAGCATGGGCTGAGTCGCCGACTCCGGCCCCGGCCCGGTCGGAAATGCCGGCCGGCGCGCCGCGACCGTCGCGTACGGGGGTCCCTCATAACCGAGGGGCCCCCGTTCCGCATTCCGACACGCCGACCGGGCCGAACGGCGCGAACGGGCCCGGCGAAGCGGCGATGATGGGCTCGTGGGGGAGGACCGAGGCGGCACCGGCACGACGACGACGGCGGCGGAGACCCAGGCACGGCGGGTCGCGGGCGCGGGGCGTACCGCCGATCCGCCGGCGGCGATCAGCGGCCTGGACGCGGCCGGCGGCCTGGCGGCGCTGCGCGGCCTGCTGGCCCGCCCGCTGGCCTCCTACTACCTGCTGCTCTCCAGCGCCGGCCTGCTGCTGCTGATCGGCCTGACGATGGTCTTCTCGGCGACCAGCGTGAAGGACTACGCCGAGGCCGGTGACGCCTCGGCGTCGGTGACCAAGCAGGCGGTCTTCGCGGTGATCGGCATCGTCGCGTTCTGGGCCTGCCAGCGGCTGCCGGCCAGCACCTTCCGCTCGCTCGGCCGGCCGGTGCTGGGTGCGGCGGTGGTGCTGCTGCTGGTGCTCAACCTGCTGCTGGCCCTGGACTCGCTGTTCCGGATCAAGGCGCTCGGGCCGCTGCGGGCCAACCTGCTCTGGCTCTACCTCGGCCCGATCCAGGTGCAGCCCTCCGAGCTGGCCAAGCTCGCGCTGGTGCTCTGGGGTGCGCACGTGATCGCCCGCAAGGGCGCCGCGCTCGGCTGGTGGAAGGAGCTGGCGACCCCGCTCTTCCCGGTGGTCGGGCTGCTCTTCGTGCTGGTCGGCTACAACGACCTGGGCACCATGCTCTGCCTGCTGGCGATCGTGGTCGGGCTGCTCTGGGCGGCCGGGGTGCGGATGCGGGTGTTCGCCGCGCTCTCCGCGGTGGGCCTGCTCGGCATCGGCGTGCTGGTGGCCGTGGCCTCGCTCGGCGCCGGTTCCGGCGCGGTCGGGGAGGAGAACTACCGGCTGGCCCGGTTGACCTCGTTCATCAACCCGCCCGACCCGGCCACCTGCCTGGAGACCGGCTGCTGGCAGCTCGTCCAGGCCCGCAACGCCATCGAGCACGGCGGCTGGTTCGGCGTCGGGTTGGGCAAGAGCAGCCTGAAGTTCGGCTGGCTGCCGGCCGCGCACAACGACTTCATCTTCGCGGTGATCGCCGAGGAGCTCGGGGTGGTCGGCTGCACCGTCATCCTGGTGCTCTTCGCCGTGCTCGCCTACACCGGGCTGCGCGTCGCGCGGCGGGTCGAGGACCCGTTCCGCCGGCTCGCCGCCGCCGCGATCACCGCCTGGCTGGTCGGCCAGGCCGTCATCAACATCGGTGGCGTGATCGGCCTGCTGCCGCTGACCGGTGTGCCGCTTCCGTTCATCTCCGACGGCGGCAGCGCCCTGGTCGTGACGCTGGCGGCGGTCGGCATCCTCGCCTCGTTCGCCCGCGCCGAGCCCGACGCCGCGCGAGCCCTGCATGCCCGTCCGCCCGCCCGGTGGGTCCGACTACTCTGGGCCCCGTTGCCGCCGCTTCCCGGTCGGCGCCGCCGCCCGGCGACGCCACCGGCTGCCCGAGGGTCCGTGCCCCGGTCGCGAGCGCGGCGGGAGGACGACCAGGCCGCACCGCGCGGTGGCCGGCAGGGCCGGACCCGTGGCGGGACGGCGAGCGAGAGGAGACGCTGATGGGTCCGCTGCGTTCGGTGGTGCTCTGTGGAGGGGGTACGGGTGGTCACATCTACCCGCTGCTCGCCTTCGCCGACTGCCTGCGCCGACACGACCCGGGCGTCCGGATCACCTGTCTGGGCACGCCGAAGGGCCTGGAGAACGAGCTGATCCCGCCGGCCGGCTACGACCTGCGGCAGATCCCGGCGTACCAGCTGCCCCGCTCGGTCAACATGAGCCTGGTGCGCACCCCGGACCGGATGTGGAAGGCGGCCCGCGCCGCGGGCAAGGTGATCGACGAGGTGCAGGCCGACGCGGTGGTCGGCTTCGGCGGGTACGTCTCCGTCCCCGGCTACCTCGCCGCCTGGCGCCGCGAGCTGCCGATCGTCATCCACGAGGTGAACGTGCCACCGGGCGTGGCCAACCGGCTCGGCATGAAGTTCACCAAGAACATCGCGGTCGGCTTCCCGCACCAGCCCGCCCAGGCCGAGTCGCTGCGCGACGCCCGGGTGGTCGGCGTGCCGCTGCGTCGGGGCATCGCCGGGCTGGACCGGGTCGCCATGCGCAACGCGGCTCGGGCCCACTTCGGACTCCGCCCCGACCTGCCGGTGCTCTTCGTCGCCGGCGGTTCGCAGGGCGCCCGCTCGATCAACCTGGCGGTCTCGGGCGCGGCCAAGGAACTGGCCCGCAACGGCGTGCAGGTGCTGCACGTGATGGGCGCCCGCAACGAGCCGGTGCCGGTCCCCACCGATCTGCCGGTGCCGTACGTGACCCTGCCGTACCTGTCCGAGATGGAGCTGGGCTACGCCGCCGCCGACCTGATGCTGGGCCGGGGTGGGGCGATGACCTGCGCCGAGGTGGCCGCCATCGGCCTGCCCACCATCTACGTGCCGTACCCGCACAGCAACCAGGAGCAGAAGCGCAACGCGCTGCCCGTGGTGGAGGCCGGCGGCGGGCTGCTCGTCGACGACGCCGAGCTGACCCCGGACTGGCTGGAGCGGACGGTCATCCCGCTGGTCCGCGACCCCCGCCGGCTCGCCGCGATGGGCGCGGCCGCGGCCGGGTACGGGCGGCGCGACGGCGACGTCGCGCTGCTGAACTTCGTCTACGAGGCGGTGGCTCGGTGAGCGCGAGGAGTGAGCTTGCGAGCCCCGCGGTCGCGAACGACGGTGGCTCGGTGAGCGCGAGGAGTGAGCTTGCGAGCCCCGCAGTCGGGAACGACGGTGGCGCGGCGACGCCGGCCACCGCGACGGGAAGGTACCTGGCATGAACACCGCGCAGTTCACCCCGGCCGGCACGCTCACCGCCGAGGACCTGGGCCGGATCCACCTGATCGGGGTGGGCGGGGTCGGCATGAGCGGCCTGGCCCGGCTCTTCCTCACCCGTGGCCTGCCGGTCTCCGGCAGCGAACTGCGCGAGTGGCCGTCGCTGGCCGGGCTGCGGGCGCTCGGCGGGACGATCCACATGAGCCACGAGGCGAGCAACCTCGACGGCGTGGACACCGTGGTCTACTCCTCGGCCATCCCGCAGGACCACCTGGAGATGGTCGAGGCCCGCCGGCGCGGCCTGCGGGTGCTGCACCGCTCGGAGGCCCTCGCCGCGGCGATGACCGGCCGCCGGACGGTGGCGGTCGCCGGCACCCACGGCAAGACCACCACCACCTCGATGGTCACCATGGTGCTCCAGCAGGCCGGGACGGACCCGTCCTTCGTCATCGGCGGGGAGATCTCCGAGGTCGGCTCCGGCGCGCACCACGGCACCGGCGAGTACTTCGTGGTCGAGGCGGACGAGAGCGACCGCTCGTTCCTGATCTACCGCCCGTACGTCTCGATCATCACCAACATCGAGGCGGACCACCTCAACACCTACGGCGACCTGGCCAACCTGGAGGCGACCTTCGCCGAGTTCGCCCGGCTCACCGACCCGGACGGCTTCATCATCACCTGCGCCGACGACCCGGGCGGCCGCCGGCTGGCCGAGACGCTGCGCGCGGAGGGCCGCCGGGTGCACACCTACGGGCTGTCTCCCGACGCCGACCTGCGGCTGGACGACATGGCCTCCACCGCGCAGGGGGTGCGCTTCCTGGCCGAGGTCGACGGCCACTCGCTGGGCGAGATCCGGCTGCCGGTGCCGGGGCGGCACATGGGGCTCAACAGTGCCTCGGCGGTGCTCACCGCGTACCTGCTCGGGCTGCCCGTCGAGGCGGCCGAGGCGGCGCTGGGCGCCTTCCCCGGCGTACGCCGGCGCTTCGAGCGCAAGGGCGTCGCCGACGGCGTGCTGGTCTACGACGAGTACGCGTACCACCCGACCTCGATGACGCTGGCGTTGCAGACGCTGCGCGAGGTGGCCGGGGACGGCCGGCTGATCGTGGTCTTCCAGCCCTACCGGCTCTACCGCACCCGGGATCTCCAGGCGGAGATCGCCGCGGCCCTGGGCATCGCCGACGAGCTGGTGCTGCTGGAGGTCTTCGGACCGGGCGAGCTGCGCCAGCCGGGGGAGGGCTCCGCGGCCCTGGTCGAGGCGGTGCCGTTGGACGCCGCGCACAAGGTGTTCGTCGACTCGTGGGAGGACGCCCCGGTCGAGGTGGCCCGGCGGGCCCGCCCCGGCGACGTGGTGGTGACCATGGGCGCCCCGCCGATCTCCCTGATGGGCGACCAGCTGATCGACGCCCTCACCGCGCGGGCCTCCGGCGGCGCCGCCGACCCGACGGCCCTCGGCGTGGCCGTCGACCCGGACGGCGCGGCCTCCGCCGCCGGATGAGCCCGGGTCCGGCGCGGGGCCGCACCGCCGGCACGGACGGCGGCGGCCCCCGGCGTAACCCGGTCCGGCGCTGGCAGCTCGTCCGGGCCGGCAGCGACGCGGTTCCGCCGTCCACCCGGCGGTTCATGGCCCGGGCGCGGCAGCGGCGGATGCGCGCGGCCCTGCCCTGGGCGGTGGCCGCCGCCGTGCTCGCCGTCGCCACGCTGGTCGCCTGGACGGTGCTCGGCACCGGGCTGTTCGGGGTCCGCGAGGTGCGGGTGGTCGGCGCGGAGCTGGTCACCCCGGTCGAGGTGCGGGAGGCCGCGGGGGTGCCGGACGGGGTCCCGCTGGCCCGGGTGGACCTGGCCGCGACCGGCCGCCGGATCGGCGCGCTGGCCCCGGTCGAGCGGGCCACGGTCACCCGGGACTGGCCGGGCACGCTGGTGGTGACGGTGGTGGAGCGGACCGGGGTCGCGGCGGTGCCCCGGGACGGGCAGTTCGTCGTGCTCGACGCCGACGGGGTGGTGTTCCGGACGGTGCCGCGGGCCCCCGACGGCCTGCCGGTGGTCCGGCTGGCCACCCCCGGCCCGGACGACCCGGGCACCCGGGCCGCGCTGGAGGTGCTGGCGGTGCTCACCCCGCCGCTGCGCGCGGAGCTGACCGAGCTCACCGTGCAGGGGCTGGCCCGGATCAGCCTCACCCTCCGTGGCGATCGGACGGTCGTCTGGGGGGATGCGACCCGGGGGACGGACAAGGCGCGGGTAGCCACCGCGCTGTTGGGTCGCAAGGCCGACACGATCGACGTCAGCGCGCCCGACGTGGTCACTTTCAAGTGATTGGGGACGCCGGAGGTGAGCCGTCCCGCCAATGGCGGCGACACGCCGGGCAGGTCCTTGGCTCTCGGCGTGGGGGCGCTTACGTTGCCCCGAAGAGGATCAGTGGTTGACATAACTGTAAGCCTCTAGTAGAGGGTGAGGGTTTATTCCTGATCCTCTGTGGTGACAGCTGTCGTCGACCGTCGGTCTGGCCACGCCGTACCCGGTCGGGGCGATGCCAATCTCGAAGGGAAAGGACCGGAGATGACACCTCCGCACAACTACCTGGCGGTCATCAAGGTCGTCGGCATCGGGGGCGGCGGCGTCAACGCCGTCAACCGGATGATCGAGGTTGGGCTCAAGGGCGTCGAGTTCATCGCGATCAACACCGATGCGCAGGCGCTGCTGATGAGTGACGCCGACGTCAAGCTCGACGTCGGCCGGGAGCTGACCCGGGGCCTCGGCGCCGGCGCCAACCCGGACGTCGGCAAGAACGCCGCCGAGGACCACCGCGACGAGATCGAGGAGGTGCTCAAGGGCGCCGACATGGTCTTCGTGACCTGCGGCGAGGGCGGCGGCACCGGCACCGGCGGCGCGCCGGTCGTCGCGAACATCGCCCGCAAGCTCGGCGCGCTCACCATCGGTGTGGTGACCCGACCCTTCTCCTTCGAGGGCAAGCGCCGCCAGGTGCAGGCCGAGTCCGGCATAGACGAGCTGCGCAACCAGTGCGACACGCTGATCGTCATCCCGAACGACCGGCTGCTGGCGCTCGGCGACCGCAACATCTCCATGATGGACGCCTTCCGCACCGCCGACCAGGTGCTGCTCTCCGGTGTCCAGGGCATCACCGACCTGATCACCACGCCGGGTCTGATCAACCTGGACTTCGCCGACGTCAAGAGCGTGATGAGCGGCGCCGGCAGCGCGTTGATGGGCATCGGCAGCGCCCGCGGCGAGAACCGCGCGGTGGAGGCGGCCGAGGCGGCCATCTCCAGCCCGCTGCTGGAGCAGAGCATGGACGGCGCCCGGGGCGTGCTGCTCTCCATCGCCGGCGGCTCCGACCTCGGCCTGTTCGAGATCAACGACGCCGCCCAGCTGGTCACCGACGCGGCGCACCCGGAGGCCAACATCATCTTCGGCGCGGTCATCGACGACGCGCTCGGCGACGAGGTGCGGGTCACCGTCATCGCGGCCGGCTTCGACGGGGGCACGCCCTCGTACAAGGCGGCCGAGGCGCCGCGCAAGACCAACCAGAACCAGCCGGCGCCGCAGAACCCGCCGGTCGCGCCGCCGACCACCCTGCCGGCCCAGCAGCAGTCGCCGCGCCGGGTGCTCTTCGACGACGTGGACGTGCCCGACTTCCTCAAGAACGGTTCCTGAGCTCCGCCGATGACCGACGAACCAGCCACGGTACGGCCCGACCGGCGTGCCGAACTCGCGGCCGGGCTGGCCCGGGTCCGCGCCCGGATCGCCGACGCCTGCGCCGCCGCGGGACGGGACCGCGCCGAGGTCACCATGATCGCGGTCACCAAGACGTACCCGGCCGGCGACGTGGTCGCGCTGGCCGGGCTCGGGGTGACCGACGTGGGGGAGAACCGCGACCAGGAGGCCGCGCCGAAGGCGGCCGAGGTGGCCGCCGGCGGGGTGGCCGTCCGCTGGCACTTCATCGGCCAGCTGCAACGCAACAAGGCCCGCTCGGTGGTCCGCTACGCCGACGTCGTGCACTCGGTGGACAGCGTCCGGCTGGCCCGGGCCCTGGACGCGGCCGCGTCCGCCGGCCGGGACCGGCCGCTGGACGCCCTGGTGCAGGTGAGCATCGACGGCGACCCGGCGCGCGGCGGCGCGCTGCCGGACTCGGCCGACCCGGACCGCGGCCTGGGCCCGGTGGCCGAGGCGCTGGCCGGTGCCGGCGGCCTGCGGCTGGCCGGGCTGATGGCGGTGGCGCCGCTGGGCTGGGAGCCGGAGCGGGCGTTCGCCCGGCTCGCCGAGGTGGCGGCGCGCTTCCGCGACCGGCACCCGGAGGCGACCGCGCTCTCCGCCGGAATGAGCGGCGACCTCGAACCGGCCATCGAATATGGCGCGACACATGTCCGCGTCGGCAGCGCGTTGCTCGGAATGCGTCCCACGCTGCGGTAGCCTGACCGCGGTAGAAGCAAATTACATCTGTGTTGTTTGAGGAACGGCGTCCCGTTGTCGGGGGCCACGGCGGGCGGCCGCGAATCGCCTGTCGAGGGATTGCCGCTCCGATCCGGTGGGCATGGATTGTCCATTCGTGATCAGGCGACACGGCACGGGGGTGCGTGCCGCACGGCGGACGGAAGGGCGCGGGATGGGTGCACTGCGCAAGGCGGGGGTCTGGCTCGGTCTCGTCGAGGAGGATGACGAGCGGGCCTACGACGACGGCTACGACAAGCCGGGCTACCGCGACTCGCGGTACCGGTCGAGCCGGTACTCCGAGGAGTTCGCCGACGACGACGAGGACGAGTCGGAGGAGCCGCCGGCGCCGCGCCCGCGGCTCGGCGAGCGGGGCCGGCTGAGCGAGCGCGGCGCGAGCCGGGCTGTGGAGGCCGACCGGGCCGACGACGAGCGTCCGGAGCGGGTCGAGCGGTCCAGCGTCCGCTCGATCACCCGGTCCGGCGCGGGGGAGACCTCGGGTGCGCTGACCTACCACACCCGGGACAACCTGGCCCTGGCGCCGCAGTCCCAGGCGCGCGAGCGCGCGGTGGTGGCCGAGGAGGAGCAGCGCTACCAGATCACCACGCTGCACCCGACCACCTACCGGGAGGCGCGGACCATCGGCGAGCACTTCCGCGACGGCGTTCCGGTGATCATCAACCTCACCGAGATGGACGAGGCCGACGCCCGTCGGTTGGTTGACTTCGCCGCCGGGCTGGCGTTCGGGCTGCGCGGTACGATCGAGCGCGTGACCAACCGGGTGTTCCTGCTCTCACCGGCCAACGTCCAGGTCACCGCGGAGGACAAGGCCAAGATCGCTGAGGGCGGCTTTTTCAGCCTGAGCTAAGTCCGCCCGACCGAGGGACGTCGCCTGCCGTGTTGTCGATCGTGCTCCAAGTGCTGTACCTGCTTCTGTTCCTCTTCCTAATTGTGCTGTTGGCCCGATTCGTCCTCAGCGCCGTCCTGCAGTACGGTCGCCGGTGGCAACCGGGGCGCGGGGCATCGGCGGGACTGGAATCCGTGTGGAGCGTCACTGATCCGCCTCTCAAGGCGTTGAGGCGTGTGATCCCTCCACTGCGAATTGGTACCGTGAGCATCGACCTGGCCTCCCTTGTGCTCCTGGTTATCCTGTTCGTGCTGATGGAGTTCGTGTTGAAGCGGTTGATCATCGGATGAACGTCCGGTGGCCCAGCCCGCTACGCGGCCGCAACTGACCCGAGGAGTTTCGATGCCGCTGACCCCGGCCGACGTCCACAACGTCGCCTTCAAAAAGCCGCCGATCGGCAAGCGGGGGTATGACGAGGAGGAGGTCGACGCCTTCCTGGACGAGGTCGAGCGTGAGCTTGCCCGTCTGATCGAGGAGAACAACGAGCTGCGCGCCCAGGTGGAGCGCGGCGGCCGTGGTGGCGCTCCCGCCGGCCCCGGCGGCGACGCCCGTCTCGCGGCGGAGCTCAACGACGTCAAGGCCCAGCTCGACCGGGTGCAGCGCGACAAGGCCGCGGCCGAGCAGGCCGCCCGGGCCATGCAGGCCGAGCTGGAGCAGGTCCGGTCCGCCGGTGGCCCGGCCGGCGGTGGCGACGGCGAGCAGCAGGCGCTGCGGGTGTTGATGATGGCCCAGCGCACCGCCGACGACCACGTGTCGGACGCCCGCCGCGAGGCCGACCAGCTTCTCTCCGAGGCCCGGTCCAAGGCCGAGGAGGTCACCCGTGAGGCGCGCGCCAAGGCCGACGCCCTCGAGCGGGACGCCCGCCAGCGGCACCAGGAGGCCATGGGTGGCCTGGACGCCAAGCGCACTGCGCTGCAGAAGCACATCGAGGAGCTCAAGCAGTTCGAGCGCGAGTACCGCACCCGGCTCAAGGCGTACCTGGAGAGCCAGCTGCGGGACCTCGACGGCCGGGGCCAGGGCCTGGAGGCCGAGATGACCCGCACCGAGGGCAGCCGCGCCGCCACCGGCAACGGGCTGGCCGCCCCGAGCCTCGCCGGCTCGTACGGCGGCGGTCGCACCGGCGCTCTCGAAGCCGGTCGCTGATCCACGGTCGGCGGCCGTCGCCCGACGGTCGCCGACCGCGCCACACCGACACGACGCGGCGGGGGTGAGCCGTGATAGTCGCAAGTCTGCTGCTCATCCTCGTTGCGGTCGTACTGCTGGTGTTCGGTCTCGCTGACGGCTCCAGCACCCTGTTGATCAGTTCCATCGCGGCCAGCCTGTTGGCCGCCGTCGCGTTGATCGCGGGCGCCCGCCAGGTGGCCGCAACCAAGGCGACGACGGGCCGGCCCGGGCCGCGCGCGGGCCGGGGTTTCGCGGGTACGCCCCGCGCTACGACCCCGCCGGAGCCCTACGCCCCGGTGGAGCCGGAGATCCCCGTCCAGCACGTTCCCCCGACGAGCGGCACCGGTGGCGACGGGTGGCGGCAACCGCCCGAGCCGCCGGTGACCGGCGATGCCGACCGGTGGGAGCCGCAGGCCGAGAGCCCGTGGGACTCCGACGGCGTGGCCGCGCGCCGCGCACCGGACGCGGACCCGGCGTGGGAGGCCACGGCGACCGCCGGGCGGTCCCGCGACGTCGACGACGCCGGCCCGTGGGACTCGGTGAGTCCGGCGCCGGGGCCCTGGCGCGACGGAGCGGCCGGCGGCCGGGCAGCCGAACCGGCCGAGGTCGACGACGAACCGGAGGCCCAGGACGTGTCCCCCGCCGACGCCGCGTGGGTGGCCCGGCTCGACACCGAGGTGCGGGTCGTCGACGGCCGCCCCCGCTACCACCTGCGCTCCTGCCCCCACCTGCGCGGCCGGGACGACGAACCGCTGGCGGTCTCCGAGGCGGTCTCGCTCGGCTTCACCCCGTGCGCGGACTGCGCGCCGGACACCGCCCTGCTCGCCGACACCCGACCCGGCTGAGTCGCGTCGATGCCCACCGGGGAGCCGCTCACCGTGGCGGTACGCGTCAAGCCCGGCGCCTCCCGCGCCCGCGTCGGCGGCCGCTTCGACGGCCCGCACGGCCCCGCGCTGGTGATCTCGGTGAACGCGCCGGCGGTGGACGGGCGGGCCACCGAGGCGGCCCGGAAGGCGCTGGCCGGGGCGCTCGGTGTACGACCGGCCGCAGTGTCGCTGCGCACCGG
This sequence comes from Micromonospora sp. A200, assembly GCF_029893845.1. Classification (NCBI taxonomy): domain Bacteria; kingdom Bacillati; phylum Actinomycetota; class Actinomycetes; order Micromonosporales; family Micromonosporaceae; genus Micromonospora; species Micromonospora sp. A200. The sequence goes on along the minus strand of NZ_JARXXY010000011.1, from coordinate 78,070 downwards.
CGCGGCCAGCCGCGACAAGTTGTTCACCGTCGAGCGTCCCGCCCCCGGGTTGACCGACGTGCTCCGCCGGCTGCGCGACGGATCGGACGGGTGAGGGCGCTGCGGGTCGGTGGCCCGTGACGGCGGGGCTGGACCTCGCGCTGCTGCTGGGCGCCGCCGTCCTGCTGGTGGCGATCGGCGCGGTCCGCTTCTCCACCCGCCTCGGCGTACCGAGTCTGCTGGTCTACCTGGCGCTCGGCGTGGCGATCGGGGAGGCCGGCCTCGGCATCCGCTTCGACGACGCCGAGCTGACCCGGGTGCTGGGCTTCTGCGCGCTGATCGTGATCATCGCGGAGGGCGGGTTGACCGCCCGGTGGAGCACCCTGCGCCCGGTGCTCGGGTTGGCCGCCGCCCTGTCCACGGTCGGGGTGCTGGTCAGCATCCTGGTCGTCGGCCTGGTGGTGCACCTGCTGCTCGGCCTGGACTGGCGGCTCGCCCTGCTCTACGGCGCGGTGCTCTCCTCCACCGACGCGGCGGCGGTCTTCGCCACGCTGCGCCGGTTGCGCCTGCCGCCCCGGCTGGTGGCCACGCTCGAGGCCGAGTCCGGGATGAACGACGCCCCGGTGGTGATCCTGGTGGTGCTGCTCTCCCGCGGCGCCGAGGGCGGTCACCCGTGGTGGTACGAGGTGTTCCTGGTCGGCTACGAGCTGGGCGTCGGAGCGGCGGTCGGGCTCGCCGCCGGGCTGACCGGCCGCTTCGCGCTGCGCCGCGCGGCGCTGCCCTCGTCCGGGCTCTACCCGATCGCCGCGGTCGGCTTCACCGTGCTGGCGTACGCGGCCGGGGCGGTGCTGCACGCCTCCGGCTTCCTCGCCGTGTACGTGGCCGGGGTGCTGCTCGGCAACGCCCGGCTGCCGCACCGGCAGGCCATCCTCGGCTTCGCCGACGGGCTGGCCTGGCTGGCCCAGATCGGGCTGTTCGTGCTGCTCGGGCTACTGGCCACGCCCAGTCGGCTGGACGCGGCGGTGCTGCCGGCGGTGGTCGCCGGCCTGGCCCTGCTGCTGCTGGCCCGGCCGCTGTCGGTGCTGGTGGCCGCGCTGCCGTTCCGGGTCAACCTGCGCGAGCAGGCGTTCCTGTCCTGGGCCGGGCTGCGCGGGGCGGTGCCGATCGTGCTGGCCACCATCCCGCTCTCCGAGCGGGTGCCCGGGGCGGACCGGCTCTTCGACGCGGTCTTCGTCCTGGTGGTGATCTTCACCGTGTTGCAGGCCGGCACGCTGGCGCCGGCGGCCCGCCGGTTGCGGGTGACCGCGCCGGCCGAGCTGGCCGAGATCCACGTGGAGACGGCGCCGCTGGAGCGGATGCGGGCGGACCTGCTCCAGTTGGAGGTGCCGCCGGGTTCCCGGCTCGCCGGCGTGCACGTGGACGAGCTGCGGTTGCCGGTGGGCGCCTCGGTGACCCTGGTGCTGCGCGACGGGGCGGGTTTCGTCCCCGGCCCGGACACCCGGCTCAAGACGGGCGACAGCGTGTTGATCGTGGCGACCGCCGGGGTGCGGGACGAGGTCGAGCGGCGGCTGCGGGCGGTCAGTCGGCGGGGTCGACTGGCCAGGTGGTTTGGCGAGTACGGCGAGGATCGGGATGGCTGATCTGCTAGCGTTCCCTTTGCCCCAATTAGGGCTTACCAGGGGCTGAATAGCGGCACGACGGTGCGCCACGTTGTCGGACGCCTGTACGTTCCGTATTCTTGCCAACCTCCGGAGTGCGCGGCCCTCGTTGCCGTGCGCCCGTTTTGTTACGTGGGGGCGCCAGGCCGGTGACCCCTGTCCGGACACCGCCGACCGCCGCGCTACGCGGCTGAGGGAGCTGACGATGGCGAAGCCAGCCGACACCAGGACCGCCGGCCGCAAGCCTGCGGTGAAGGCCACCCGCAGCGCGGCGGAGACCGAGAAGATCCGGGCGGCCCTGGCGGCCCGACGGGACGAGCTGCGAGCCGAGTACGATCAGACGCTGAGCGAGATCACCGAGCTGCAGCGCGACCGGCTGACCGACTCGGCCGGGGACGACCAGGCCGACACCGGCACCAAGACGTTCGAGCGCGAGCAGGAGATCTCCCTCGCCAACAGCATCCGGGAACGGATCACGCAGGTCGAGCGGGCCCTGGAGCGCCTCGACGAGGGTGGCTACGGGTGGTGCGAGCGGTGCGGGAACCCGATCCCGGTCGAGCGGCTCGCCGCCTTCCCGTCGGCGACCCTCTGCGTGACCTGCAAGCAGCTGGAGGAGCGGCGCTGACGTCCGCTCCCCGGTGACATACGCGAGACGGTGAACCGCTCACCGTCGGACAGTCGATGGGGAGTCGATGACCACAGCACCGACCGCCGGATCCGGCACCGCTGAGCCGGGCGACGGTACGCCTCGCCGCAAGGCGGTCGTGGTCCTGACCAGCATCGCCCTCGCGGCCCTGCTGGCCGACCTGTTCACCAAGCACCTCGCGCTGGTCATGCTCGACGACCGGGGGCCGGTACGCCTGCTCGGCGGCGCGGTCTACCTGACCCTGACCCGCAACAGCGGGGCGGCCTGGAGCATCGGCGCCGACCACACCTGGATCTTCCCGCTGATCACCATCGGCGTGGTCGGCTGGATCGTCTGGATGGCGGTACGGCTGCGGTCCCTGCCCTGGGCGGTCTCCCTCGGCCTGGTGCTGGGCGGCGCGCTGGGCAACCTCACCGACCGGATCTTCCGCGCCCCCGGCCACTTCGTCGGGCACGTGGTGGACATGGTCAGCCTCTTCGACCCGTACGGGCAGGTCTGGCCGGTGTTCAACCTGGCCGACAGCGCGCTGGTCTCCGGAGTGCTCCTCGCCGTGCTGCTCGAACTGACCGGCCGGCAGCGCGACGGCAGCCGGGCCGGTACGCAGGGCGCCGCCGACGACGCGGCGGCCACCGACCGGGGCGCCACCGGCGCTCAGCCCCGGGAGCGGGCGTGACCTCGGCCTTCGCCGCCGGTGGCGGTGACCAGCGTTCCCTGCCCGTCCCGGACGGGCTCGACGGCATGCGTCTGGACCAGGTGGTGTCCCGCCTCTTCGGGCTCTCCCGCACCGCCGCGGCGGCCCTGGTCGACGCCGGTGACGCGCTGGTCGACGGGGCCGCGCGGCCCAACTCGCACAAGGTGAAGGCCGGCTCCTGGCTGGAGGTGACGCTGCCCGCCCCGGTCGCGCCGCCGACGGTGGTGCCGCAGGCGGTGCCGGGCCTCACCGTGGTCCACGCCGACGACGACATCGTGGTGGTGGACAAGCCGGTCGGCGTGGCCGCCCACCCCAGCCCCGGCTGGACCGGGCCGACCGTGATCGGCGGCCTCGCCGCCGTCGGGCACCGGATCTCGACCAGCGGCGCCGCCGAGCGGCAGGGCGTGGTGCACCGGCTCGACGTCGGCACCACCGGAATCATGGTGGTGGCCAAGAGCGAGCAGGCGTACACCGCGTTGAAGCGGGCGTTCAAGTACCGCGAGGTGGAGAAGCGCTACCACGCCGTGGTGCAGGGGCACCCGGATCCGCTGCGCGGCACCATCGACGCCCCGATCGACCGGCACCCGCACCACGACTATCGCTGGGCGGTGGTCTCCGGCGGCAAGCCGAGCATCACCCACTACGACACCATCGAGGCGTTCCCGGCGGCGAGCCTGCTCGACGTGCGCCTGGAGACCGGCCGCACGCACCAGATCCGGGTGCACTTCTCGACGCTGCGGCACCCCTGCGTGGGCGACATCACCTACGGCGCCGACCCCACCCTCTCGGCCCGGCTCGGGTTGGGCCGGCAGTGGCTGCACGCCCGCTCGCTGAGCTTCCTGCACCCGCGTACCGGCGACGAGGTGACCTTCGTCAGCGAGTACCCGGACGACCTGGACCGGGCGCTGGCGATTCTGCGCGACTGACCGCACCCGGTCCGAGCCGACCGAACCGCATTCGGTCCGAGCCGACCGAGCCGCACCCGATCCGAGCCGACAGGGGGCCCGCGCCGGTGAGCGCCGCCGTACCGCCACCGGCCGACCGGCCGACACCGCCGGTGGGCCGGCCCGGCCGTGCCCGGCTGCGCTGGCTCACCTCGGCCGCGCTCGCCGCGGTGGGGGCGGTGCTGCTCACCGCCGGCTGGGCGGGTCGCCGGGAGGAGCCGGTCGGCGACCGCACCGTCGGCGAGGTCACCCGGGTCGGGGTGCGGCCCGGCGACCGGATTCCCGAGTACGTACGCGCCGCCGCGGCCGAACTGGCCGCGTTGCCGCCGTCCGAATCGCCGTCCGGGACGTACGCGCTGGTCTCGTTCACCGGCTACCTCGCGCCGGCGCAGTTGCCCGACGTCCTCACCGACGCGCCGGTCTCCGAGGTCGTGACGCGGGTGCCGCTGCCCGACCGGCAGACCGAGGTGGTCCGCCTGGCGGCGCAGCTGCTGCCGCAGGACGTGGCCGCCGGGATGACGGCGGTGGCCGAGCGCAAGGACCGGGAGGCCGCCGACCAGCGCGCCCGCGCCGCCGGCACCGCCGAGGGCGCGCTGCGCCGGGTGTACGCCACCGGCGCGGAGGTCGCCGCGCGGGAGGCGCGGGCGTACCGGGCGGGGTGCGCGTGCGTCTACGCGGCGGTGGTACGCGCCGACCCGGCCGTGCTGCGGACGCTGGCCGGCCGGCCCGGGGTGCGGGCGGTGGACCCGGCCCCGGAGCTGCGCCGGCTGGATCGCGCGGTGGTCCTTCCGCCGCTGCCCGAACAGGCCGACGTGGTGCGACCGCCGGCCGACACCGCGCTGGAGCCGTCGTCGGTGGGCGTTTCGTCGGAACAGGCACGGGACGTGATCGATCCCTCACCCGGCGGATCGGCCGGCTCGCGGGCGCCCACACCGCCTCCGACCTCGCCGGACACCGGCGGTGGGGGTGGACCGGCGCCCGGCGGGTGAGGATTGCCCATGGGGATGTGCGGCGACAGGTGTGGTCCGAATAGGGTTTCGTTCGTAGCCTGTCAGGCGGAGATCGATGGGCGGGGAGGGCGAGCCTTGGACGGCACCGAGACCGGCTGGGGCCGGTCGGCCGAACCGGCACCGCGATGGCGGGCCTTGCTCGACCGCGCCCGGCTCGGCGGTCGCGCCGGCGAGCCCGCGGAGGCCGACCGCCGCCCCGAGGAGCCGCCACCGGCCCACGAGCCACTGCCCCGGCGCGGGCCGGGCACCGGCCGGTCCGGCCGGGCCTCCGCCGCCGTGCCGCCCGTCGAGCCCCGGTACGGCGCCGACCCCGGCTACCGCGCCGAGGCGACCTACCGGGTCGACCCGGCGTACCGGGTGGAGCCGTCGTACCAGCGCGAGCCGTCGTACCAGCCTGAGCCGTCGTACCAGCCCGAGCCGTCGTACCGGCCGGAGCCGGCCTACCGGAGTGAGCCGGGGTACCCGCCGGAGCCGGCCTACCGGGCCGAACCCGGTTACCCGCCCGAGCCGACGGCGGAGTCCCGCTACGCGTTGCTGGACAACGGCTACCGGCACGAGCCGCCACCGGTCGAGTCGCGGTACGCCCCGCTGCTCGACGACGGCTACCGACCCGGTTACGCCCCGGCCGAGCCGGCGTACCCGCCGCAGCCGTCGTACCGGCCCGAGCCGACCTATCCGCCGGAGCCGGCCCAGCCGGTCGAGCCGGCGTACCCGCCGGCGGTGACCGCCGACCGGGGCTATTCGCCGGCGCGGATCGAACCGGCCCGGATCGAGTGGCGCCCGCAGGCCCCGCAGGACGAGCAGGAGCGGGCCGCCGGCGTGCTGCGCCGCGACCTCGGCACGCCCCGGGTGCTCGCCTTCGCCAACCCCAAGGGCGGGGTGCACAAGACCACCGCCACCGTGCTCGCCGCGGCCACCGTCGGCAGCGTCCGCGGCCGGGGCGTGCTGGCCTGGGACGACAACGAGCTGCGCGGCACCCTCGGGCTGCGCGCCGGCAGCGCCCGGCACGCCCGGACGATCCGGCACCTGATCAGCGACCTGGCGCACATCGAGATCCGGGAGGGCGCCGAACTGCTGGAGTCCCTCGACGACTACCTGCGGCACGCCTCCGACGGCTCGTACGACGTGCTGGCCGGCGAGGAGAGCCCCCGGTTCGCCCAGCGGCTGGACCAGTTCACCGTCAAGCGGGTGCTTGAGCTGCTGCGCCGCACCCACGACGTGGTCTGCGTGGACACCGGCAACAACGTGGAGAGCGCCAACTGGCGCACCGTCATGCACGCCGCCGACCAGCTGGTGGTGACCACCGTGCCGCGCGAGGACGCCGCGTTCAGCGCGGACTGGATGCTGGACCTGCTGCACGAGGAGGGGATGGGGGAGCTGGCCGACAACGCGGTCACCCTGATCTCCTGCCCGACGCCCGGCCGCTCCCAGCTCCAGGACGACCTGGAACGGCATTTCGCCACCCGCACCCGGGCCGTCGCCGTGGTGCCGTACGACCCGGCGCTGGAGACCGGCTCCTCGATCGAGTACCACCAGCTCCAGCCGGAGACCCGGCAGGCGTGGCTGCGCGCCGCCGCGGTGATGCTGGAGCCGTTCGCCCGCTGAGGGAGTGTCCCGCCACCGGCGCCCCCCGTCGCCGCGCCGCCTGAGAGGATCACCGGGTGAGCCCGGACACCCCCGATCCGCACCGGTCCGTCGACCGTCCCGACGAGCCGGACCGTGCCGCCGCGCCCGCCGGCCCCGCCCCGCCGGCCCGCTCGGTGAACGACGGCTGGACGCCGCTCTCCGGTGCGCCCGACGCCGGATCGCAGCCCGGCGAGGCGGGCCCGGTCGAGCCGGCCACGCCGGGTGGTGGCCCCTGGCCGCAACCGGGCGGACCGGCCGCGTCCTGGCCCCCGGCGTACGCCGGCCTCCCGGAGCAGCCGGCCGACCGGACCCGCCGCCCCGTCGCGGCGACCCTCGCCACCGTGCTCGCACTGACCGTCCTGGGCGTGCCGCTCGGGCTGCTCTGGGCCGCCGTGGCCCCGGACACCCCGGTGCTCAAGACCGCCGAGGGCGCCATCTACGCCCAGCCGCAGCCGGAGCAGCCGATCGCCGCCGACGGCTGGTTCAGCCTGCTCGGGCTCGGCTTCGGGCTGCTCGCCGCGGTCGGGCTCTGGGTCGTGCTGCGCCGCAGCCGGGGCCCCGCCGTGCTGGCCGGGGCGGCGTTCGGCGCGCTCGGCGCCGCGCTGGTCGCCTGGCAGGTCGGCCGCCGGGTCGGGCTCTCCGGCTACCAGCGGCTGCTGGAGAACGCCCCGGACGGCACCGCCTTCGGAAAGCCGGCCGACCTGCGCGCCGGCGGGATCGAGTGGCTGTTCGGGTTCCTGCCGGTGCCCTTCGGGGACGTGCTGCTGCCGGCGTTCGCCGCAGCCGTGACGTACACCCTGCTGGCCGGCTGGTCGCGCTGGCCGTCGCTGCGTCCGGAGCCGGAGCCCGGCGGCCTCAGTTGGGGGCCGGGGGCGACGCCAGCTCCGACAGCGGCACCGGAACCGCCCGCACCTGGCGCAGCAGAGCCGCCTCGCGGTTGAGCAGCCGCAGCTCGGCGCGGAGCCGGGTGGCGGTGTCGTCGATGGCGAGCAGTCGCTGGCGGTCCGCCACGGTGAGCGCGGCCGTCGCGGCGACCAGGTGGGACAGCACGGTCGGGTCCTCCGGCAGCTGCTCGGAGATCTCCTCCGGATCGGGCCGGATCAGCCCCAGGTACTGCCGGAACACCGCGATCACCCGGGCCGCGAGCAGCTCGGCGATCTCGTCGGTGCCGCCCGGCTCGGGCAGCCACTCGACCTGGGCGGTCAGGTACGGCGCGGAGGAGTGGTCCACGTCGGCGATCCGGAACCGCCGCCGGCCCACCGTGACGATGTCGAAGCCGCCGTCGTCGAGCTCGGTGACCTGCCGCAGCTCGGCGGTGCACCCCACCTCGTGCAGTGTCACGTCACCGCCGCCGGGGGTCGACCGGCCGGGGGCCGGGGCGACCTCCCAGCCGGCCTGGATCGCCACCACGCCGAACTCGCGCGGCGCCCCCTCGGGCAGCCCGACCAGGTGGCGCACCAGGGCGCGGTAGCGCTCCTCGAATATGTGCAGCGGCAGTACGAGTCCGGGAAAGAGCACCGTTGCGAGCGGGAACACCGGCAGCCGCGCAGTCACGCGTCCGAGCCTAGTCGGACCGGACGCCCGGGGCGTGGCTCGGCTCACGTCTCCCGCGGTACGGGCGGCGCGGAAAGATCCTGACGAAGCCGCCTAGACTCGCAAGGGTGTTGAATCGGATCGACCTGCGCGGCGGTGTCCGTGACCCGCGCCGCCTGCTGCCCCGTGCCCAGCTCGACGTCTCTGTGGCCGTCGAGCGGATCCGCCCGCTCGTGGAGGCGGTCCGGGAGCATGGGTACCCGGCGATCCGGGAGGCCAGCGAGCGGTTCGACGGGGTCTCCCCGGCGGTGCTGCGGGTGCCGGCCGAGGCGATCGCCGAGGCCGAGGGGACGCTCGACCCGCAGGTGCGCGCCGCGCTGCTGGAGTCGATCGCGCGCGCCCGCCGGGTGCACGCCGACCAGCGGCGTACCGACCACACCACCCAGGTCGTGCCCGGCGGCACGGTGACCGAGCGCTGGGTGCCGGTCGACCGGGTGGGCCTCTACGTCCCCGGTGGCCTGGCGATGTACCCGTCGACCGTGGTGATGAACGTGGTCCCCGCCCAGGCGGCCGGGGTGCGCTCGCTGGTGGTGGTCAGCCCGCCGCAGCAGGACAACGGCGGCCTGCCCGACGCGCGGGTGCTGGCCGCCTGCGCGCTGCTCGGCGTCGACGAGGTGTACGCCGTCGGCGGCGCCCAGGCGGTGGCGATGCTGGCGTACGGCGCGGCGGTCGACGCCGAGGGCAGCGCGCACTGCGACCCGGTCGACATGATCACCGGTCCGGGCAACATCTGGGTCACCGCCGCCAAGCGGCTGCTGCGCGGCGTGGTCGGCATCGACGCCGAGGCCGGCCCGACCGAGATCGCCATCCTGGCCGACGACACCGCCGACCCGGCGCACGTCGCCGCCGACCTGATCAGCCAGGCCGAGCACGACCCCCTCGCCGCCAGCGTGCTGGTCACCCCGTCGGTCGAACTGGCCGAGGCGGTCGAGCGGGAGCTGGCCCGGCAGGTGCCGGCCACCAAGCACGCCGAGCGGGTCACCACCGCGCTCAGTGGCGAGCAGAGCGGCGTGGTCCTCGTGGACGACCTCGACGCCGGGCTGCGGGTGGTCGACGCGTACGCCGCGGAGCACCTGGAGATCCAGACCGTGGACGCCCGCGCGTGGGCGATGCGGGTGCGCAACGCCGGGGCGATCTTCGTCGGCGCCTGGTCGCCGGTGTCGCTCGGCGACTACTGCGCCGGCTCGAACCACGTGCTGCCCACCGGCGGCTGCGCCCGGCACTCCTCGGGGCTGTCGGTGCAGTCCTTCCTACGCGGCATCCACCTGGTGGAGTACACCGAGGACGCGCTGCGCGAGGTGGCCCCGCACGTGGTGACGCTGGCCAACGTGGAGGACCTGCCGGCGCACGGCCAGGCCGTCGCGGCCCGCTTCCCCGGGGGGCCGGCGTGACCACCCTGGACGACCTGCCGCTCCGCGACGACCTGCGGGGCCTGCGGCCGTACGGGGCGCCGCAGCTCGACGTGGCGGTGCGGCTGAACACCAACGAGAACTCGTACCCGGTGCCCGAGCCGGTGGTCGAGGCGATCGGCAAGGCCCTCGCGGCGGAGCTGCGCGACCTCAACCGGTACCCGGACCGGGACGCGGTGGCGCTCCGCGCCGACCTGGCGGCGTACCTCGGTCACGGGCTCACCGTCGAGCAGGTCTGGGCGGCCAACGGCTCCAACGAGATCCAGCAGCAGCTGCTCCAGGCGTTCGGCGGCCCCGGGCGCACCGCGCTCGGCTTCACCCCGGCGTACTCGATGCACCCGCTGCTGGCGCTGGGCACCGGCACCGGCTGGGTGCCGGGGGTCCGGGGCGCCGACTTCGGGCTGACCGTCGACGACGCGGTGGCCCAGGTGCGCGAGCACCGGCCGGACGTGGTCTTCCTCTGCTCGCCGAACAACCCCACCGGCACCGCGCTGGACCCGGCGGTGGTCGCCGCGGTGCTCGACGCCGCCCCCGGCATGGTGGTGGTCGACGAGGCGTACGCCGAGTTCGCCCGCCCCGGCACGGTGAGCGCGCTGGCCGTGCTGCCCGGCCACCCGCGGCTGGTGGTCACCCGGACGATGAGCAAGGCGTTCGGCTTCGCCGGCGGCCGGCTGGGCTACCTGGCTGCCGACCCGGCGGTGGTGGCCGCCGTGCAGCTGGTCCGGCTGCCGTACCACCTCTCGGCGCTCACCCAGGCCGCCGCCCGGGCGGCGCTGGCGCACCGCGACGCCCTGCTCGGCACCGTCGACGCGATCAAGGCCCAGCGCGACCGGATCGTCGCGGAGCTGCGCGCCCAGGGCCACCGGGTCGCCGACAGCGACGCCAACTTCGTGCTCTTCGAGGTGGCCGGCGACCAGGCGGTCGCCTGGCGCACCCTGCTCGACGCGGGCGTGCTGGTCCGCGACGTCGGCCTGCCCGGCTGGCTGCGGGTCACCGCCGGCACCCCGGCCGAGACCGACGCCTTCCTCACCGCTTTGGAGAAGCTGACATGAGTCGCACCGCCCGGGTGGAGCGGATCACCAAGGAGACCAAGGTGCTGGTCGAGATCGACCTCGACGGCACCGGCCAGGCCGAGATCAGCACCGGCGTCGGCTTCTACGACCACATGCTGCACCAGATCGCCCGGCACGGCGGCTTCGACCTCACCGTGCGTACCGTCGGCGACCTGGAGATCGACGCCCACCACACGATGGAGGACACCGCGCTGGCCCTGGGCGCCGCCTTCGACCAGGCGCTGGGGGACAAGGCCGGCATCCGGCGGTACGGCTCGGCCACCGTGCCGATGGACGAGGTCCTCGTCCGCGCCGCCGTCGACCTCTCCGGCCGCCCGTACGTGCTGCACGACGAGCCGGCGCTCGCGCCGTACATCGGCCCGGTCTACCCCACCAGCATGACCCGGCACATCTGGGAGTCCTTCGGTCAGTCGGCCCGGATCACCCTGCACGTGGACGTGCTGCGGGCGGCCCGCCCCGGCGGCCACCCGGACGCCCACCACGTGGTGGAGGCGCAGTTCAAGGCGGTCTCCCGGGCGCTGCGCGAGGCCACCGCGATCGACCCGCGCTCGCAAGGTGCGATCCCGAGCACGAAGGGTGCGCTCTGATGGGGCCGGTGCTGCCGACGCTGCTGCTGGTCCTGGCCGGTGTGCTGGTCGGCGGGACGTGGTCGTTGCACAAGCAGGGCGCGCCGCGCGGTGCGGTGGTCATCATGGCGCTGCTGGCCACGCTCGCCACCGTCGGCGGGGTGCTCTGGCTGCTTCCCGGGGAGGGCTGATGACCACCAGGATCGTGGTGCTGGACTACGGCTCGGGCAACCTGCGCTCGGCCGAGCGCGCCCTGGAGCGCGCCGGCGCCGAGGTGACCGTCACCGACGACCTGGCCGCCGCCGCCGAGGCGGACGGCCTGGTGGTGCCGGGCGTGGGCGCCTTCGCCGCCTGCATGGCCGGGATCGAGGCGCTGGGCGCCGGCCCGGTGATCGCCGAGCGGGTCGCCGCCGGCCGGCCGGTGCTGGGCATCTGCGTCGGCATGCAGGTGCTCTTCGAGCACGGCGACGAGCACGGCGTGGTCACCAAGGGGCTCGGGCTGCTGCCCGGCGGGGTGACGAAACTGCCCGCCGAGCGGTTGCCGCACATGGGCTGGAACACGGTCGACGCGCCGGCCGGTTCGGTGCTCTTCGCCGGGCTGCCCGCCGACAGCCGGTTCTACTTCGTCCACTCGTACGGGGTGAACGACGTCGCCGGGCTGGCCGCCGCCGGGGCCACGGTCACCACCGCCCACCACGGCACCGACTTCGTCGCCGGGGTGGAGCGGGGCGCGCTGTCGGCCGCCCAGTTCCACCCGGAGAAGTCGGCCGACACCGGGGCCGCCCTCCTGCGCAACTGGCTGGCCACGGTTGGCTGAGCTGGCTGAGCCGGCCGGCCCGCCGCGGGGCACGCCGGCCGCCGGGGCACCGCGGGGCGCGGCGTGAGCAAGGAGCGGGCCCGCCGCCGCGCCGTCCGGGAGGCCGAGGCCGCCCGGGAACGCGTCGTGCGCCAGCGCCGGCTGGCCCGCCGGCAGCGCACCCGCACGCTGGTACGCCGGCTGACGCCGCAGTGGCGGCGGGGTCGCACCGGCCGGGTGGGCCGCCGCAGCCGGGGGGAGCGGGCCGCGATCGTCGGCCTGAGCCTGGCCGCGCTGTTCGGGATCTGGAGTTTCGTCGACGATCTGGCGTTGCGCCTGGTGCTGGTCGTCCTGCTGCTGCTGGTCCTGCCGGCGATCGTCGTGATCGCGCTGGACCGTCGGATCTGATGCGAGGAGAGAGAAGTTGAGCCTCACCCTGTTGCCCGCCGTGGACGTCGCCGACGGCCAGGCCGTCCGGCTCGTGCAGGGCGCCGCCGGCAGCGAGACCGCGTACGGCGACCCGCTGGAGGCCGCGCTGGCCTGGCAGGCCGACGGCGCCGAGTGGATCCACCTGGTCGACCTGGACGCGGCGTTCGGTCGGGGCTCCAACGCGCACCTGCTCGCCGAGGTGGTGCGGCAGATCGACGTGAAGGTGGAGCTCTCCGGCGGCATCCGGGACGACGAGTCGTTGCAGGCGGCGCTGGGCACCGGGGCGGCCCGGGTGAACATCGGCACCGCCGCGCTGGAGGACCCGCAGTGGTGCGACCGGGTCTGCGGCGAGTACGGCGACCGCGTCGCGATCGGGCTGGACGTGCGCGGTCGTACCCTCTCCGCCCGGGGCTGGACCCGCGACGGCGGTGACCTGTGGGAGGTGCTGGAGCGGCTGGACAAGGCGGGCGCCGCCCGGTACGTGGTGACCGACATCACCAAGGACGGCACCATGCGCGGGCCGAACCTGGACCTGCTGCGTGAGGTCTGCGCGCGCACCGACGCCCCGGTGATCGCCTCCGGCGGCGTGTCCACCCTGGACGACCTGCGGGCGCTGGCCACCCTGGAGCCGATCGGGGTGGAGGGCGTGATCGCCGGCAAGGCGCTCTACGCCGGCGCGTTCACCGTGGCCCAGGCGCTGGAAACCCTGGCCGCCGCGTGACCGTCACCCGGTTGGGCTCGGGCGGCCCGTGGGAGGTCGTCTACGGCTACGCCCGGGTGGTCCGGGCGGGCGACCTGGCGTGGACGGCGGGATGCACGTCGACCGTGGACGGTCGGGTGACGCATGTCGGCGACGCCGCGGCGCAGACCGCGCAGGCGCTGCGGATCGGGCTGGACGCGCTCGCCGAGGTGGGCGCCGAGCCGGGCGACGTGGTCCGGACCCGGATGTACGTGACCGACCGGAGCTACGCCGACGAGGTGGGCCGGGCGCACAACGCGGTGTTCGGGGCCGTCCGTCCGGCGGCGACGATGGTGGTGGTGGCCGGCCTGCTCGATCCCGACCAGCTGGTCGAGGTGGAGCTGGAGGCCTGGCTCGGCGACCGCTGACCCCCGGCCGCCCCGCCCGGGCGACCGGGTGGTCGGGGCCACATCCCGGCCAGATCGGTTGTGCACAACTAAATCGTGGGCTACGGTTTCCCGGTGACCGATGATCTGGTGCTACGTCGACAGGTGTGCTTCGCGCTCTACGCCGCGTCGCGCGCCCTCACCGACGTCTACCGGCCCATCCTCGACGAGGTCGGCCTGACCTACCCGCAGTACCTGGTGCTGCTGGTGCTCTGGGAGCGCGAGGACGCCCCCACGGTCTCCGAACTCGGCGCCGCGCTGCGGCTGGACTCCGGCACGCTCTCCCCGCTGCTCAAGCGGTTGGAGGCGGCGGGCCTGGTGGTCCGGTCCCGGTCGGCGCGCGACGAGCGACGGGTGGAGGTGGGGCTCACCGCCGACGGACGGGCCCTGCGGCAGCGGATGGACGAGGTGCCGCTGCAGGTCGCCCGCGCCACCGGCCTCACCCAGGCCGAGCTGATCGCCCTGCGCGACACCCTCACCCGGGTCACCGAGACGATCCACCGACAGAAGGAGCAGTGACCATGCAGGTGCTCTACACCGCGTCCGCCCTCGCCAGCGGCGACGGCCGCGACGGCCACGTCCGCACCTCCGACGGCACCGTCGAGCTGGACCTGGCGATCCCGAAGGAGATGGGCGGCGCCGGTGGCGCGGCCAACCCCGAGCAGCTCTTCGCCGCCGGCTACGCGGCCTGCTTCCACTCGGCGCTGCGCCTGGTCGCCCGCCGGGCCAAGGCCGACGTCTCCGGTTCGGTGGTCGAGGCCGAGGTCGGCATCGGCCCGAACGGCAGCGGCGGCTTCGGGCTGACCGTCGCCCTCCTGGTCGACCTGCCCGCCGTCGAGCGCGCCGCCGCCGAGCAGCTGGTCGCGCAGGCCCACCAGGTCTGCCCGTACTCGAACGCGACCCGCGGCAACATCGAGGTCGCCCTCACCGTCCGCGAGGCCGCCGCGGCCTGAGCGCCGCCCGGTCCTTCCCCCCGCGTACGAAAGGACGACACCGTGAGCACCAACCGCGAGATCCACCTGGCCTCCCGCCCCCAGGGCTGGCCGACCGCCGACAACTTCCGCCTCGTCGAGACCGAGGTGCCGACGCCCGGCCCGGGCCAGATCGTGGTCCGCAACCAGTTCATGTCCGTCGACCCGTACATGCGGGGGCGGATGAACGACGTGAAGTCGTACGTCCCGCCGTTCCAGCTCGGGGCGCCGCTCGACGGCGGCGCGGTCGGCGAGGTCGTGGCCAGCGAGGCCGACGGCGTCAAGGTCGGCGACACCGTGCTGCACGGCCTCGGCTGGCGGGAGTACGCGCTGCTCGACGCCAAGGCCGCCCGCCCGGTCGACCCGACGATCGCGCCGGTGACCGCGTACCTGAGCGTGCTCGGCATGACCGGTCTGACCGCGTACGCCGGGCTGCTCGACGTGGCCGGCATGAAGCCGGGGGAGAGCGTCTTCGTCTCCGCCGCCGCCGGTTCGGTCGGCAGCCTGGTCGGCCAGATCGCCAAGCTCAAGGGCGCCGGGCACGTGGTCGGCAGCGCCGGCTCGGCGGCCAAGGTCGAGCGGCTCAAGGCCCTCGGCTTCGACGCCGCCTTCGACTACCACGACGGCCCGGTACGCGACTCGCTCAAGGCGGCCGCCCCCAACGGCATCGACGTCTACTTCGACAACGTCGGCGGCGACCACCTGGAGGCGGCGATCTCGGCGATGAACCTGCACGGCCGGGCCGCCATCTGCGGCATGATCGCGCAGTACAACGACACCGAGCCGCCGGCCGCCCCGCGCAACCTGGCGATGGTCATCGGCAAGCGGCTCACCCTGCGCGGCTTCCTCGTCAGTGACCACGGCAACCTGCGCGAGCAGTTCGTGCGGGACGTCTCCGGCTGGCTGCGCGACGGCAAGCTCACGTACGACGAGACGATCGTCGACGGCATCGAGAACGCCCCCGAGGCGTTCCTCGGCCTGCTGCGCGGTGAGAACCTGGGCAAGATGCTCGTCCGGGTGTGAGTCCCGATCCGGCGCGCGGCGGTGGCCGGCCTCACAGGTCGGTCGCCGCCGCGTGCCCGTTGGATAGGCTCGCCACATGACGGTGGCGGTACGGGTGATTCCGTGTCTGGACGTGGACGCCGGGCGGGTGGTCAAGGGGGTCAACTTCCTCGACCTGCGCGACGCCGGCGACCCGGTGGAGCTGGCCGCGGCGTACGACCGGGCCGGCGCGGACGAGTTGACCTTCCTCGACGTCACCGCCTCCTCCAGCGACCGGGGGACCATGCTCGACGTGGTCCGGCGCACCGCGGAGTCGGTCTTCATCCCGCTGACCGTGGGCGGTGGCGTACGGCAGGTCGCCGACGTCGACACGCTGCTGCGGGCCGGCGCGGACAAGGTCGGGGTGAACACCGCCGCGATCGCCCGCCCCGAGCTGATCGCCGAGATCGCCGACCGGTTCGGCCGGCAGGTGCTGGTGCTCTCGCTGGACGTGCGCCGGGCTCCGGCGGGCACCACGCCCAGCGGGTTCGAGGTGACCACCCACGGCGGCCGCCGGGGCACCGGCCTGGACGCGGTCGAGTGGGCGCGGCGCGGCGCCGAGCTGGGGGCGGGGGAGATCCTGCTCAACTCGATGGACGCCGACGGCACCAAGGCCGGTTTCGACCTGGCGCTGATCCAGGCGGTCCGCGCGGTGGTGGACGTGCCGGTGGTGGCCAGCGGCGGCGCCGGCGAGGTGGCGCACTTCCCGCCGGCCATCGGCGCGGGCGCCGACGCGGTGCTCGCGGCGAGCGTCTTCCACTTCGGCGAGCTCACCGTCGGCGAGGTCAAGGACGCGTTGAAGGCCGCCGGCCACCCGGTGCGCTGAGGCGCGTGGCGCGGCCACGCCGTCACCCCGCCACGTCTGTCACCCGGCGCCGCGCGCTGCGGATCCTCGGGCCGTGGTTCCCCGGGCGTGTCGAGGTCAAGGGACAAGTTCCGGTGTGAGCGTGATACCTCTCAGGTATCAATATGACTCTGAGGTATCACCCTCACCAGCGTGGTGTCTTCCGCCGGCTCGCCTACGCGACCTCCGGTCGGCGATCATGGCCTTCACGTCGCCAACCGGCCAGCCCGCCTGCGCCGCTGGCCCCGCCGTCCGCGCCGTCCGCGCCGGCCTCGCTCCGCCTAACCGGCTAGCCCGCCGGCGGCCCCGCGCCGCGGCGGCTCAGCGGCCGGTCCGCCCCTCCGGCGAGCGGCGCGGGGCCGGGATCGACCGGACGATGTACTCCTGAACGGCGGCGGCGTGGTCCTCCTCGGGCAGGTGCCACTCGGCGCTACCGGGGGTGTGCCGCCGGACCAGTACCCCCTGCACGGTGTCCACGGTGGTCCCCACGCCCGCGCTCGGCCGGGTGCGCCAGAGCCGCTCGCCGTCCGGGGTGATCCGGAACCAGCCGTCGGAGACGCTGACCAGGCCGGCGCCGGCCAGCCGGCGGACCGCCGCCTCGACGTCCTCCCGCTCCGGGATCGCCTGGTTGAGGTGCTCCGCGGTGGAAAGGACGTCGGTCAGCCGGACGCCCTCCGGGCGTCGGGTGTCCGCCGCGCGGCGGTGCCGTCCGGCGCCGCTCGCGATCACCAGTGACACGAAGATCCAGGCGTCATTCCAGCGCCATCCGCTCTCCCCCATGCACGAATGATGCCCGGCGGGGTCGGCGGAGGAAACACCTACTTTCCCGCCGTGACGTCAGCGCAGCTCAGCGAGGGTGGCCACCGGGGTGTCGGGAGTGGACCGGGGCGGGACGGTGAACAGCGGGGTGAACAACTGGGCCAGCGGGCCGATGGCGAGGGCGTACGCGACGGTGCCGATGCCCGCGGTGCCGCCGAGCAGCCAGCCCAGGGCCAGCACGGTCACCTCGATGCCGGTGCGGACCAGCCGGACCGAGCTGCCCGGACGCCGGGCGACCAGCCCGGTCATCAGGCCGTCGCGTGGGCCGGGGCCGAGGTCGGCGCCGAGGTAGAGGCCGGTCGCGACGCCGTTGGCGACGATGCCGGTGATCAGCAGGCCGATCCGCGCCGGCAGCGGCAGGTCCGCCGGGAGCAGCGCCACGGTGGCGTCCACGGCCAGGCCGATCACCACCACGTTGCTGACCGTGCCGAGCCCGGGCCGCTGCCGCAGCGGGATCCAGAGCAGCAGCACCACCGCGCCGACCAGGATGCTCGCCGTGCCGACCGAGATGCCGGTCTGTCGGGACAGGCCCTGGTGGAAGACGTCCCACGGGTTCAGCCCGAGGCCGGAGCGGATCATCAGCGCCATGCTGACGCCGTAGAGGACCAGCCCGACGTAGAGCTGGGTGAGCCGCCGGACCGGCCGGTGCCGCAGATTGCCAATCGCTGCCATGCATGCCACCCTAGGTGCCAATCGTGGCGAGAGAAGAGCCAATTTGGGAGGGGTGGTCGTGACCAGCCAGGTGCGGGGGGCCCAATTGGCTCGGCTGCTGGGGCAGTGGCACGCGCTGCCGGGCCGCCGTCGCAGCCCGGACTACGCCGCGCTCGCCGCCGCGGTCCGCGGCCTGCTCGCCGACGGCCGGCTCCCCCTCGGGGTACGCCTGCCGGCCGAGCGGGAGCTGGCCGAGGCGCTGCGGATCAGCCGGACCACGGTCACCGCCGCGTACCGGCAGCTGCGCGAGACCGGGCACCTGGCCAGCCGGCGCGGGGCGGGCAGCTGGACCATGCTGCCCGGCACCCACCGGGTGGCCAGCACCGGGCTGTGGACCCCGCTGGACGACCGCGACATGATCGACCTGGGCGTCGCCGCGCTGGCCGCCCCGCCGCAGCTGGTGCCGGCCGCCCGCGCCGCCGCCGAGGACCTGCCCCGCTATCTCGGCGGCGCCGGCTACCACCCGACCGGGATCATCGAGCTGCGGGAGGCGGTCGCCCGGTCGTACACCGCCCGGGGGCTGCCCACCAGCGCCGAGCAGATCATGGTGACCAGCGGCACCCAGCACGCGCTGGACCTGGTGCTCCGGCTGGCGCTGGCGCCCGGCGGCAGCGTGCTGGTGGAGTCCCCGACCTATCCGAACGCGCTGGCCGCCCTGGCCGCCCGGCGGGCCCGGATCACCACCCACGGGCTGGCCGTCGACGGGGCCGGCTGGGACGCCGACCTGCTGCTGGGCAGCATCCGCCAGGTCCGGCCCAAGCTGGCCTACCTGATCCCCGACTTCCAGAACCCGACCGGTCACCTGATGTCGGCCGAGCTGCGCGAACGGGTGGTCGCCGCCGCCCACACCGCCGGCACCGACCTGGTCGTCGACGAGTCGTTCGTGGATCTCCCGCTGGACGGCACCGAGCTGCCCCCGCCGGCGGCCACCTTCGACCGGCACAGCCGGGTGATCAGCATCGGCGGGATGAGCAAGCCGTACTGGGGTGGGCTGCGGATCGGCTGGGTACGCGCCTCCGCGCCGCAGGTGCAGCGGCTGGCCGCGGCCCGGGTCGGCGTCGACATGGCCAGCCCGGTGCTGGACCAGTTGGTCGCGGTGCACCTGCTCGCCGAGGCGCCGACCATCGTCGCCGCCCGCCGGGCCCAGCTCGCCGCGCAGCGCGACGCCCTGCTCGACGCGCTCGCGCAGCGCCTGCCCGACTGGCGGGTCACCGCGCCGCACGGCGGTGTCACCCTCTGGGCCGAGCTGGACGGGCCGATCTCCAGCGCGCTGGCCCGGGCCGCCGAGGAGGTCGGCGTACGCCTGGCGCCCGGCCCCCGGTTCGGCCTGGACGGGACGCTGGAACGCTTCCTGCGGCTGCCCTTCACCCTGCCCGCCGCCGACCTGGTCGAGGCGGTGGGCCGGCTCGCCGGGGTCCGCTACGACCTGGACCGGGCCGGGCGTCCGCAGTGGCGGGAGGCGACGGTCATCGCCTGAGCCCGGCGCGCCCGCCCGGGTGGGTTGCGCCGATCCACCCCGGCCGGGCCGGGCCCGCTGGAACACTGCGGGGGTGGGGGCAGCGGACCGGCGGCCGGGTACGGCGGGCGGAGGCCAACGGTGGTCGCGCCGGGTCCGCCCCGGCGCGCCCGGCTCCCGGACCACCCGGCTCGAGCTGTACTACGACGTCGTCTTCGTGTTCGCCTTCCTCACCGTCACCACGGTGACGTCGAGCCGGCCGTCGGCGGCCACCCTGATCGGCTGCCTGCTGGTGCTGTCGCTGCTCTGGTGGTGCTGGACCGGGTTCGCCACGGTCGGCAACGCGGTCCGCACCGACCAGGGCGTGCTGCCGCTGATCGGCTTCGTCACCCTGGCCGCCACCTTCCTGCTCGCGTTGAGCATGCCCACGGCGTTCGTGGACCGGCCGGGCGGGTTGAACGGCCCGCTCTTCTTCGCCGGCTGCTACTTCCTGGTCCGGATGTCGCAGCTGGCGGTCCTCGGCTGGGTGGAGTGGCCCGACCCGGCCCGCCGCCGGCGTTGGCTGCTGCTGGCCAGCCCGCCGGTGATCGCTACCGCGCTACTGGTCACCGCCGCCCTGGTGCCGCACCGGGTCGCCGACGGCGCCGCCGAGGGGTGGCTCCGGCTGCTGCTGTGGTCGGCGGCCCTCCTGGTCGAGTACGGGGCGGGCGCGCTGCTGGGCAGCGCGCACTGGGCGGTGCTGTCGGCCGGGCACTGGGCGGAACGGCACGCGCTCATCGTGCTGGTCGCGCTCGGCGAGTCGGTCATCGCGCTGGGCTTCGGCCCGCGGTTCTTCACCGAGCTGCCGCTGACCTGGCCGGTGATGGTGACCGCCGTGCTCGGCATCGCGGTCATCTCGGCGCTGTGGTGGGCCTACTTCGACACCCTCGCCCTGGCGTTGGAGCAGGCGCTGCACGGAACCCGGGAACCCGCCGCGCGGGCGCGCCTCGCCCGGGACACCTACACCTACCTGCACCTGCCGCTGATCGCCGGGGTCATCTTCGTCGCCCTGGGGCTCAAGGACCTGCTGGCCGAGGGTGCGGACCCGAGCACGCCGGCCTGGGGGGAGCCGCTGGGCGGCTTCTGGGTGCTGGTGCTGCACGGCGGGGTGGCCGTCTACCTGCTCGGCCTGGCCGGGCTGGGGTGGCGGGCGTGGGGCGAGCTGCGGTGGGTGCCGTTGGCGACGGTGGTGCTGCTCGCGGCGCTCGGGCCGCTGTCCAGCGGGGTGCCGGAACTGGCCGCGGTGGGGCTGCTGGCGCTGGTCTGCGTCGCCTCCACCGGAGCGCAGACGATGGTCGACGGCCCGCGCCGGCGCCGGACCCGGCAGGTGGCGCTGGCGGAGCAGGAGGCGTCGGAGGCCGAGCAGAGCAGGTGGCGGAGCGAGCACCTGTGAGGGGACGCCCGGGTGGCCGTGCCCGGCGGAGGAACCGGCCACGGCCACCCGAGGCGGTCAGAGCTCGGCCAGCGTGCCCTCGTACATCTTCTCGATCTCGGCGGCGAAGTTGGTCTCCACGCCGCGTCGCTTGATCTTGAGAGACGGGGTGATCTCGCCGTGCTCGATGGTCAGGTCGCGCGGCAGGATGGTGACCTTCTTGATCGTCTCCCACCGGTTGAGCTTCGCGTTGAGCTGCGCGACGTACTCCTCGACCATGGCCTTCGCCTCGGGGGAGGCCACGACCTCGGCGTAGTCCCGGCCCTCCAGTGGGCCGCCGGCCGTCCAGCCCTTGATCGCGTCCGGGTCCAGGGTGACCAGCATGGTGCAGTAGTTGCGGGCCTGGCCCACCACGATCGCCTGCGAGGTGTACGGGCAGATCGCCTTGAACATGCCCTCGATGTGCGACGGGGCGATGTACTTGCCGCCGGAGGTCTTGACCAGGTCCTTCTTGCGGTCGGTGATCCGCAGGTAGCCGTCGTCGTCGAGGCTGCCGATGTCGCCGGTGCGGAAGAAGCCGTCCTCGGTGAACGCGGCCTTCGTCTCCTCGGGCAGGTTGTGGTAGCCGCGCATCACCGGCGTGCCCCTGACCAGGATCTCGCCGTCGGTGTCGATCCGGCACTCCAGGTCGCCCATCGCCCTGCCGACGGTGCCGATGCGCAGCCCCTCCGGCGGGTTGACGAAGTTGCCGGCGCTGGTCTCGGTCAGGCCGTACCCCTCGGAGATGGGCAGGTTCGCGGCGGCGAAGAAGGTGGCGATCTCCTTGCTCAGCGGCGCCGCGCCGGAGACCAGCACCCGCATCCGGCCGCCGAGGCGGGCCTGGAGCTTGCTGAAGACCAGCTTCTCGGCCAACGCGTACTTCAGCTTCAGCCCGGCCGGGACCGGCTGGCCGGCCTGCTCCAGCGCGACCTTCTCCTTGCCGACGCGGACCCCCCAGGCGAAGATCTTCGCCTTCGCGCCGCCGGCGCTCTGGGCCGTGGTGACCGCCTTGTTGTAGACCTTTTCGAAGACCCGGGGCGCGCCGCACATCAGCGTCGGCCGGACCACGGCCAGCAGCTCGACCAGCTTGTCCACCCGCCCGTCCACGTACGTCGGCAGGCCGACGTGGGTGGCGCCGCAGAGCAGCGTCTTGCCGAACGAGTGCGACAGCGGAAGCCAGAGGTACTGCAGGTCGTCGTCGCGCAGCAGCCCCATCTCGGCCTGCGCCACGCCCTCCCAGCACCAGCCGCCGTGCAGCAGCTCGACGCCCTTGGGCCGGCCCGTGGTGCCCGAGGTGTAGATCAGGGTGGCCAGGTGCTCCGGGCCGATCGGGGCGACGAGGCGCTCGACCAGGTCCGGCTCGGCCGCCAGCCGCGCCGCGCCCTGCTCCTCCAGCTCCGCGAGGGTGAGCTGGGGTACGGCCGCGGCCGGGTCGACGGCGCCGTCGAAGAGCACCACGTGGGTGAGCGCGGGAAGCTCCGCCCCGGCGATCTTGGCAGCCTGGGCCGGGTTCTCGGCGAAGAGCACCCGGGAGCCGGAGTCGGCGATGATGTAGACCGCGTCCTCGGGCTCGGTGGTGGGGTAGACGGTGGTGGTCGCGCCGCCGGCGCACATGATGCCGAAATCGGCGATCACCCAGTCCAGCCGGGTGTTGGCCAGGATCGCCACCGGATCCTCCTGGCCGACGCCCAGTGCGTGCAGGCCGGCGGCGACCGCCTTGGCCCGCTGGCCGACCTGCTCCCACGTCAGCCAGACGGGGCCGGACTCGTCCGGGCCCGGGTGGGCGAAAGCGTGCCGGTCGGGGGTGGCGGCCACGCGCTTGAGGAACATATCGGGAATGGAACGGTACGGTACATCGAGAACCATCGCTGTAGCCGCCTTCAGGGGGTGGATGGGCGTGACGGGGGTCACGCCGTTCTGCGGTTACCGAAGAGTATTGCCTGCACCGGGGCCTCGGCTAGCCCCGAAAGCTGTGAGCCGACTGTGTCCCGCGAGGTGGAACGCTCAGGCGTACCGGACGGCCCGCAGCGACCAGTCGTAGGTGGCCCGGATCCAGGACCGGCGGACCTCCAGCAAGGGTGCCATGGCCGGCTCACCGGCCAGCGCCGCCTCGCCGGCGAGGTAGCGGTCCAGCCGGTCGTTGAACAGTCCGGCCGCCGTGCGGACGGCGCTGTCGACGTCCTGCCCGGTGCGGGCCGCGATGACGGTGACCAGGTTGTGCGGGTCGGGCGCGCCGCGCAGCTCCTTGCGATGCGAGAAGAGGTCGTTGCACCAGCAGACCAGGTCGGTGGTGAGGTCGTCGAGGGCGAGCACCGCCGGGTCGGTGCGCCTTCCCGGGCCCGGCCGAACGTCGTACGCCAGGTCGGTCAGGGTGAGGCTGGGGCGTACGCCGCCGGTGTGCCGGCGCAGCTGGAGGTACTCGGTCAGCTCCGGCACCCGCCGGTGCTGCCGGTTGGCCGCCTCCCAGAGCAGGGCCAGCAGGTACTCGCGCAACTGGGCCACCAGCCGCAGCAGCAGCGCCGGGCGGCGGTGCTCGCGTACCCGCCGGCAGATGTCGGCCAGCGCGACGCCCAGCGGCCCGTCGACGGGCGCCGCCCCGCCGTCGGCGCCGTGCCGGTCGAGGACGTCCAGCAGCGTGCCGACGGTCGGTGCGAGCCGGCCCGGCTCGGCCCCGAGGTCGTCCTCGTCGCAGCTGTCGTCCACCACGAACAGCCAGGTGATCAGGTCGGTGAGCAGCCGCAGCCGGTCGACCGGCGCCCGTGGGCAGGCCCGGCCGGCGAGTTCGGCGGCGTCGGCGGCCCGCAGCCGGTGCCAGCGTGGCCTGTCCTCCACCAGCCCGAGGCTCCGGGCCCAGGTCAGGCTCTCCGCGGCGACCCGGCCGGTGGCGGGATGCCGCCGGGCGAGGAAGGGGGGCTCGTGCAGTCCCGACCCGGCGATGCCGCGCATGGTGGCCCCCCTCGTCCGCCGCCCGGAACGGGATCGGCGCGCAGAAGAGTACGACACCTCACATTGGCGGGTATCGCTGGGCGCGCGCGGTGGGAAAACTCCTCCTGACCGGTTCCGCACACCCGGGAGGTCAGAGGCCGAGCGAGGCGTGGCGGAGCCGGTCGGCGAGGCGAGCGGAGCCGTCGACCTGGACCCGGGCCACCCGCTGCCGGCCCGAGAGGAAGAGCGCCAGCTCGCCCGGCGATCCGACCAGCCGGAGCCGTTCGCCGCCCCGGCCCACCGACAGTTCGCCGTGACCGGGCGCCTGCACCAGCAGGTCGGCCGGGAACCGGCGCAACGTCGCCCGGGCCATCAGGGAGGCCGGCTTCCACAGCCGCGCCCGCAGGCCGGCCGGCAGGTCACGCGGCTGCCATCCCGCGGCAGCCCGCCGGACGTCCTCGTGGTGGATGAAGAACTCCAGGGTGTTGGCCAGCTCGTCGGTGAGCGGGTTGCTCACCGGGCTCCACAGCGGCGGGCGGCGCACCAGGCCGACCAGCTCCGCCCAGGGGCGGGCGGCGATCCGCCGACGCACCCGCTCGGCGTACCCGCGCAACGGCGGCAGCACGATGCCGCCGGCGGCGTCCGGGCGGCGTTCGCGCACCACCAGATGAGCGGCGAGGTCGCGGGTCGTCCACCCCTCGTTGACGGTCGGTGCGTCCGGTCCCAGCTCCAGCATGAGATCGGCGAGCGCCTCGCGCTCCGATCGGGCGTACCGCGGCATGAGGGTGATGGTAGGCGCGCCGGCCGGTGTCGGCGCGCCGGAGCGCGGGCCGCGGTGACCGAGGCGCGCCGGAGTGTGCCGGAGCGCACGTGACGGCGGACATACCGGGTCCGGGTCGGCGGAGGTGGCCGGGAGCGGTAAGGATGAGGGGGAACAGTGCGGCTTACGGCGGGGGACAGTGTGGCGAGCGGGACAAGTCGGGACGTGCTGGGCAGGGGGCTGTCGGTCCTCGGCAAGGCGATCCGGGAACAACCGCGGATCTTCGCGGTAGCGGTGAGCGGCAGCGTGCTCTTCGGCCTCATGGTCATCGCCAGCGCGTACGTGGTGGGCGCGGTGGTCGGCGAGGTGGTGGTGCCGGCCGTCGCCCGCGGCTCCGTCGGGACGGGCGCGCTGGGCCTGGCCGCGGCGGCGCTGTTCGGCATCAGCGTGCTGCGGGTGGTGGGCATCTTCGGCCGCCGGCTCGGCGCCGGCTACATGCAGTTCCGCCTCCAGGCCGCGTACCGGCGCCGGGTCACCCGCCGCTACCTCGACCTGCCGCTGGCGTGGCACCAGCGCAACGCCACCGGCACCCTGCTGTCCAACGCCAACTCGGACGTGGAGGCGGCCTGGTACCCGATCGCCCCGCTGCCCTTCGCGGTCGGCACGCTGGTCATGCTGGTCGGGGCGGTCGTCTCGCTCTTCCTCACCGACTGGGCGCTGGCCCTGGTCGGGCTGGCCGTCTTCCCCGCGCTCTTCGCGCTCAACGTGGTCTACTCGCGGCGGATGGCGCCCCGGCAGGCCCGCGCCCAGCGGCTGCGCGCCGAGGTCAGCGGCATCGCCCACGAGAGCTTCGACGGCGCCCTGGTGGTCAAGACGATGGGTCGCGAGGCCGAGGAGACCGCCCGGTTCTCCGCCCGGGCCGGCGAGCTGCGCGACGCGCTGATCTCCGTCGGCCGGCTGCGCGGCGTCTTCGACCCGTTGCTGGAGACCCTGCCCAGCCTCGGCACCCTCGCCGTGCTGGTGGTCGGGGCGTTCCGGCTGCAGGCGGGCGCGATCAGCGTCGCCGAGCTGGTCAGCGTCGCCTTCCTCTTCACCGTGCTGGCCTTCCCGGTGCGGGCCATCGGCTGGGTCCTCGCCGAGCTGCCGCGCAGCGTCGCCGGCTGGGACCGGGTCCGCCGGGTCCTGGACGCCACCGGCGAGATGCCGTACGGCGAGCGTCGGCTCGACCGGGCCGAGCCGACACCCGCCACGCTCGCCTTCGCCGACGTCTGCTTCTCCTACGAGCCGGCCGAGGCGCACCTGCCCGGCACGGAGGTACTCGGCGACGTCACCTTCACCGTGCCGGCCGGGAAGACGGTCGCCCTGGTCGGCCCGACCGGCGCCGGCAAGTCCACCATCGCCTCGCTGGCCGTGCGCCTGGTCGACCCGCGCGCCGGCACGGTGGCCCTGGACGGCGTCGACGTCCGCGAGCTGGCGGCGGACTCGCTGGCGGCGACCGTCGCCCTGGTCGCCCAGGTGCCGTTCGTCTTCGACGACACCGTGCGGGCCAACATCACGCTGGACCGGCCGGGCATCGGCGACGAGGACGTGTGGGCCGCGCTGCGGCTGGCCGAGGCGGACGGCTTCGTCGCCGCGCTGCCCGAGGGGCTGGACACCATGGTCGGCGAGCGGGGCACCTCGCTCTCCGGCGGGCAGCGGCAGCGGCTCACCCTGGCCCGGGCGCTCGCCGGCCGGCCCCGGCTGCTGGTGCTCGACGACGCGACCAGCGCCGTCGACCCGAGGGTGGAGGCGGCCATCCTGGCCGGGCTGCGCGCTCCGACCGGGGGGCAGGGCGCCGCCGCGTCGATCCTGGTGGTCGCGTACCGGCGGGCGACCATCGCCCTCGCCGACGAGGTGATCTACGTGGAGCAGGGGCGGGTGGTGGCCCGGGGCCCGCACACCGAGCTGCTCGCCACCGTGCCCGGCTACGCCGACCTGGTGACCGCGTACGAGCAGGCCGAGCACGAACGCGAGCAGAACCGCACGTACGACGAGGTCGCGCCGCTGACCTCGGGCCTGGAGATCGAGGTGGACCGGTGAGCGCGAGGAGTGCAGCGGGGCGGAGCCCCGCAGTCGCGAACGAAAGGTCGGCCCGGTGAGCGCGAGGAGTGCAGCGGAGCGGAGCCCCGCAGTCGCGAACGAAAGGTCGGCCCGGTGAGCGCGACGACGGTGGAGCCGGAGCGGCGCGAGGAGCCGCAGGAGCGTCCCGAGACGACCTGGCGGACGCTGCGGCGCGGCCTGGCGCTCTCCCCGGAGCTGCGGACCGGGCTGGCCGGCACCCTGGCGCTGGCCCTGGTGTACATGGTCGGCCGGGTGGCCGTGCCGGTCGCCGTGCAGCGGGGCATCGACGGCGGCATCGTCGGCGGCCTGGACCTGGCCGTGGTGTGGCGGGTGGTCGCGGTCACCGCGGCGGTGCTGGTGGTCACCACCGGCTGCGGGTACCTGATGATGCGCCGGCTGTTCACGGTCAGCGAGACCGCGCTGGCCAATGTCCGGACCCGGGCGTTCCGGCACGTGCACGACCTGTCGATGCTGCACCAGCAGTCCGAGCGGCGTGGGTCGCTGGTCTCCCGGGTGACCAGCGATGTCGACCAGATCACCCAGTTCCTCCAGTGGGGCGGCGTGATCCTGCTCGTCAACCTGGGTCAGCTCCTGGTCACCACGGCCGTGATGCTGGCGTACTCCTGGAAGTTGACCCTGGTGGTGCTCGTCGCCTTCGCGCCGGCGGTGCTGGTGATCCGGCAGCTGCAGCGTCGGCTCGGCGCCGCCTACGGCGTGGTCCGGCAGCGGACGGGCACCCTGCTCGGCACGATCGCCGAGAGCGTGGTCGGCGCGCCGGTGATCCGGGCGTACGGCATCGCGGGGCGCACCGCCCGGCGGCTCGACACCGCGATCGAGGGGCAGCAGCACGCCCAGCAGCGGGCGATCCGGATCAGCATCCTGGGCAGCTCGGTGGGGGAGTTGGCGGCCGGCCTGGCGCTGGCCGGCGTGGTGGTCCTCGGGGTGCTGCTCGGCGTGGACGGCTCGCTCTCCATCGGCCAGCTCACCGCGTTCCTGTTCCTGGTCACGCTCTTCATCCAGCCGGTGCAGATCGCCACCGAGGTGCTCAACGAGGCGCAGAACGCCATCGCCGGCTGGCGTCGGGTGCTGGACGTGCTCGACGTCGCGCCGGACGTGGCCGACCCGGGCGAGCAGGGGCGGGAGCTGCCGCCGGGCCCGCTGGACATCCGCTTCGCCGGGGTGACGTTCGCGTACCCGGGCGGCCCGCCGGTGCTGCACGACGTCACCCTCGACATCCCGGCGAAGAGCCGGGTGGCGGTGGTCGGCGAGACCGGCAGCGGCAAGACCACCTTCGCCAAGCTGCTCACCCGGCTGATGGACCCGACCGACGGGCAGGTGCTGCTCTCCGGGGTGCCGCTGGACCGGGTGCGGTTCGACTCGCTGCGCGCCCGGGTGGTGATGGTGCCGCAGGACGGTTTCCTCTTCGACGCCACGGTGGGCGACAACGTCCGCTTCGCCCGCCCCGAGCTGACCGACGCGCAACTCACCGCGGCCTTCACCGAGCTGGGGCTGGCCGACTGGCTGGACGGCCTGCCGTCGGGGCTGGCCACCGCGGTCGGCGAGCGGGGCGAGTCGCTGAGCGTGGGGGAGCGGCAGCTGGTGGCGCTCGCCCGGGCGTACGTGGCCGACCCGGACCTGCTGGTGCTCGACGAGGCCACCAGCGCCGTCGATCCGGCCACCGAGGTACGCCTGCAGCGCACCCTGGACGCGGTGACCCGCGGCCGGACCACCCTGGCCATCGCGCACCGGCTCTCCACCGCGCAGGCGGCCGACGAGGTGATCGTGGTGGACCGGGGCCGGATCGTGCAGCGCGGCCCGCACGACGAGCTGGTCCGCGACCCGGAGTCGGTCTACGCCCTGCTCTACGCCTCCTGGCTGGAGCAGACCCGCTGACCCGTTGAGCCGGATCCGGCGCGTCGCGCGCCGGATCCGGTCGGCTCATCGGGAGTAGTGCTCGACCACCAACTGCTCGTCGCAGATCACCGGCACCTCGTGCCGGGCCGGCTCGCGCAGCAGGGTGGCCCGTAGGCCGGTCAGGTCGACCGACAGGTACGGCCGGCCGGGCCCCTCGTCCGCGTTCGCCCCGGTGGCGGCGAGCTGGAAGGGCGGCAGCTGCCGGCTGCGCTCGCGGACGGCGACCACCTGACCGGGCCGCAGCCGGTACGACGGCCGGTCGACCTTGCGCCCGTCGACGGTGAGGTGCCCGTGGGCGACCAGTTGCCGGGCCTGGTAGATGCTGCGGGCCAGGCCGGCGCGGTGCACCACCGCGTCCAGCCGCCGTTCCAGCAGCGCGACCAGCGTCTCGCCGGTCTTGCCGGCGTCCCGCGCCGCCTCCTCGAAGGCGCGGCGCAGCTGTACCTCGCTGACGTTGTACTGGTGCCGCAGCCGCTGCTTCTCCAGCAGCCGGACCTGGTAGTCGGAGGTGCGCCGGCGGGCCCGGCCGTGCACGCCCGGCGGGTAGGGGCGGCGTTCGAGGTACTGGACGCACTTGCGGGTAAGAGGGATGCCGAGGGCCCGGGAGAGGCGGGCCTTGGGGCGGGGGTGGTTCACGTGGACGTCTCCGCTCGGGTGTTCTAGGGTGCTACTTAGGTAAGCCTAACCTACGCAGGAGGTGCCCCGATGGGACCGAGCCCCGCCGAGATCGTCCGCACCCTGGTCGCCGGTCGGCTCCCCGGTCTGGTGCACCTCGCGCACCGCCCGGGCCCGTACCACGTCCGGCACGCCACCGACCCGGAGGGACAGGTGCTGATGCTCGTGCCGGTGGTCAGCGACCTCGCCGCCGAGCTGGACCCCGGGGCCGACGACGACGTCGCCGTGGTGCTCGACGTGCTGGACCTGCCCCCGGCGCCCGGCGCGCCGTCGCTCGGCCGCGCCTGGATCTCCGGCTGGGCGGCGCCGCTGCGGGGTGCGGACGCCCGGCGCGGCGCGGCCGACTTCGCGGCCGTCGATCCGACCGGTGACCTGCTCGACGTCGGCACCCGGTTCCGGCTGCACCGGTTCGAGGTGGTCGAGGCCCGCCTGGAGGGCGCCGACTCCGTGCGCCGCGTCGACCCCGGGGAGTACGCCGCCGCCGAGCCGGACCCGCTGCACGCGATCGAGGCCGAGCTGCTGGCCGACCTCACCGACCACCACGCCGACCAGGTGGCGGGCTACCTGCGCCGGCAGCTCGGCCTGGCCGACGGCGGCACGGACACCGCACCCCGGGTGGTCCGGATCGACCGGTACGGCCTGGTGGTCTCGTACGGCCGGCCCGGCGCCCGTCGCCGGGCCCGGCTCGCCTTTCCGCATCCGGTGGCCGACCACGCGGAACTGGCCCGGCTGCTGCACCCCATGCTCTGCCCGCACGCCGGCGCCGGCGAGCGGAGCCGGTAGGCATTTCTGCCGCCGCAGGAACCAGCGTCCGGTCTCCGACGTCTCCCCAGGGCTGACGGGATCTGATTTGCACCATGGTCCCTCGAAACCACCTCGACGAGGCTGGCGCCTGCCTACACTTTGCCGAGGTGCGTGGGAGGGTGTATGGGCGGGGCGATTGAGGAGTTCTTGCTCGCGCTGGAATCACGCGGTCGCTCATTGTTGCCGCCACGCATCAGGGGGACCATGCGCATCGACCTGGTCGATGGCGGTCACACCGATCACTGGTATGTGAACATGAGCCTGGCGGATGCTGTGGTGGTGACGCGGGAGGCGAAGGCCGCTGACGCGGTGTTGACGACTACCCACGAGCTTTTCGAGCAGCTGATTTGCGGCGAAACGCCGACGACAGCTGCGCTGCTCCGTAATGAGGCGTCTTTTGCCGGTGACGCCCGCCTGATCCTGACTTTCCGGCGGTTTTTCCCCTCACCGTCGGGCACCCGTGATCCGCGGGAGGTGGCGCGGCAGCAGGCCCCGCACGGGCAGGCGTGGCGGGAGCGCCTGCAGGCACGGATCCGGTGATGCCGGGATGAGAAGGTCAATCAGCATTCTGGACGGCAACACGTTCCTGGCCTGCGACGAGCAGGGCGATGTCGATCCATCGCCGAGTGTGCCGACAGGCTTGTTCTCCTATGACACACGCTTCTTGTCGACGTGGCGGCTGAGGGTGAACGGTGAGCGTCTGCACGCGTTGTCGGTTGACGACGTCCGGTATTTCGAGACCCGCTTCTTTCTCGTGCCCGGGGAGCCCACCCACTACATCGACGCGAAAATCTCGGTGATTCGCAACCGGACGATCGGTGGCAGTTTCACTGAAGACCTCGCTGTCCTCAACCACGGCGCTCACGAGGTCGAACTGTCCGTGCGGGTGGACATGGGCAGCGACTTCGCCGACATCTTCGAGATCAAGAACCCGCAGCGCAAGAAGGCGCCGGTGTCGGCGATCGTGGAGGAGGGGCAGCTGCGACTGCGCTATCTGCGCGACCGGTTCCACCGGGAGACCGTGATCTCGTCGTCGGCCGCGGCGGTCATCGACTCCGACGGGATGACCTTCCAGGTCCGTATCCCGCCGCAGGCGGAGTGGCAGACGCAGCTGCACGTGCGGACCCTTGTGCTCGGTGCGCAGGAACGGGACTTCCGGGAAAGCTTGAAGCTGCGGTACGTCCGCTCCCGGGACGAGCTGGACGAGGAGCTGCGACGGTGGGTGGCAGCAGCTCCGCGGCTCTCCTGCGACAGCCCGCCCATAGCGTCCACCTACCGCCGGAGTCTGGTGGACCTGGCGGCGCTGCGGTACACGTCGATCAGCGTGGCCGCGGAGCTGATCGCCGCCGGCCTGCC
This sequence comes from Micromonospora sp. A200, assembly GCF_029893845.1. NCBI lineage: Bacteria > Bacillati > Actinomycetota > Actinomycetes > Micromonosporales > Micromonosporaceae > Micromonospora > Micromonospora sp. A200. Next base: position 46,699 of record NZ_JARXXY010000011.1, on the reverse strand, counting down.
GTGGTTCATGACCGTGTTCGGCCGGGACAGCATCTTCACCTGCCTGCAGGCCCTGCCGTTCACCCCGCAGCTCGTGCCGGCCACCCTCGGCACCCTCGCTTACGGTCAGGGCACCCGGATCAACGACTTCTCCGACGAGGAACCGGGCAAGATCCTGCACGAGCTGCGCTACGGCGAATCGGCCGGCTTCGAGGAGCAGCCGCACTCTCCGTACTACGGGTCTGCGGACAGCACCCCGTTGTTCGTGATCCTGCTAGATGAGTACGAACGCTGGACCGGGGATGCGACCCTGGTGCGCGCGTACGAATTCGAGGCTCGCGCAGCATTGCGGTGGATCGACACCTACGGCGACCTTCTTGACACCGGATACATCTGGTATCAGACCCGCAACCCCAAGACCGGGCTACCCAACCAGTGCTGGAAAGACTCCTGGGACTCCGTGTCCTACCGCGATGGCCGGCTGCCCGACTTTCCGCGGGCGACCTGCGAACTGCAGGGCTACGCCTACGACGCGAAGGTGCGCGGTGCCCGCCTGGCCCGCCTGTACTGGAACGACCCCGCCTACGCCGACCGCCTCGAACGCGAAGCCGCCGACCTCAAGACCCGGTTCAACCAGGAGTTCTGGGTAGCCGACGGGGAGTACTACGCCTTCGCCCTCGACACCGACGGCGGCCAGGTCGACGCGCTGTCGTCCAACATTGGACACCTGTTGTGGAGCGGCATCGTCGACGAGTCCCGCGCCGGCCGGATCGCCGAACTTCTGCTCAGCCCCAGGCTGTTCTCCGGCTGGGGCGTGCGCACCCTGGCCACCGACTGCGCCCGGTACAACCCGCTCGGCTACCACGTCGGCACGGTGTGGCCGTTCGACAACTCCATCATCGCCTGGGGCCTGTGGCGCTACGGCTTCCGCCGCGAGGCCGCCACCATCTGTCAGGCCATCTTCGACGCCGCCGAGTACTTCCAGGGCCGGCTGCCTGAGGCGTTCGCCGGCTACCCGCGAGCCCGCACCACCTACCCCGTCGAATACCCCACCGCCTGCAGCCCACAGGCCTGGTCGGCCGGGGCCCCGCTGCTGCTGCTGCGCGTCATGCTCGGCCTCGAACCGCAGGGCGAACACCTCGTCATCGACCCCGAGTTGCCCACCGGCGTCGGACGTGTCGAGCTGCTGAACATCCCCGGTCGCTGGGGCAGAATGGACGCCTTCGGCCGCAGCCGCACACCGGAAGACGAGCCGGAGCCGGCCGTACTGCCGGACCGCCCGCGCGCACTCTAGACGTCACGGCCCCGTCCGGCCGGCAGGTCGCCGGTGAGGTAGCGCTGCACCGTCGGGCCGATCGCGGCGACGAGCGTCTCCGGTGCCGCCGACGCGACGGGCTCCAGCCGGATGACGTACCGCATCATGGCCAGGCCGATCATCTGGGTGGCCACCAGCGAGCCGCGCAGCGGCAGCTCCGCCGGCGGGACGTCGAGGTGGTCGAGCACCCGGCGCAGCACCTGGGTGACCAGGAACTCGCGCAGCAGCCGGGCCGTCCAGTCGTTGTTGACCGCCGAGCGGAGCAGGGCCAGCGCCGCCTTGCCGGCCGGCGAGTCCCACACCCCGAGGAACGTCCGGACCAGCCGCTCACCGACGCCGTCCGCCCCGCCGGCCAGCACGACGGGGAGCAGCTCCGCCGGGTCCAGCGGGATCTCGACGGTGGCCCGGAAGAGTTCCTCCTTGCTGCCGAAGTAGTGGTGCACCAGGGCCGGATCGACCCCCGCGGCGGCGGCGATGACCCGGATCGAGGCCGCGTCGAAGCCGCGCTCGGCGAAGGTCGTCCGGGCCGCCGCGAGGATGGCCTGCCGGGTGTCCGGGTTGCCGGGGCGCCGGCCGGTGCGGCGCGGCGTCATCCGCTGCGCCGCCGCAGGGTCGCCGCCGCGAGCACCAGGGCCGCCACCGCCGCGCCGGCGACGATCGCCACGTCCCGCCACATGGTGCCGGTCGGCTCGGCGTGCGCGCCGACCTCCTGCAGGGCCTCGACCGCGTACGACAGGGGGAGCGCGTCGCTGACCGCCTGGAGCCAGCCGGCCATCTGGCCGCGCGGCACGAAGAGCCCGCAGAGCAGCAGCTGCGGGGCGACCACGACCGGCATGAACTGGACCGCCTGGAACTCGGTGCGGGCGAAGGCGCTGCAGAACAGCCCGAGCGCCACGGCCAGCACGGCGTTCAGCGCCGCGACCAGGATGACCAGCCCGGCGCTGCCGGCGGTCTCCATCCCGAGCAGCCAGTACGCCACGCCCGCGGCGATGGTCGCCTGCACCGCCCCGGCCAGCCCGAACGCGATGCCGTAGCCGAAGAGCAGGTCGAGCTTGTGCAGCGGCGTGGTGAGCAGCCGTTCCAGCGTGCCGGTGGTGCGCTCGCGCAGCATCGCGATGCTGGTCACCAGGAACATCACGATGAACGGGAAGAAGCCCAGCATGATCAGGGCGATCCGGTCGAAGGTCGACGGCTGCCCGGGGGCGGTGGGCTGGTCGGCGTACATGTAGTAGACCAGGGTCAGCAGCACCGTCGGCACCACCACCAGCAGCGCCACCGTGCGCTTGTCGTGCCGCAGCTGGCGCAGGATGCGCCCGACGGTGACGGCCAGGATCCTCGCACTCATCACGCCTCCCTACCCGCGGGCTGCTGGCCCGCCTCGCTCGACCGGATCAACCGCAGGAACGCCTCCTCCAGGTCGTCGACCCCGGTGCGCTCCCGGACCGCGTCGGGAGTGTCGTCGGCGACCAGCCGACCCTCCCGGATCAGCAGCAGCCGGTCGCAGCGGGCCGCCTCGTCCATCACGTGGCTGGAGACCAGCAGCGTGGTGCCGGCCGCCGCCATCTCGTGGAACCGGGCCCACAGGTCGGCCCGCAGCACCGGGTCCTGGCCGACCGTCGGCTCGTCGAGGATGACCAGCTCGGGGTCGCCGACCAGGGCGCAGGCCAGCGAGGCCCGGCTGCGCTGCCCGCCGGAGAGGGTGCCGACCAGCTGGGTGGCCGCGTCGGCCAGCCCGACGTCGGCGACCGCCCGGTCGGCGTCGGTCGCGTGCCGGCCCTGCAGCGCCGCGAAGTAGCGGGCGTTCTCCCGGACCGTCAGGTCGGCGTAGACGCTGGGCGCCTGGGTCAGGTAGCCGACCCGGTGGCGCAGGTCGGCCGAGCCGGCCGGCCGGCCCAGCACGGTGACCGTGCCCGAGTCGATCACCTGGACCCCGACCACCGCCCGCATCAGGGTGGTCTTGCCGCTGCCGCTAGGCCCGAGCAGCCCGGTCACCGAGCCCCGGGGGACGGTGCAGTCGATGCCGTGCAGCACCCTCCGCCGGCCCCGGTCGACGACCAGGTCGCGGACCGTGATCGCGTCCTCCACCGCCCACCTCCAAAACTCATCAGCTGTTGAACTCAACGCTAGATGAGATACCCGGACCGACGCAACGGTTGACTTCGAGTGCTCTCGAACTGGAAGCCTGGGCGGCGTGGACATCAGCACGCAGGAAGCGGCCCTCTCCGTGGGCGAGGCGGCGGCCCGGGTCGGCCTGACCACCTACACGCTGCGCTGGTACGAGCAGGAGGGGCTCGTCGCCCCGGTCGGCCGGGACTCGGCGGGGCGCCGCCGCTACACCGAGTCCGACCTGGACTGGCTGCTCCTGCTCACCCGGCTGCGCCGCACCGGGATGCCGGTGCGCGACATGCGCCGGTACGCCGAACTGGCCCGGCAGGGCGACCGGACGCTCGGCGCCCGGCGGGCGCTGTTCGAGGCGCACCGGGCCCGGGTGCTGGCCCGGATGGCTGAACTGGAGGAGGACCTGAAGGTGCTCAACTACAAGATCGACCTCTACCGCCGGGCCGAGGAGGGCCGATGATCCGTCGACGGATGGGGGCCACCGGCCCGGAGGTCTCGGCCATCGGGCTGGGCTGCATGGGGATGAGCTTCGCCTACGGTGGGCGCGACGACACCGAGTCCACCCGTACCCTGCACCGGGCCCTTGACCTGGGCGTCAACCACCTGGACACCGCCGACATGTACGGCGCCGGCGCGAACGAGCGGCTGCTCGCCCCGGTGGTGCGGGCCCGCCGCGACGAGGTCTTCCTGGCCACCAAGTTCGGCAACCGCACCGGCGGCGACAGCGTCGGTGGCACCGGCACCCCCGGCGCGTACGTGGACAGCAGCGCCGCCTGGGCCCGCGAGGCCTGCGACGCCTCGCTGGGTCGGCTCCGGGTCGACACCATCGACCTGTACTACCTGCACCGGCGCGACCCGCGCACCCCGATCGAGGAGACCGTCGGCGCGCTGGCCGAGCTGGTCGAGGCCGGCAAGGTCCGCCTGATCGGGCTCAGCGAGGTCAGCCCGGCGACGCTGCGGGCGGCGCACGCGGTGCACCCGGTCACCGCGGTCCAGATGGAGTACTCGCTGTTCACCCGGGACGTCGAGGGCGAGATGCTGGCCACCTGCCGGGAGCTGGGGGTGGCGCTGGTGGCGTACTCGCCGGTCGGGCGGGGGCTGCTCACCGGGGCGATCAGCGGCCGCGACCAGCTCGCCGCCGACGACTGGCGGGCCGGCGTGCCGCGCTTCGCCGAGGGCAACCTCGACGCCAACCTGCGGCTGGTCGCGGCGGTGCGCGCGGTGGCCGAGGAGATCGGCTGCACCCCGGCCCAGGCCGCGCTGGCCTGGCTGCTGGCCCAGGGCGAGGACATCCTGCCGATCCCCGGCACCAAGCGGGTCCGCTACCTGGAGGAGAACGCCGCGGCGGCCGACATCCGGCTCACCCCCGAGCAGCGGGACCGGCTGGGCGCGGCGGTTCCCGCCGGCGCGGTGGCCGGCGAAAGGTATCCCGAGGCATCAATGCGAACCGTGGGGCACTAACCCCCCTGAACGGACACCGTGTCCGTCATCGGACACGGTGTCCGTCATCGGGCATTGCGGCCCGATGGGGCGCAACGGCAGGATGGCGCGGTGGATCACGCTCCGTTGTTGGCGGGCACCTTCTTCGACGACTGGGCGACCCGGCTGCGCGAGGGCGCCGAACGCCCCGTCGTCGGGATCCTGCTGCGCGGCAGCCACGCCCGACGGTCCGCCACCGCGCACAGCGACGTCGACCTCGACGTGCTCGTCGCCGACGACGACCGCCCCGCCCCGCCCACCTCGGGCGCGACGGGCCGGTCCACCGGCCCCGGCCGCACCCCGTACGCGGTGCGGCAGGCGTACCTGGTCGAGGTGGACGGCCGGCTGGTGCACGTGTCGGTGGCCGCCCGGGACGTCCGCTCCTGGGTGGACCGGCTCGGCGAGCCGGCCGACTGGGCGTTCGGCCTGCCGGTCACCGCGCCGGTCCGGCTGCTCTGGGCGGAGGAGGGCTGGCGGCCCCGGATCGACCTGCCGGTGCTCTGCCAGCCCGCCGACCAACCCCGGCTGGAGGAACTGGTCGCCACCCTGGGCAAGGTGGCCGCCGCCCGCGCCGCCGGCGACCACCTCGGGGTACGCCTGGCCGCCGCCGACCTGGCCCGGCTCTGCCCCTCGGTGCTGCGGCTGGCCAACCCGAGCGTCCGGGTGGTGTCCCGGCGGGCCGCCTTCGCCGCCGCGCTCGCGCTGCCGGTCGCCCCGCCCGGCTACCGCGACGACATGCTGCTCTGCCTCGGGCTGCGCCCCGCCTCCACCGGCCAGCTCGGGGCCGCCGCGGCGCGCCTGGTCGCCGGGGCCCTCCCGCTGGTCCGCCCGTACGCCGACCGGGTCGCGGAGGTGGCCGGGCCGGACCTGGCCGCGGCGCTCGCCGACCGGCGGCTGGACCGCTACGTCGCCCAGCTCGCCCGGGCCGCCCGCCGGGGCGGGTACGCCCCGCAGGTCCCCGCACCGCGTGCGGGACAATGGGTCACTGTGCCCGTGACTGACTCTTCCCCGAGCGACGCCGACGCCGGCGCCGTGCGCCCGTCGCGCCTCGATCCGGCCGTCGCCGCCCAGCTGCGCCGCACCCCCGACGGCCTGGTCGCCGCGGTGGTGCGCCAGCACGACACCGGCGAGGTGCTGATGGTCGCCTGGATGGACGACGAGGCGCTGCACCGCACGCTGACCACCGGCCGGGCCACCTACTGGTCGCGCAGCCGGCAGGAGTACTGGGTCAAGGGGGCCACCTCCGGGCACCACCAGTACGTCCGCTCGGTCGCGCTGGACTGCGACGGTGACGCGCTGCTGGTCAGCGTCGACCAGGTGGGGGCGGCCTGTCACACCGGGCACCGCACCTGCTTCTTCACCGAGCTGCCGGTCAGCGGCGCAGGCACCCAGCGGTGAGCGCGGACAGCGGGGCGCGGCCGGACCGCGCCGGCGCGGACGAGAGGCAGGCCCGGCGATGACCGACGGCACCCTGAGCCCCGACCTGGGCAGCTTCACCGAGCTGGCCGCCCGCTGGCGGGTGGTGCCGGTGACCCGGCGGCTGCTGGCCGACGCGGAGACCCCGGTCGGGGTCTACCGCAAGCTCGCCGGGGGCCCGGGCACCTTCCTGCTGGAGTCCGCCGAGCAGGGCGTCGGCTCGGCCGGGATGTCCTGGTCGCGGTACTCGTTCATCGGCGTGCGCAGCGGCGCGACCCTGGTCGAGCGGGACGGCGTCGCGGTCTGGACCGGCCAGCCCCCGGCCGGCGTGCCGTCCTCCGGAGACCCGGTCGAGGTGCTGCGCGAGACCGTCGAGGCCCTCGCCGGCCCGGTCTGGGACCCGGCCAGCGACATGCCGCCGCTGACCGGCGGCATGGTCGGCTACCTGGGCTACGACCTGATCCGGCGCTTCGAGCGGCTGCCCGAGCTGACCGAGGACGACCTCGGGGTGCCGGAGCTGGGCATGATGCTCGCGACCGACCTGGTGGTGCTCGACCACTACGACGGCTCGGCGATCCTGGTCGCCAACGCGGTGCTGCCGCCGCTGGACGCGCCGGACCGGGAGCCGCTGGTCGCGGCGGCGTACCACCACGCGGTCGGGCGGCTCGACGCGATGACCACCGCGCTGTCCCGACCGATTCCGCCCATGATCTCCACCGTCGGCCGGCCGCCGGCCGGCGAGGTGGTCAGCCGTACCCCGGAGGGCGGCTACCCGAAGGCGGTCGAGGCGGCCAAGGAGGCGATCCGCGCCGGCGAGTGCTTCCAGATCGTGCTCGCCCAGCGCTTCGAGCGGGACACCCGTGCCGACCCGCTGGACGTCTACCGGGTGCTGCGCACCACCAACCCCAGCCCGTACATGTACCTGCTGCGCTTCGACGGCTTCGACATCGTCGGCTCGTCGCCAGAGGCGCACCTGAAGGTCAACGCCGGTCCGGACGGGCAGCGGCGGGCGCTGCTGCACCCGATCGCCGGCACCCGGCCGCGCGGCGCCACCGCGGACGCCGACACCCGGCTCGCCGCGGAGCTGCTCGCCGACCCCAAGGAGCGGGCCGAACACGTGATGCTGGTCGACCTGGGCCGCAACGACCTGGGCCGGGTGTGCCGTCCGGGCACGGTGGAGGTGCCGGAGTTCGCCACCATCGAGCGGTACAGCCACGTGATGCACATCGTCTCGACCGTGGTCGGCACGCTGCGCGACGACCGGACGGCCTTCGACGCGCTCGCCGCGACCTTCCCGGCCGGCACCCTCTCCGGTGCCCCGAAGGTGCGCGCCATGGAGATCATCGAGGAGCTGGAGCCGGTCCGGCGCGGCATCTACGGCGGCACGGTCGGCTACTTCGGCTTCGGCGGCGACCTGGACATGGCGATCGCCATCCGCACCGCGCTGATCCGCGACGGGCGGGCGTACGTGCAGGCCGGGGCCGGGGTGGTGGCCGATTCCGATCCCGCCGGCGAGGACCAGGAGACGCGGAACAAGGCCGCCGCGGTGCTCGCCGCCATCGCCGCCGCCGAAACCCTCCGGCCGGCCCGATGAGTGGCCCGGTGAGCGGCCCGGACACCCCCGCCGAGGCGGGTACGCCGGCCGGGCCGGGCCGGCGCGAGTTGACGTACGCGGTGCTGCTCTGCCTGGCCGGGGCGGGCCTGGCCTTCTGGGCGGCGACCCGGACCTGGTCGGTGGAGGTGACCCCGCGCGGATCGCTGCCGTCGGCGCGGCCGGGCCGCACCGGCGCGGACCTGCTGCCGTGGCTGTCGGCGCTGGCGCTGGTCGGGCTGGCCGGGGGCGGCGCGGTGCTGGCCACCAGGGGCCGGGTCCGGCGCCTGCTGGGCGGGCTGCTGGCCCTGCTCGGCGCGGCGGTGGCGGCGGGCGGCGGGTACGGGCTGGTCGCCGCGTTCGACGGCGAGGTGAGCCGGCAGTGGCCGGCGCTCTGCCTGCTCGGCGGGGTGCTGGCGGCGCTCGGCGGCGCGCTCACCGCGGCGCGCGGTCAGCGTTGGCCGGCGATGGGCGCCCGGTACGAGCGCCGCGCCGGCGCCGAGGTGCCGGCGGGGGCCGACGGGCGCCCGGCCACCGAGCGGGGCACCCGCGAGGCGTGGGACGCCCTCGACCGGGGCGAGGACCCGACGGTCAGCTGACCGGCTGGCGCTCGCGGACCTCGCGGCGGTCCCGGGCCGCGGCCCGGGCGGCGGCCAGCTCGGCCACCAGGCGGTCCAGCTCGGCCCGCTGGTCGGCGCGGGCCCGGTCGGCGCAGACCGCCTCCCAGGCGTTGCCGCGCGCGGTACGCACCCGGCCCTCGCCGACCACGGCGCGTTCCAGGGTGTGCACCACCCCGACGGCCAACGAGGCGACGGTGCGGGAAAGGGTGGTCAGTCCGAGGGCGGTGGAGTTCGGCCCGGTCGTGCTCATGAGGTCACCCCAACAGGAGGAGTCCGACGTCTCGGCAGGCGCGTCATCGAGTCTGCCCGGTGGACACGCTGCCCGGCTCACGTTTCACCGTGGTGACGGGCGGATCAACTGTCCGTCGGAGCGAACGACCAGGGTAGGGCCGTTCTTCCTTGACCTTCGTCACAGCATCGACGGGCGTCGCCGTGATGCGGGAACCGGGCGCCCGTGCTCTCATGGTCCATGGGCCACGGTGGATGCTCGCGCGACGACCCGGAGCGGGGCGTAGGGGCCGGTCGACGGACATCGTGGCGCTGCGTGACATCGCGTTCACCGGAAGTCGGCCATCATGCCACAGCCCATTTCGTGAGGAGCGCCATACCCCCGGCACCCGTCATCACCTGGCGCCCCCTAGCATCGGCCCATGACACCCGGAGAGGGGAGTCCGTTGGTGACTGCTGAGCATGGGCACGCGGAGGGGGACGAGGCCGGTTCGGCGGCGTCCGGAAGCGTGCTCGACGAGATCCTGGCCGGCGTCCGGGAGGACGTGGCACGGCGGCAGGAGCAGGTTCCGCTGGAGCGGATCCGCGAGCTGGCCGCCGCCGCCCCGCCGCCGCTGGACGCGTACGCGGCCCTGCGCCGGCCCGGGGTGGCCGTGATCGCCGAGGTCAAGCGTTCCTCGCCGTCCAAGGGCCGGCTGGCCGAGATCGCCGACCCGGCCGACCTGGCCGGGCAGTACGCCTCCGGCGGCGCGCGGGCGATCAGCGTGCTGACCGAGGGGCGCTGGTTCGGCGGTTCGCTGGACGACCTGGCCGCCGTCCGGGCCGCCGTCCGGGTCCCGGTGCTGCGCAAGGACTTCGTGGTCTCCAGTTACCAGGTGCACGAGGCGCGCGCGCACGGCGCCGACCTGGTGCTGCTGATCGTCGCCGCCCTCGAGCAGAACGTGCTGATGGGTCTGCTGGAGCGGATCGAGTCGCTCGGCATGACCGCCCTGGTCGAGGTGCACGACGAGGAGGAGGCCGACCGCGCCCTGGAGGCCGGCGCGCAGGTGATCGGGGTCAACGCCCGCGACCTGCGTACCCTGGAGGTCGACCGGTCGGTCTTCGAGCGGATCGCGCCCGGCCTGCCCAGCAGCGTCGTCAAGATCGCCGAATCCGGCGTGCGTGGCCCGCACGATCTCATCCGGTACGCCTCGGCCGGCGCCGATGCCGTGCTGGTGGGCGAGGGCCTGGTCACCCAGAAGAGCCCCCGCGAGGCGGTCGCCGAGTTGGTCAACGCCGGCAACCACCCGGCCACGCCCCGCCCGGTGCGCTGAGCCCGCGCCCGGGAGACGTCAGCAGCGAGAGGACACCGCCTTGAGCGAGCGCAGCGAGCGAATCATCCGGCGTGGTGCGCCAGTGCCTCATGGCGTCGCCGACCGTAGGGAGGTGACGGCATGAGCGCCAACGACTCGGCCCCGGCCGGTCAGCTTCCCGACGCCGCCGGTCACTTCGGTCGCTTCGGCGGCCGGTTCGTGCCGGAGGCGCTGGTCGCGGCGCTGGACGAGCTGGACGCCGCGTACCGCAAGGCGATGACCGACGCCGCGTTCCTCGCCGAGTTCGACGGCCTGCTGCGCGACTACGCCGGCACCCCGTCGCTGCTCTACTCCGCCGAGCGGTTCTCCGCCAAGGTGGGCGCCCGGGTGCTGCTCAAGCGGGAGGACCTCAACCACACCGGGGCGCACAAGGTGCGCAACGTGCTGGGTCAGGCGCTGCTCACCAGGCGGATGGGCAAGAAGCGGGTGATCGCCGAGACCGGCGCCGGCCAGCACGGCGTGGCCACCGCCACCGCCGCCGCCCTGTTCGACCTCGAGTGCGTGGTCTACATGGGCGAGGTCGACACCCAGCGGCAGGCGCTCAACGTGGCCCGGATGCGGATGCTCGGCGCCACCGTCGTCCCGGTCACCACCGGCTCGCGCACCCTCAAGGACGCGATGAACGAGGCCATGCGGGACTGGGTGGCCAACGTCGACGACACCCACTACCTGATCGGCACCGCCGCCGGCCCGCACCCGTTCCCGGAGATGGTCCGGGACTTCGTCCGGGGCATCGGCGAGGAGGCTCGCCAGCAGTGCCTCGACCTGACCGGCGCGCTGCCGGACGCGGTCGCCGCCTGCGTCGGCGGCGGCTCCAACGCGCTGGGCATCTTCCACGCCTTCGTCGGCGACACCGACGTGCGGCTGTACGGCTTCGAGGCCGGCGGCGACGGGGTGGAGACCGGCCGGCACGCGGCCAGCATCACCGGCGGCAGCTCGGGCGTGCTGCACGGCACCCGCACGTACGTGCTCCAGGACGCCGACGGCCAGACCATCGAGTCGCACTCGATCTCCGCCGGGCTGGACTACCCGGGCGTCGGGCCGGAGCACGCCTGGCTGCACGACAGCGGCCGGGCCACGTACGAGCCGGTGACCGACGCGGAGGCGATGGCCGCGTTCGAGCTGCTCTGCCGTACCGAGGGGATCATCCCGGCGATCGAGAGCTCGCACGCGCTGGCCGGCGCGCTGCGGATCGCTCCCCGACTCACCGCCGAACTCGGCCGGGAGCCGGTCATCGTGGTCAACCTGTCCGGTCGGGGTGACAAGGACGTGCACACCGCCGGCGAGTACTTCGGCATCCTCGACAAGGAGTGACAGCGTGAGTCGGATCGGGGTGGCCTTCGACAAGGCCCGCGCCGACGGGCGGGCCCTGCTGGTCGGCTGCATGCCGGCCGGCTTCCCGACCGTCGAGGGCAGTATCGCCGCGATGACCGCCATGGTCGAGGCGGGCGTCGACGTCATCGAGGTGGAGATCCCCTACTCCGACCCGGTGATGGACGGGCCGGTGATCCAGAAGGCCAGCGACATCGCCCTGGCCGGCGGGGTCCGCACCGCGGACACCCTGCGGATCGTCGAGGCGGTCGCCGCCACCGGCGCCCCGGTGGTGACGATGACCTACTGGAACCCGATCGAGCAGTACGGCGTCGACGCCTTCGCCCGCGACCTCGCCGCCGCCGGCGGCACCGGTCTGATCACCCCGGACCTGATCCCCGACGAGGCCGGCGAGTGGCTGGCCGCCTCGGACGCCCACGGCCTGGACCGCACGTTCCTGGTCTCGCCGTCGTCCACCGACGCCCGGCTGAAGATGACCGTCGAGCACTGCCGGGGCTTCGTCTACGCGACCGCGATCATGGGGGTCACCGGCGCCCGGGCGCAGACCTCGGAGGCCGCGCCGGTCCTGGTCTCCCGGCTCCGCGAGGTCACCGACCTGCCGGTCGGCGTCGGCCTCGGCGTGGGCACCGGCGCCCAGGCCGCCACGGTCGCCGGCTACGCCGACGGCGTGATCGTCGGCAGCGCCCTGGTCCGCTGCGTGCTCGACGCCCCGGACCCGGCCGCCGGGCTGACCGCTCTGCGCACGCTCAGCGCCGAACTCGCCGAGGGCGTCCGCCACCCCGTCCGCTGACCCGCACCACCCCCCCTCGCCGCCGCCGTCCCGGCGCCCCGGCTGCCCGTGCCCGTGGCGGTCTGCCCTGCCCGCGCCCGCGCCCTCGTGACCGGGCCGGTGTTCGGCGACGGCCGGCATGATCGACACCGTTTGCGGTGTGTCGCGGTATCCCAAGCCGGGACACCGCGACACGCCGCATGTCGAGTGCCTCCCTCGAACGGCGGGGGGTGGGAGCCCGGTCAGGGAGTGGGCCGGACGGCCGACCCGGTGCGCGGCGCGGGCGGCACGGAATCGCCCGGCCGGGACTGCGGACCCGCCGGGGTCGTCGTGGCCGGGTCGGGGCGCAGGTCGCGCAGCACCCCTGAGCACCCGGCCCGGGCGTCGGCGACGGCGGCCCGGGTGACCGGGGTGACCTCCGCGGGCAGCCGCTCCGGCAGGTGCCAGGAGAGCGTGCAGCCGGCCGGCGGCGCCTCGGCCGCGTCCCGGCCGGTACGCGCCCGGAACACGTGCACCAGGACGTCGGGCTGCGGGTCCGGCTTCGACGGCCCGCCGCAGGGCGAGCCGCTGAGGTGGTAGAGGCCGACCAGATCGACGATCTCGACCGGGCACCCGGTCTCCCGCCGGACCTCGCCCGCCACCGCTGCGGTCGGGCACCCCGGCCGGTGCAGCCGCCCACCGGGCAACGCCCACCGCCCGCCCCGGTCGCGCCGGCACAGCAGCACCCGACCGGCCTCGTCGGTCAGGACCGCGGCGACCGCCCAGGTGAGCGTGCTCATGGACAAAGAGCGTACGGGCCGGCAAACCCGAAGTCAGCCGGCGCGCGAACCTCGCCGGACCGGGGTGCCGCGGATGCGGTCCGCAACGGTAGCCTTTGCAGCCGTGACCCTCGCCTCGTTGAGCCCCCAGGCGGCCCTGCCGAGCCCGACCACCGCGGTCTGGCAGCTCGGGCCGGTGCCGATCCGGGCCTACGCGCTCTGCATCATCCTCGGCATCGTGCTGGCCTGCTGGGTCACCGAGCGCCGGCTGCGCCAGCGCGGCGTGGCCCCGGGCGCGGTGCTCGACATCGCGGTCTGGGCGGTGCCGACCGGCATCATCGGCGCCCGGATCTACCACGTGATCACCTCGCCGGAGAAGTACTACTTCGGCGCCGGTGGCGAGCCGCTGAAGGCGTTCGCCATCTGGGAGGGTGGCCTGGGCATCTGGGGCGCGGTGGCCGGCGGCGCGGTCGGCGCCTGGATCGCCGCCCGGCAGCTCGGCATCCCGTTCGCCGTGGTGGCCGACGCACTCGCCCCCGGCCTGCCGCTGGCCCAGGCGGTCGGCCGGTTGGGCAACTGGTTCAACAACGAGCTCTACGGCGGCCGCACCACGCTGCCCTGGGGGCTGGAGATCCACAAGATGGACCCGGCCGACCCGGGCCAGGCGCAGCGCGACCCCGCCGGCCAGCCGGTCCTGGAGCCCGGGCTCTACCACCCGACGTTCCTCTACGAGGCGCTGTGGAACGTCGGCGTCGCCGCCCTGGTGTTCGCCCTCGACCGCCGGTTCAAGCTGGGCAGGGGTCGGGCCTTCGCGCTCTACGTGATGGGCTACACCGTCGGTCGGTTCTGGATCGAGCTGATGCGCACCGACGAGGCGAACGAGATCCTCGGCGTGCGCCTCAACGTCTGGACCGCCGCCCTGGTCTTCCTCGGCGCGTTGATCTACTTCCTCCGGGTCCGCGGTCCCCGCGAGTACCTGATCCCGGTGGGCGTGCCGGCCGTCCCGGCCCCGCCGGCCGGTGGGGACATCTCCCAGGTCGACCTCTCCCACACCGAGAACGGGCCCCGGGCGGTCGCCCCGGAGGGCTACCGGACGGTCAGCGAGGAGCAGTTCCAGGCGTACCGGGAGACCGGCGAGGTCCCCGACGAACCCGCCGCCGAAACGACCACGGTGACCGACGACGAAACCCCGGCCGACGCCGACGACGAGGCCGCGCCCGCCGACGACGAGGCCGCGCCCGTGGGCGACGAAGACGTCCCGGAGCGGGACGACCGGGCGGGCGCCGCCGGCGCCCGGCCCGCCGACCGGGACAGCTGAGCGGGGCGGGGATGCGCACCGCGGTGGTGGTCGGCGCCGGGCTCGGCGGGCTGGCGGTGGCCGGCACGCTGGCCCGGTCCGGCTGGCAGGTCACCCTGCTGGAACGGGCGGACCGGGTCCGTCCGGAAGCCACGGCCGTGGTGCTCTGGCCCAACGGGGTACGCGCGCTGCACGCGCTCGGCCTCGGCGCGGGCCTGGACGCGATCGCCACCCCGCTGCCCGACGCCGGGGTGCGCCGCCCGGACGGGCACTGGCTGGTGCAGCCGCGCCCCACGCCGGCGGACCGGATGCCGGTGGTGGTGCACCGGGAGGACCTGCACGACGCGCTGATCGCCGGGCTCGGCGACCGGGTGGAGCTGCGCACCGGCGTGGCCGTGGACACCGTCCGGGTCCGCCCCGGACAGCGGCCCGCGGTCGGCACCGCCGGGCACCTGGTCGAGGCCGATCTGGTGGTCGCGGCCGACGGCACCGACAGTGCGGTACGCCGCCAGCTCGCCCCCTCCTCGGCGGTGATCAGCTCCGGCTGCGCGGCCTGGCGCGCGGTGATCCCCTGGTACCGGGCGCCCCGACTGCCGGCCGACCAGCCGCTCGGCGGGGAGGTGCTGGGGGCGGGCTACCGCTTCGTAGCCGCCTCGCTGGGCGAGCGCGGCTCCTCCGGCGCCTCCCGCCGGGGCGGCATCTACTGGGTCGCCACCGCCGCCGGAGCGCCCCGGCCCGAGCCGCCGGAGACCCAGCTCGCCCTGCTCAAGCGCTGGTACGCCGGCTGGCCCGCGCCGATCGGCGAGCTGCTGGACGCCACCGAACCGGCCGACCTGGTGCAGCAGGAGGTCCGCGAGCTGCGCCCGCTGCCCCGGGCGTACGGCTTCCCGGCCGGCTCCGGTGGCGTGGTGCTGCTCGGCGATGCGGCGCACGCGATGCCACCGCACCTGGGGCAGGGGGCCTGCCTCGCCTTCGAGGACGCCGCCACCCTCTCCTCGCTGCTGCGCGAATCCCGACTGCCCGACGCCGTGCAGGCGTACGACCGGTTGCGCCGCCCGCGCGCGGCGACGGTGGTCCGGCAGACCCGCCGGATGTCGGCGGTCCTCCAGGCCCGGGGCCGGCTGGCCCTGCGCGCCCGCGACGCCGCCCTCGGCACGATAAGCCCCCGCCTGCTCTCCAGCGCCGCCTCGTCGGCCGCCCAGTGGCGCCCCCCAACCCCCTGACCCACCCCGCCGCCGCCCCCGTTGATCATGAGGTTGGCCGGGCTCGCCTCGGCGTGTCGTGCCGCCAACGTCATGATCAACGCAGGCGGCCGGGGGCCGGAGGTCAGATGAGGGCGGTGGGTTCGGCGATGCAGGCGGTGCCGACGCGGCGGAAGCCGACCCGGAGGTAGACCCGGGCGATCTCCTCGCTGCCGGCGGAGAGAAAGACCAGGTCGGTGCCGGCGGCCAGCAGTTCGTCGGCGAGGGTGGCGGTGACCGCCGCGCCGAGGCCCCGGCGGCGGGCGGCCGGCAGGGTGGCCACCCCGGCGATCTCGGCCACGTCGTCGACCCGCATCGCCATCCCGCTGGCCAGCGCCCCCTCCTCGGGTGTGCCGGCGAGCGCCGACAGCCGGCGGCCGTCGGCGAGCCGGGTCCGCTCCTCGTCCAGCGCCGCCACGTCCAGTTCGGTGATCGCGGCGTCCCGCTCCGCCGGGCCCGCGTCGCCGCGGGCCGTGCCGGCGGCGGCGAAACCGACCGCGGCGACCGCGCGGCGGGCGGCCACGTCGGCGGCGAAGCCGGGCGCGTCCGGGTCCAGCACCCGCACCGGTACGTCGGTGAGCGTCGCCGGGTCGGGCAGGGCGGCCGGGTCGAGCACCATCAGCGGCGCCTCCAGCACGCTCAGCCCCGCCGCCCGGGCCACCGCCAGCAGGTCGGGCGTGGTCTCGTGCACCCACTCCAGGGCCTCGGGCAGGCCGAGCTCGCGCTGCCGCTCGCGGACGGCGGTCACGTCGGCCAGCGACGGGGGTGCGGTGGCGTCGAGGCGGGGTCGGGCGTAGAACGGCCAGCCGACCCCTTCCCGCACGAAGAGCACGAGCGCGCCGTGCTCCTCCCCGCGTGCGACGTCGCGGGGCACCGCGTCGTAGAAGCGTTCCAGCCGGGCGAGGATTTCGCTGCGCAGGGGATCCACCGCGCGAGACTACCTGTCCCAGAGTCTGGAAGGTGTGATCAATCTGCACTGGCCTTGCGCGGGTCTCCCTAACGTAGACTCAATAAACCGCCAAGGGCCGACGTCGTCCCGACCATGATCCAACCTGAGTGACGACAGGAGGCCCGGTGGCCTTTCCGTACCCTCACAGCCCGCAGTCGGCCCCGCCCCCGGCCGGTCTCTACGACCCCGCCAACGAGCACGACGCGTGCGGCGTGGCCTTCGTCGCGGACCTGCACGGCCGGCGCTCCCACGCGGTGGTGGCGGGCGGCCTCGGCGCGCTCTGTCGCCTGGACCATCGGGGCGCCCGGGGCGCGGAACACAACACCGGTGACGGCGCCGGGATCATGATCCAGATCCCGGACGCCTTCCTGCGCGCGGTGGTCGACTTCCCGCTGCCACCGGTCGGCCAGTACGCCACCGGCCTGGTCTTCCTCCCCGACGACGACGCGGCGGAGGCCCGCGCCCGGCAGGTGGTGGAGAAGTACGCCCTGGTGGAGGGGGCCGACCTGCTCGGCTGGCGGGACGTGCCGGTCGACCCGAGCGGGCTGGGCGAGACGGCGCTCGCGGCGATGCCCCGGATCCGTCAGCTCTTCCTGGCCGCGCACCGGCTCACCGACACCCCGGCCGGCCCGGCCGGCTCGCCGCTGACCGGCCTCGACCTGGACCGGGTGGCGTTCTGCGTGCGCAAGCAGGCCGAGCGGGAGAGCGCCGAGCGGGGCGTGCCGGCGTACTTCCCGTCGCTGTCCTCCCGGACCATGACGTGGAAGGGCATGCTCACCCCGGACCAGCTGCCGGCGTACTTCCCGGACCTGACCGACGAGCGGGTCGAGAGCGCGATCGCGCTGGTGCACTCCCGGTTCTCCACCAACACCTTCCCGTCCTGGCCGCTGGCCCACCCGTACCGGTTCATCGCGCACAACGGTGAGATCAACACCATCCGCGGCAACCGCAACTGGATGCAGGCCCGGGAGGCGCTGCTGCGCAGCCCCGAGATCCCCGGCAACATCCGCCGCATCTTCCCGGTCTGCACCCCGGGCGCCTCCGACTCGGCGAACTTCGACGAGGTCCTCGAACTGCTGCACCTGGCCGGGCGGAGCCTGCCGCACGCGGTGCTGATGATGATCCCGGAGGCCTGGGAGAACGACCCGGGCATGCGGGCGGACAAGCGGGCCTTCTACCGGTTCCACGCCAGCCTGATGGAGCCCTGGGACGGGCCCGCCTCGGTCGCCTTCACCGACGGCGAGATCGTCGGCGCGGTGCTGGACCGCAACGGGCTGCGCCCGGGCCGCTGGTGGCGGACCTCCGACGGCCTCGTCGTGCTCGGCAGCGAGGCGGGCGTGCTCGACCTCGACCCGGCCACCGTGGTCGCCAAGGGGCGGCTCCAGCCGGGCCGGATGTTCCTGGTCGACACGGTCAACGGGCGGATCGTGCAGGACGACGAGATCAAGGCCGAGCTGGCCGCCGCCCGGCCGTACGCCGAGTGGCTGCACGCCGGGCTGATCGACCTGACCGACCTGCCGCCGCGCGAGCACTTCGTCTACACCCACGACTCGGTACGCCGCCGCCAGCAGACCTTCGGCTACACCGAGGAGGAGCTGAAGATCCTGCTCGCGCCGATGGCCCGGCTCGGCGCCGAGCCGCTCGGCTCGATGGGCACCGACACCCCGATCTCCCCGCTGTCGACCCGGCCGCGGCTGCTCTACGACTACTTCCACCAGCTCTTCGCCCAGGTCACCAACCCGCCGCTGGACGCCATCCGCGAGGAGCTGGTGACCAGCCTGTCGTCGACCATCGGCCCGGAGGGCAACCTGCTCGACCCGGGCCCGGCGAGCTGCCGGCAGATCGTGCTGCCGTACCCGGTGATCGACAACGACGAGCTGGCCAAGATCCTCTCCATCGACGAGGACGGCGACCTGCCCGGCTTCAAGGCCGTCCGGGTCTCCGGGCTCTACCGGGTGCGTGACGGCGGCGCCGGCCTCAAGGCGCGGCTGACCGAGATCTGCCGGCACGTCTCGGAGGCGATCGAGGACGGCGTGCGGATCCTGGTCCTGTCCGACCGGGACTCCAACGCCGACCTGGCGCCGATCCCGTCGCTGCTGCTCACCGCGGCGGTGCACCAGCACCTGGTCCGCGAGCAGACCCGCACCCAGGTGGCGCTGATCGTCGAGTCCGGCGACTGCCGCGAGGTGCACCACGCGGCCGTGCTGATCGGGTACGGCGCGGCGGCGGTCAACCCGTACCTGGCCTTCGAGTCGGTCGAGGACATGATCTCCACCGGCGCGCTGGTCGGCGTGGACCCCGGCAAGGCGATCCGCAACTACGTCAAGGCGCTCGGCAAGGGCGTCCTGAAGATCATGTCGAAGATGGGCATCTCGACGGTGTCGTCGTACTGCGGGGCGCAGGTCTTCGAGGCGGTCGGGCTGCACACCCGGCTGGTGGAGCGCTACTTCCGCGGCACCCCCAGCACCATCAGCGGCATCGGGCTGGACGAGATCCACGCCGAGGTGGCCGCCCGGCACGGCCTGGCCTGGCCGGCGGCGGGCGCGGAGACCTCCGACCGGCTGGAGGTCGGCGGCGAGTACCAGTGGCGCCGCGAGGGTGAGCTGCACCTGTTCAACCCGGAGACGGTCTTCCTGCTCCAGCACGCCACCCGCAGCCGCCAGTACGACGTGTTCCGGCAGTACACCGCCAAGGTCGACGAGCTGGCCGCGCGGGCCGGCTCGCTGCGCGGGCTGTTCACCCTGCGTACCGGGGTGCGCCCGGCGGTGCCGATCGACGAGGTCGAGCCGGCCACCGAGATCGTCAAGCGGTTCGCCACCGGCGCCATGTCGTACGGGTCGATCTCGGCGGAGGCGCACGAGACCCTGGCCATCGCGATGAACCGGCTCGGTGGCAAGTCCAACACCGGCGAGGGCGGCGAGGACGTCGAGCGGCTGTACGACCCGGCCCGCCGCTCCGCGGTCAAGCAGATCGCCAGCGGTCGCTTCGGCGTGACCAGCGAATACCTGGTCAACGCCGACGATCTCCAGATCAAGATGGCCCAGGGCGCCAAGCCCGGCGAGGGCGGGCAGCTGCCCGGCAACAAGGTCTGGCCGTGGATCGCCCGTACCCGGCACGCCACCCCGGGTGTCGGCCTGATCTCCCCGCCGCCGCACCACGACATTTACTCCATCGAGGACCTCGCCCAGCTGGTGCACGACCTGAAGTGCGTCAACCCGGCCGCCCGGGTGCACGTCAAGCTGGTCAGCGAGGTGGGCGTGGGCACCGTCGCGGCCGGCGTCGCCAAGCTCAAGGCCGACGTCATCCTGATCTCCGGGCACGACGGCGGCACCGGCGCGTCCCCGCTGAACTCGCTCAAGCACGCCGGCACCCCGTGGGAGCTGGGCCTGGCCGAGGCGCAGCAGACGCTGCTGCTCAACAAGCTCCGCGACCGGGTCACCGTGCAGGTCGACGGCCAGCTCAAGACCGGCCGGGACGTGCTGGTCGCGGCGCTGCTCGGCGCCGAGGAGTTCGGCTTCGCCACCGCCCCGCTGATCGTCGAGGGCTGCGTGATGATGCGGGTCTGCCACCTGGACACCTGTCCGGTCGGCATCGCCACCCAGAACCCGGTGCTGCGCGAACGGTTCACCGGCAAGCCGGAGTTCGTGGAGAACTTCTTCCTCTTCCTCGCCGAGGAGGTCCGCGGCTACCTCGCCGAGCTGGGCTTCCGCAGCATCGACGAGGCGATCGGGCACGCCGAGCTGCTCGACGTCGCCCCGGCGGTGGACCACTGGAAGGCGCACGGGCTGGACCTCGGGCGCGTACTGCACCTGCCGGAGCTGCCGGCGGACGCCGCGCGGCGCGGGGTGCGGGCCCAGGACCACGGCCTGGAGCTGGCCCTGGACAACGAGCTGATCGCCCTCGCGCAGCCGGCACTGCGCGACGGCAGCCCGGTCCGGGTCGAGGTGGCGGTGCGCAACGAGCACCGCAGCGTCGGCGCGATGCTCGGCGGCGAGGTCACCCGCCGCTTCGGCGGCGCCGGCCTGCCCGACGACACGATCGAGTTCGTGCTGCGCGGCACCGCCGGGCAGTCCTTCGGCGCGTTCCTGCCGCGCGGGGTGACCCTGCGGCTGCACGGCGACGCCAACGACTACGTCGGCAAGGGGCTCTCCGGCGGGCGGATCGTCGTCCGCCCGGACGCCGCCGCGCCGTTCGCCGACCCGGAGGCCGCCGCCGGGGCGCGGGCCGAGGACCAGATCATCGCCGGCAACACCATCCTGTACGGGGCCACCGGCGGCGAGCTGTTCCTGCGCGGCCGGGTGGGGGAGCGGTTCGCGGTGCGCAACTCCGGCGCGGTGGCCGTCGTCGAGGGCGTCGGCGACCACGGCTGCGAGTACATGACCGGCGGTACGGTGGTGGTGCTCGGCGAGACGGGCCGCAACTTCGCCGCCGGCATGTCCGGCGGGACCGCGTACGTGCACCGGCTGGACACCGACCGGGTCAATGCCGAGCTGGTGGACCTGGTGTCGCTGCGCGACGCCGAGCGCGACCTGCTGCACGAGCTGGTGCAGCGGCACGTCGCGGAGACCGATTCGGTCCTCGGCGCGGAGCTGCTCAAGCGCTGGCCGGAGGCGGTGGAGGAGTTCACCGCGGTGGTCCCGCGGGACTACCGCCGGGTGATGGAGATCATGCGGGCCGCCGAAGCCGCCGGCCGAGACGTCGACGACGCGGTCATGTCTGCGCTGACCGCGCCGGTGCCGCCCGCCCCGCGGGTGGCGGCCCAGGAGGTGGCTCGTGCCTGACCCGAACGGTTTCCTGCGCTACGACCGGCGGCTGCCGGCGCGCCGCCCGGTGCCGGTGCGGATCAGCGACTGGCGCGAGGTCTACCCGCCGGCCGGCGAGGAGCTGATCCGCGAGCAGGCCACCCGGTGCATGGACTGCGGCATCCCGTTCTGCCACGACGGCTGCCCGCTGGGCAACCGCATCCCGGACTGGAACGACCTGGTCCGCACCGGCAACTGGGACGCCGCGGTGGAGTCGCTGCACGCCACCAACAACTTTCCGGAGTTCACCGGCCGGCTCTGCCCGGCACCCTGCGAGGCCGCCTGCGTGCTCGGCATCGGCGGCGGGCAGCCGGTCACCATCAAGCAGGTCGAGGTGGAGATCGCCGACGCGGCGGTGGCCCGGGGCGGGCTGCGGCCCCGCCCGGTGCCGGCGCCGACCGGCCGGTCGGTCGCCGTGGTCGGCTCCGGCCCCGCCGGCCTCGCCGCCGCGCAGCAGCTCGCCCGCGCCGGTCACGCCGTGACGGTGTACGAGCGCGACGACGCGATCGGTGGCCTGCTCCGGTACGGCATCCCCGACTTCAAGCTGGAGAAGCAGCACATCGACCGGCGGCTGGCCCAGCTCGCCGCCGAGGGCGTCCAGTTCCGCACCGGGGTGGACGTCGGCGTGGACGTCACCGCCGAGCAGTTGCGCGCCGAGCACGACGCGGTGCTGCTGGCCTGCGGCGCGCTCCAGGGCCGGGACACTCCGGAGACCCCCGGGCGGCAGCTGCGCGGCGTACACCAGGCGATGGCGCACCTGGTCGCCGCCAACCGCGTGGTGGCGGCGGCCGGTGACGGGCGACCGGCCCTCGCCGTGCTGCCCGACGGCATCCCGATCGACGCCGCCGGCAAGCACGTCGTGATCATCGGCGGTGGGGACACCGCCGCGGACTGCCTCGGGGTGGCCCACCGGCAGGGCGCCGCCGGGGTGCACCAGCTCGACCTCTACCCGGAGCCCCCGCAGACCCGGGACGCCGCCCGGGACCCGTGGCCGACCTGGCCGTGGGTGCTGCGCAACTACCCGGCGCACGAGGAGGGCGGCGAGCGGGTCTTCGCCGTCGCGGTGCAGGAGTTCGTCGACGACGGCACCGGCCAGGTCAAGGGCGTACGGATCGCCGAGGTCAGTGTCGAGAAGCGGGACGGCCGGCGGATCGTCACCCCGCTGCCCGGCTCCGAGCGCGAACTTCCGGCCGACCTGGTGCTGCTCGCCATCGGCTTCGAGGGCACCGAGCAGCAGCCGCTGCTGGAGCAGTTCGGGGTGCGCCGCAACGCCCGGGGCGCGGTCGACGCCCGGCCCGACTGGCAGACCGACGCCGACGGCGTCTTCGTCGCCGGTGACATGCACCGGGGCGCCTCGCTGATCGTCTGGGCCATCGCCGAGGGGCGGGCCGCCGCCGCGGCGATCCACGCGTACCTCGGTGGGGTCGGCGAGCTGTCGGCCCCGGTGGACCCGGCGCGGCAGCCGCTCGCCGCCCGCTGACGACCCGGCGGCGACCCCGCCGCACGGACACCCCGGTCCGGACGTGCCCGTCCCGACCGGGGTGTCCGTCGTCGGCGTCCGGTCCGTCCCGGGGCCTGCCGGGCTGGCGGGGCGTGCCCCACGCCAGCGCCGTCGACCTGGTGAGTCCGCTCACGAAAGCCGCAAATCGGTTTAGCGCGCGGCAGACTTGGCCGCTGCCGAACCCGCCGTGGGTTCGGCTTCGTCATGTCGTCGTCTGGACGGGGAGGCCCTCGTGGCCCTCGGAAGCACGTTCGCCGCACTGCGTCACCGCAACTACCGGATCTGGGCCGGTGCCGGCTTCGTATCGGTGATCGGGACCTGGATGCAGGTGCTCGGCGTCAACTGGTACGTGCTCGAGGAGACCCGCTCGGCGACCTCGATGGGCCTGGCCGTCCTGCTCCAGGCCCTGCCGACGCTGCTGCTCAGCGTCTGGGGTGGGGCGCTGGCCGACCGGCTGCGGGCGAAGCCGGTGCTGATCGCCGCCCAGGCGGTACACGCTCTGCTCGCCGCGGGACTGGCGGTGGTCGCCGTCACCGGCGTCGGCGGCCTCCCGGCGATCTACGCGATCGCGCTGGTGACCGGGGCGGTGTCGGCGATCGAGGGGCCGGTGTCGGGCCGCTGGTCCTCGACGCTGGTCGACCGGAAGGACCTCGGCAACGCACTCGCGCTCGGCTCGCTGACCAACTCCGCCGGCCGCATCCTCGGCATGAGCGCCGGCGCCGTCGTGGTCGCCGCCGTCGGCCCCGCACTGCTCTTCGCCGTCAACGCGGCCAGCTTCGTCGCGGTGGTCGGCGCCCTGTTCGCCGTACGCGAGGGGGAGCGGCACACCGGCGAGCCGGCGGCGGCCGAGGCGGTGCCGGCGGACGGCGGCATACGGGCCGGCTTCCGCTACCTGCTGCGCCAGCCGGTGGTGCTGGTCGCGTTGGCGCTGTCGTTCGTGCTGGGCAGCCTGGGCCGTAACTACCAGGTGACCATGGCGGCGATGAGTGACGGCCCGCTGGCCGCCGGGGCGTCGGGCTACGGCGTGCTCTCCACCGTCTTCGCGGTCGGCACGGTGCTGGGCGCGTTGGTGGCGGCCCGCCGCCGCGAGCTGGGCTACGGGCTGCTGATCGGCGCCGGCCTGCTGGCCAGCGTGCTGCAGATCGCCGCCGGGCTGGCTCCCGGCACGGTCAGCTTCGCCGCGGTGATCCTCCCGGTGGCCGCGGCGGCGGTGGTCATCGACACCACGGTCGGCGCCCGCGCCCAGCTCGACACCGACTACGCCATGCGCGGTCGGGTGCTGGCCGCCCTGGCGGTCACCGGCTCGGTCTCCGCGGCGGTCGGTGCGCCCCTGCTCGGTTGGCTCTCCGAGCACGCCGGCCCCCGGCAGACCCTGGTCCTGGCCGGCGCGGTGGCGGCCGTCGCCACGGCCGCCGCGGGCGTCGCCCTCGACGGGCTGCGCGACCACCGGCTGCGTCGCCGGGTCACCCTGGTGCTGGCCGCGCCCGTGGTGCGCCGCCCGGCCCGCCGGGTCGCCGCCATCGCCACCCGCGTCGTCCGGCCCGCGACCCGGCCCGTGGCGACCGCCCGCCCGGCCACGACGCCCCACCCGGTCACGACGCCCCGCCCGGCGGGGAGCCCGCCGCCCGGCTGGTACCCGGCGGCGGTGCGCCGGCCGGGGGCGGGGCGGCTGCCGTCCAGCCGACTGGTCCGGGCCGCAGCCGACTGCGCCGGCGGGGCGCCGGCCCGGTCCCGCCCGCGCCCCCGGTTGGCCGGCGGCGCGGCCCTGATCGAGGCGCCTCCGGGCGACTGCCTGCCCTGAGGCGGCTCGACGCCGGGGCAGGGCGCGGGCGGAAGTGCTGTCGGTGTCGCCTGCACACCTGCCTCGGGCGAGCCCGCCGACCCGGCTGCGCCTGGACCTCAACCGAGGTAACCCCGAGCGGTGTCGGGACGCTACGGACCTGATGTCGTAGACGATTCACAGTGGCGATGCGGATTCCTCCGGTGGCCGCGTGGCCGTTCCTGGTGGAGTCACCGGGCGTGGTGAGCCAGGTCATGAGGTTCGCCGGTGGATCAGGCGTCCACGGGACCGAGCGGCGCAAAGATCATCGTTACGCTCCGGCCATGGATACCGAGGAGCGGCTGCGGCGGATCCGCCGGTGGCTGTGGATCGTGCTGGTGGGTCTCTTCCTCAGTGGAGCGACCGCGTTCCCGCTGGAGATCGAGGTGCGCTGGCTGCTGCGCGCGCTCGACCCGCTCGCCGACGACCTGCCGGCGCTGGTCGGCTGGATCGAGCGGGTGCACACCGGGCTGGTGGAGACCGGCGACCGCTACCCGTTCATGCTCTACGGCACCGACTGGCTCGCCTACGCCCACCTGGTGCTGGCGGTGGCCTTCTGGGGACCGCTACGGGATCCGGTGCGCAACGTCTGGGTGGTACAGCTCGGCATGATCGCCTGCGCCGGAATTGTGCCGCTGGCGCTGATCTGCGGGCCGATCCGGGACATCCCGTGGTTCTGGACGCTGGTCGACCTCTCCTTCGCGGTCGGGGCCTTCCCGCCGCTCTGGTTCGCCTACCGGCACATCCGGGCGATCGAGGCCGCTGGCGCGCCGGCCGCGCCGCCGGTGTCGGCGCCAGCGGCCTGACGCCCCTCCCGGCGCCGTGAGTCGTTCACGTCATCAGGTCGGTAGCGTCTCGCGGGCGGTCTGCGCTCCAGGTGGTCCTCGCGTTGAGCGCCGACCGCGCCGACCGCCGTCGGTGCCGAGCGATGCCCGCCCCGGCGTGTTCGGGCGAGCTGTTCCCGCCCCGGATGGCGCCGCCGCCGAAACGGGCGCACCGGCCGGGTACCCGGCCCCCCGGGTAGGGGGAGCGGGCACCCGGCCGGGCCGGGGTCAGCGTTGCAGGAGCTGGTGCGCCTCGCGGATCTTCGTCCACGACTTCGGCTGCGCCGGGGCGGCCGCAGCCGTCGCGCGGGCGGCCGTGGCCAGTTCCGGACGGCCGGCGGTGAACAGCCAGGTGGTGAAGAGCTCGTCCAGGTCCAGTCCGGAGATCCGCTCCGCGAGGTCCTGGAACTGCGCCACGGAGCCGTTGCCGTACCGGTGCTCGGCGGTCCAGGCCCGCAGGATCTCGAAGAACGCCTCCTCGCCGACGGCCAGCCGGAGCTGGTGCAGCGCCATCGCGCCCCGGTCGTAGACCGCGTTGTCGAAGACCCGGTCGGCGCCCGGGTCACCCGGCCGCACCTGCCAGAACCCGGAGTCCTCGGGGTACGCGGCGTAGGTGAAGTCGAAGAGCTCCTGCGCGGTGCCCTCGCCCTGCTCCTCCGACCAGAGCCACTCGGCGTACGAGGCGAAGCCCTCGTTGAGCCAGATGTCCCGCCACTGCGCGACGGACACCGAGTCGCCGAACCACTGGTGGGCGTTCTCGTGCACCACCACGTAGGTGTTCGCGCCGCGGCGCCAGAAGCCCGGCCCGTACACCGGGCGGGTCTGGGTCTCCAGCGCGAAGCCGATGCCGTCGATCGGCCCCGCGACGCCGCCCTGGGCCTCGAACGGGTACGGCCCGAACAGCCCGCTCGCCCAGTCGACGATCTCGGCGGTCCGCTCGATGCTGGCCCGCGCGGCCGGCCCGCGCTCGCCCAGCGTGGCGCTGTACGCGTTGATCACCGGCTGCCCGTTCGGCGCGCTGTCGGTGACGATGTCGTACTGGCCGATCGCCAGGAACGCCAGGTAGGTGGCGGCCGGCTTGGTGCTGCGCCAGCCCCACCGCATCCGGTTGCCGGGCTCGGCCAGCGGCGGGCGGGGCTGCACGCCGTTGCTGATCACCTCGACTCCGGTGGGCACCGACACCGAGATGTCGAAGGTGGCCTTGTCCAGCGGGTGGTCGTTGGCCGGGAACCACCACCAGGCCGACTCGGGCTCGTTGACCGCCAGCGCGCCGTCGTCGGTCCGGGTCCAACCGGTGTAGCCGCCGACCAGGGTCTCCGACGGCACGCCGGAGTATCTGACCACGATGGTGAGCAGTTGGCCCTTCACGATGGCGCGCGGCGCGGTGACCACCAGCTCGTGAATGCCCTCGCGGGTGTACGCGGCAGGCCAGCCGTTGACCCGGACGGACTCCACGTCGAGCAGGAAGTCGAGGTTGAAGCGGGACAGGTCCTGGGTGGCCGTCGCCAGGATGGTGGTGGTGCCGGTGAGCCGGTCGGTGGCCGGCTCGTAGCGCAGGCGGACGTCGTAGTGGCTGACGTCGTACCCGCCGTTGCCGTAGTCGGGGAAGTAGCTGTCGCCCAGGCCCGGGCTGCCGGGCGCCGGTGCGGCGGCGACCGGGACCGGCCGGCCCCAACCCGGTAGGGCGGCCTGGCCGGGGGTGCCGGTCACCAGGGTGCCGGCGGTGGTGACGGTCAGGGCGGCGATGGCCGCCGTGAAAACACGTCGCACGAGGTGGACTCCCTCCGTCGGGGTGTTCGCAGGACGAACCTAATCGACGTTTGTGAACGTGTCCGCCCCGTGCGGAGAGATCAGCTGTTCACTTGATCTAAATATTTCGATAGCATTACCGACTAGTAACAAGACCCACACCCCTGGCCAGCGCGCGGTCACGAGGATCCCACCACCTCTGCTCCGTGGAGGTCCGTGATGCCCCACCGCGCCCTGGCCCGCGCCGTCACCGCGCTGGTCGCCCTGTTCGCCACCGTCCTCGGCGTCGTGCTCGTCCCCGGCACCGCCCAGGCGGCCACCGTCAACTACGTCGCCCTCGGCGACTCCTACTCCTCCGGGGTCGGCGCCGGCCCGTACGACCTCTCCACCTGCCTGCGCAGCGAGAAGTCGTACGCCCCGCTCTGGGCCGCCGCCAACGCGGTGACCAGCTTCCGGTTCCCGGCCTGCGGCGGCGCGGTCACCGCCGATGTGATCAACAGCCAGGTCAACTCGTTGAGCACCAGCACCACGCTGGTCACCGTCACCATCGGCGGCAACGACGCCGGCTTCGCCGACGTCATCACCAGCTGCCGGTTCGGCAGCACCTCGACCTGCACCAACGCCGTCAACGAATCCAAGAGCTTCGCGACCTCGACGCTGCCCGGCCGGCTCGACGCCACCTACGCCGCCATCCGCAACCGAGCCCCCAACGCCCGGCTCGTCGTCCTCGGCTACCCGCGGCTGTTCGAGACCAACTACTGCGGGCTGCTGGCCATGAGCACGTACAAGCGCACCATCCTCAACGAGGCCGCCGACCTGCTCGCCACGATCATCGCCGACCGGGCCCGCGCGGCCGGCGCCACCTTCGCCGATACCCGGCCCTTCTTCGCCGGTCACGGGGTCTGCGCCGCCGACCCGTGGATCCGGGACGTCTCCGGGGTCATCGAGGCCTACCACCCGAACGCCGCCGGCTACCGGTACGGCTACCTGCCGGCGCTGAACGCGGTGCTCGGCTGACCGACGCGCCCCGGCGGCCGGCGGTCCCGTACCCGGGCCGCCGGCCGCCGTTGCATCCATCGCCGACAATGGAGGGTCCGTGGCTGCCCGGACCCGGCGGAGGTGCGCAATGCGAGAACCAACGACCCGGCAGCGGCCCCGGCCGGCCCAGGACCGGCTCCCCACCGGGGGGCCGGAGCTGCTCTCCCTGCTGGCCCGGCTACTGCGCCGGCCCCGGCGCGGCGACCGGCGGCTACCGCTGCTCTGGCTGGTCCGCGCGGCCGGCGCCGGTGACGTGGCCGGGCTGCTGCGCCGCTTCGTCGGCCAGGGCACCGGCCGCCGGGTGCCGCACGCCGTGCTCGACCCGGCCACCCGGCCGGGCACCGACGACATTCCCGCCGTGCTGCGCGAGCTGCACCGGCAGCTGTCCCTGGAGGCGTTCGGCACGGCGCGGCTGCGGTTCCGGCACTACCCGCTGGCCGACTGGCTGATGCACCAGAACGTCGCCGACGGGGTCGACGCCGCCGACAGCGGCCGGGCCGCGCTGGTACGGCGGCTGCGCGACCGGCGGGGCCGGCGCTCCGCCGAGGAACCCCCGGTGACCGGCGAGTCGGGCTTCGGCACCGCCCTGCAGGTGCTGCTCTGGCTGCTGCGCCGCGCGGTGCCCAGCGCGGTGTTCCGGATCGCCGTCTCCGGGCGGGTGCCGCTGGTCGGCCGGCACTACCGGTGGTTCATGCGGCAGCAGTACCTCGCGCCCCGGCAGTCGGTCACCTTCCTCGGCTTCGCCGAACGGCTCACCGCCGGCTGGCGGGACGGCGAACAGCCGGCCCAGGTCGACAAGTTGCTGCTGCACGCCTTCCTGGAGGACCTGCGGCAGGCGTACCGCCGGCGGTTCTGGCAGCCGGGGGACTGGCGCCGCACCGCGTACCCGGTGCTGCTGCTCGACGGGGTCGCCGTGGGCACCGTCGGGCACACCCTGGTCCGGCTGCTCAACGACGTCCGCAACGAGACCGGTCGCAACGACCCGCTGCTGGTGGTGGCGGTCGCCGACGAGCCGCCGCCGGAACTGCCCGCCACCCGCGCGCTGCGTGAGGCCGACGAGGCGTACGAGGAGTGGGCCGAGGCGCTGCCGGAGACCCGGCGACTGCGCCGGGCCGCCGCCTGGCTGCTCGTCCTGCGGTTGGCGGCCGGGGACGTCGTACCCCCGCCGGGGGTCGCCCCCCGGGCGCTGGTGGCGCCGGACCCGCCCTGGTGGTCGCGGCGCTTCCTGCCGGCGGCGGTGGTCCTGGTGCTGCTGCTGGCCGCCGGGGCGTGGGCCGACCGGCGGTGGGCGCCCGACTGCCATCCGTCCCCGACCGGGCAGGTCCGGGTGCAGATGGTCGACGGTGAGTGCGTCGGCTACAGCGACAGCGCGGGGCAGCTGTTCAACAGCGACCCCGGCCAGGACCGGCTCCGGGCGGTGCAGCGGCGGATCTTCGCGCAGAACCGCGCCGCCGAGGAGGTCTGGCGGCGCAGCGAGCACCGCCGCCCGTACCTGACCCTGGTCTACCTGGGTTCGCTGACCGGCAACCGGACCCGCGCGGACGAGGAGTCGTACGTCTCCGAGCGGGAGGAGCTGGAGGGCATGGCGACCGCCCAGTACGCCCTGCTCAAGGAGTCCGCCGCCGCGGACGGCGCCGCCCTGCTGCACATCGTCGTCGCCAACGGCGGCCGGCAGATGCGCCACGCCGGTCGGGCGGTGACCATGCTGGAGGGTCTGGCCCGCGACGACCCGACCCTGCTCGGCGTGGTCGGCCTGGTGGAGAGCCGGACCAGCACCGCCGCCGCGCTGCGGGAACTCAACCGGGTCGGCCTGCCGGTGCTCGCGCCCACCCTGTCGGCCGACCGGATGGACCAGAACTCCAGCCTCTACCTGCAGATGTCGGCGCCCAACTCCGACCAGGCCCGGATGCTGGAGGCGTACGCCCGGCAGGTGTTGAAGGTGACTGAGGCGCACGTCTACCACACCACCGGGGAGGGCAGCTCGCTCGCCGACGACCTCTACGTCTCCACCCTCGTCGACGGCCTGCGGGAACGCTTCGGCGACCGGCTCACCCGGCTGGACGAGTGGCGTACCGGGCGGCGGCTGACCCAGGAGTGCGGCTACCCGGGCGTGCTGGTCTTCGCCGGCCGCTGGTCGGAGTTCGACGGGTTCCTGCGCGCGCTCAAGGAGTGCGGCGCGAACCCGCCCCGGCACCTGCTCGCCGACGACTCGGTCAACCGCTACATGGCCAACCCCGGGCTGCGGGCCAGCGCGCCCGGCAACCTGCCGGTGACGTACGTGTCGAAGGCCGCCCTGGCCACCTGCGGCGCGCTGCGGGCCGCGCAGGCCCGCCGCGACGACGCCCGGGGCACCTTCCTGAGCTGGGTCCGCGCCGACGACCTGCTGGAGCCGCCGCGCTGCCGCGACGACGCCGGCCCGCCGGTCGGGGAGCGGGTCAGCCTCGCCTACGACGCGTCGATGATGATGGTGCGGGCCCTGGAGAGCCTCGCCGCCCGGCTGCGGCACGCCGACACCGGCCGGCGCTGGGAACCCCGCGCGGTCAACCCGGCCGGCGTGCACGCCGAGGTGCTGCGGCAGAACGCCGCCGGCGGCTACCCGGGCGTCGCCGGCGTGGTCCGGTACGCCCCGGACTCCGGTGAGCCGGTCGCGAAGCGGATCGCGCTGCTGCGGGTGGCGGAGGTGCCCGACGTGGCCGCGCAGCCGGTGGAGGTGTACCACTGCGGCGCCGCCGACGGCCCGCCCGATCCGGTGTGCCGTCCCGCCTGAGGGCCGGGCGGCCGGCGTCCCGGTCGGGGACGCCGGCCGCAGCCGCCGCCGGGATCAGGCCGGGTCGGCGTTGCTCGGCCGCCCCCACGGCCCGGTGATCGCGAAGACGTAACCGGGGGACTGGATGTTGGCGAACAGCACCGTGCCGTCCGCGCTGAACGTCGGGCCGGCGAACTCGCTGTCGTTCAGCTCGTTGCGGGCCAGCGGGTACGCCTTGCCCTGCGCGGTCACCCCGACCAGGTGGGACAGCCCGTCGCCGTCCTCGGCCAGGATCACCCCGCCGTAGGGCGAGACGGTGATGTTGTCCGGGCCGTCGTAGCCGCCCGCGACCGACGGGTCCGGGTTGACCCCGAAGATGGTCTTCAGGGTGACCGTCTCCGAGCGCGGGTCGTAGAACCAGACCTGGCCGTCGTGCTCGTTGACGCTGCCGTCGGCATGCCGGGCGAAGCTGGCGACGAAGTACGCGCCCCCGTCGGCCCACCAGGCGCCCTCCAGCTTGCGGCTGCGGGTCACCTGCTCGTCGGTGAACTGCTTGCGCACCGAGACGGTCTTCGCGTCCCGGTCCGGCACGTCCATCCACCGCACCTTGTAGCGGGTGCCCGGGGTGGTCGCCTCGGACAGGTCGGCGATGTGCCGGCTGTCCTGGAAGCAGTTCATCGCCTGCAACTCGCCGGCGGTGCCGCCGTCGGGGCGCAGGGCCAGGGCGCGCAGCGCACCCTTGCCGCCCCGGAAGCCCGACGGCGGCGTCCACCGGAAGTACAGGCCGTTCGGCCCGCCCGCGTCCTCGGTGAGGAAGATCGAGTGGGTGTACGGGTCGACCGCCACCGCCTCGTGCGCGTAGCGGCCGAGGAACGTCAGCGCCACCGGGTCGAGGTTCTGCTCCCGGTCGTGCGGGTCCACCTCGAAGACGTACCCGTGGTCCTTGAGGTACCTGCCACCGGCCCGCTGCTCGGTTTCCTCGCAGGTCAACCAGGTGCCCCACGGGGTGATCCCGCCGGCGCAGTTGTTGTGGGTGCCGGCCACGCTGACGTACTCGCGCAGCCGCCGCCCCGCGGCGTCCACCTCGATGGTGGTGGTGCCGCCGCGGGCGCCCGGGTCGTAGGTGAGGCCCGGCAGCGCCGGCACCGGGTAGGGCTCGCTGCCGCCGATCTCGTGGTTGTTCACCAGCACCGAACCGGTGGGGGACCGGAAGCAGCCGTTGGCGTCGGGATCGCTGGGGGTCGGGTGGCCGCTCTCCAGCAGCGTGCTGCCGGCCTGCGCCACGATCGTGTACGAGAAGCCGGGCGGCAGCGCCAGCAGGCCGGCCGGGTCCGGCACCAGCTCGCCGTAGCCGACGGCCGGGCGGCAGGCGGCCCGGGCGGCGGCCGGTCCGGCGATCGCCTCCAGGCTGCCGGCCACCACGATGCCGAGGCCGCCGGCCGCGCCGCCGCGCAGCAGGTTGCGGCGGGAGATGGGGGAGGAGGTCACGTCGTCACCTTCCAGTTCTTTCACCATGTCGTCCGCCAGCAGGCAATCCGGACCGGCGGAACACCCGGCGGCGCGGCGGCGGACCGGCAGGTGAACAGTGGACCAACGGCTCACCCGCGACGCCTGGTGCGTCGCCGGCCCGGCTCCGTTAGGGTTCCCTCGACCGGACGGACGTGGTGGGGGAGCAGACGGTGGGCAGGCTCGCGTCGGCGTACGGCCAGGCGGTCACCGCCCACCGGCGGGCCCGTGACCGGTGGACCCGGGCCCGGGCGCTGCTCGACCGGCTCGCCGGGCAGCCCGTGCCGGAACGCACCGTCGACCTCGTCGCCCGGCTCGGCCGCCTCGCCGCCGGCCTGACCGCCCCCACCGCACCGGCGACCCGTCCGGCCGGCGAACCCGCGCCGGTGCGCGTCGGCGACGCCACCACCGCCGACGGCCGGTTCCCGCTGCTGCTGCCGCTGGGCGCCGGCCGGCACCTGGCGATCAGCGTCGACGCCCGCGACCCCCGGGTGGCGGTGCTGCTGCGGGTGCTGGTGCTGCGGCTGCTCGCCACCGCCCCGCCCGGCACCGTCCGGGTGGTCGGCATCGACCCGGCCGCGCTGGGCGCCACCTTCCTACCGCTGCGGCCGCTGCGCGACGCCGGTGTGCTCGGCGCGACCGCCACCACCGAGGCCGAGATCGGCGCGCTGCTCGACGCCGCCGAGGCGCACGCCCGCGCCGCCCAGCAGGCCGACCGCGACGACCACGAGCTGCTGCTGGTGGTGGCCGCCTCGGTGCCGGCCCCGCGCGAGCTGGCCCGGCTCGCCGCGCTCACCCACGCCGGGCCCGCCGCCGCGGTCTGCGTGCTGCTCGCCGGCCATCCCGTGGCGCCGCCCGGGCAGGCCCCACCGCTGGGCGCCACCACCACGCTGCGGCTCGACGAGCGGTACGCCTGGGTCGGCGACCCGCCCGGGTACCCGTTCGGCGACGACGGCACGGGGCTGGCCGTACCCGTGCTGCTCGACGGCGACCCGCCGCAGGAGGCCGTCCGCTCGCTCGCCGGGCGGCTGGCCGCTGCCGTGCGGCGCGACACGGCGCTGCACGTCGCGGACCTGCTGCCCGAGCGGCGCTGGACGGAGTCCGCGCGGGCCGGGCTGCGCACGGTGGTGGGCCGGGCCGGGCGGGAGCCGGTCACCCTCGCCTTCGACGACGCCACCCCGCACTGGCTGGTCGGCGGGCGCACCGGCGCCGGCAAGACCGTCTTCCTCGTCGACGTCCTCTATGGACTGGCCGTCCGCTACTCCCCGGCCGACCTCCAGCTCTGGCTGCTCGACTTCAAGGAGGGCGTCAGCTTCACCGAGTTCGTGCCCACCGAACGGGACCCGTCGTTCCTGCCGCACGCCCGCACGGTCGGCGTCGAGTCCGACCGCGAGTACGGCCTCGCCGTGCTCCGCGAGCTGCGCCGGGAGCTGGGCCGCCGGGCCGAGGAGTTCAAGCGGCACGGGATCACCAAGCTCGCCGACCTGCCGGCGGACGCGGCGGTGCCCCGGATCGTGACCGTGGTGGACGAGTTCCACGTCCTGCTCGCCGGCAATGACCGGCTGGCCCGGGAGGCCGTCGACCTGCTGGAGGAGCTGGCCCGCAAGGGCCGCTCGTACGGCGTGCACCTGGTGCTGGCCAGCCAGAGCACCACCGGCGTCGAGGCCCTCTACGGCCGCGCCGAGACGCTCTTCGGGCAGTTCGCGCTGCGGGTGGCGCTGCCCGGCGGCGAGGCCGTGCTCGGTCCCCGCGCCGCGACCGGCACCGCCGGCACGGTCGGCACCGCCGTGGTGAACACCGCCGCCGGCGCGCCCGGGGCCGACCTGCTGGTCCGCTTCCCCGACGCCCACGCCGACGCCCGGGAGGTCGCCCGCCTGCGCTACGAACTGTGGGACGACCGGCCGGAGGGCTGGCCGCCGCCGGCGGTCTTCCGCGGCTACGAGCCGGCGCACCTGGAGGACGAGCCGGCCGCCGCCGCGCTGCGGCCCGGCGCGCGCCGCCCGTCGGTGCTGGTCGGCCGCACGGTCGACGTGGCGGGCAGTCCCGCCCGGTTCGCCCTGGATGCCGCCCCCGGGCGGCACCTGGCCGTGGTGGGTACCGCGGCGACCGGGGCGCACGTGCTGCGGGCCGCCGCGCTGAGCCTGGCCCGCCAGCACGCCCCGGGCGAGGCCGAGTTCGTGCTCGCGCCGCTGGTCGAGGCCGCCGACGAGCTGGCCGACGAGACCGCCGCTGGGATCAAGACGGCCGGGCATCCGGTCACCGTGGTCGACGCGGCCGGGCTACGCGGGCGGATCGGCGAGCTGGCCGCCGACCCGGGGCGGCGGGGCCGGACGTACCTGGTGGTCTTCGGGGTGGACGCGGCCGGCGCCACCCTCGCCCGGACCGACCCGGAGACCTTCCGCTCGGGCCACGACGACCTGCGGGCGCTGCTGCGCCAGGGCCCCGGCCACGGGGTGCACCTGCTCGGCTGGTGGCGCGGGCTACGCCGGCTCGCCGACGACCTCGGCGGCTCGCAGAACCGCGACGACGTGGCCTGCCTGGTGGCGCTCAACGTGCCCGGCGCCGACCTCGGCCTGCACCTCGGCGTCACCGACCTGGCGTACACCCCGCGGGCCGACCGGGCGCTGCTGGTGGACCGGCACGCCCAGCGGACCGCGCTGATCGTGCCGTTCGTCCGCCCCGGCTACCGGCCCGAGGACGAGGAGCGCTGAGTGTCCACCTTCGACGAGTACGCCGCCGCGGTGCGCCAGCTCTCCGTGCAGGTACGCGAGGGCGAGCGGGGCGCCGCCGCCGAGGCGGAGCGCCGGCGGCGGCTGCACGCCGGGGTGGCCCAGCTCGGCCAGCGGCTCGCCGCCCAGGGTCAGCGGCTGGACCAGCTCGGCGAGGCGATCGGTCTTCCGCCGGCCACCGCCGCCGCTCCGGACGGGCCGGACGCCGCCACCGACCCCCCGGTCGCCACCGGCGCCGTCGACCCGGACGCCGACCCGGACGCCGACCTGGACGCCGACCTGGACGCCGACCTGGACGCCGACCCGGGCGTCGTGCTGGAGGAGGCCCGCCGGCTGGTCGACGAGGCCGACCTGCGGACCCGGGAGGTCGAGACCCTCGCCGCCCGGCCGGAGCTGCTGCCGACCTGGTCGCCGGCGGCCCGGGCGGTGGCCGTCTACGTCGCCTGCGCCGCCGCGGGCGTGCTGCTCATGCTGGTCCTGGTGGTCGCCTCCGGCGTGGGGCTGGTCAGCGGCTTCACCCTGGGCGCCTGGATCTGCGCCGGGCTGCCGGTGCTCTCCTTCGCCGCCGGCTGGCTGATCCTCGGCCGCTGGGGCCGGCCCGCCCTGGCCACCGTGGAGCCGCCGCGGTTCGTCCCGCTCGGCTTCGTCATCTGCGTCGCGCTGGTGCCGACCGCGTACTGCGCCAGCCTGCTGCTCGTCCGTTTCCTACGCTGACGTCGCCCGGCCCGCGCGCAGAGCGTGCAGCGTGGCGTCGTGGTGCGCCAGCCGAGTCCGCGCCGCCCGCTGCTCGTCGCACGGCTCGGGCCGTCCGCAACTCCGGCACACCCCGGTGTACGCCTCCGTGCGGTGCTCGGCGAGGGTCCGCCGCGCGTCGGCAGCCTGCTCGGCCGCGTACCTGCGCAGGCCGGAGCTGTTCACGGGCTGCCCTCGCCGCCGGTGGTGGCCGCGCTGTGGGCGGCCTTGACCAGCCGGGCGAAGCGGACCTCGGGGCAGGGGTAGTCCTCACCGCAGCCGCAGAGCCACCGGGTGACCACCCGCGGGGGATGGGCGAAGAGGATGTCGTCGGCGTCCTCGACGTCCTGTGCGGACACCAGCGGCTCCGGACGGCCGGGCCGCCCGGGTGGGTGGTCGCCGCCTGGTCGCCCCACCCGATCGTCCCGGTCGGTGGGTGAAGGACGGGCGCGGTCGGTCGGCGGAACACCATGGGTGTCAAAGGGCTCCGGTGACACCCATGGTGTTCCACCCGTCCGGTCCTCGTCCCCGTTGGTGGAGCGGTTCTCGTGAGGTTGCTCGTGCATCGGGTGCTCCCATCCGGTGGCGTCTCCTTGTTGGGGGATCGCTTGAGCGTGGGCGCTGCGTGTGAGCGCGGGCAGCGCCCGGCACGCCCGGCCGTCCAGGGGGACCGGCCGACCGGGCGCTCTGTGCGGTGGGGAAGGGCCAACTTCGGTTTGCAGACCTGGGAGCCGGCCGAAACAGAGCGTATATAACAGGTCATGTAAGCGCAAGCAGCGGACCAGACATCGCTTGCTATACAAAGTTTCACGTGATCAAATGGCGGTGCAGACCTGGGAGACACCTATGCCCGCCAAAGCCAAGTGGGCGCAGATAGCCGACGGCATCCGCGCCCAGATCCAGTCCGGCGAACTCGCGCCGGGAGACAAGCTGCCGTCGACGTCCGAGCTGTGCCGTCAGCACAGCGTGTCGGCCATCGTCGTCCGACAGGCGATCAACGCGCTCAAGATCGAAGGACTCGTCGAGGGAGTCGGTGGCGTCGGCGTGTTCGTCGCCGAGCGATAGTCGACAATCGGTCCGTCGTCGTGTGATCGCCGGAGGGCGTGGTATCTCGTACCCTCCATCGTGGTCCACGCCGGTCGGCGCGGGACGACCAGGGGAGGGCGCGTGAGCGCAGCACAGGTCATCGCCAGGCTGGCGGCGGCGGCGCAGAAGCTGGACGAGGCGAAGGCGAAGACCGCCGCCGCGGCGCAGGACGCCGCCGAGGCGCGGGAACTGGTCGCCGGCGCGCTGGAAGGCGTCGCGGCCGGGCCGCTGATCGGGATGCTGGACGCCTACCGGCAGGCGCTGACCCAGGCGGCCCAGGGTGCCGGGCCGGCCAGTCAGCAGGTCCAGGAGACGATCGCCAAGGTGCGGGCACTGGGCAGCTGAGCCCGGCCCCGCCCGGCGGGCCAATGGCGTGTCGGATAGCTGATCCGGAACAGGGCGGTGCCGCCTGCGCTCCTGCACATATCCTGGCGGGTTCGCGACCAATCAGCGTGGTTTCCCGGCCAATTCGCCGGAGGCCTCCGCCAACCCCTGTTTTCGCATCGATCCACGCCGCCACCGACTCGGGCGAAGAGCTGCGAATGCCCTGGTGAGACAAGGAATCGCGCCACGGTCGGCGCGCTGTCGCCGCCGGTCCGGGCCGGATTAGTGGTGGCGATTACCATTCGCTACGGGTAATGTCCTGCGACGTCGAAATCCACTGATCCATTTCGGCACCGCATTCCTGCCCGCGCACATACCGTCGACGGTCGGCCCGGCCGCCGTCCGATGCGCCGTGCCCGTGGAACGTGCGCCCCTTCGCCGTCCCGGGTGGTGGCGTCTGTCGTCGAGGAGTCTCCCGTGAGCGACCCGGACGTTGACCCGCAGGTGAGACCCCCGGTCGAGCAGCGGCCGACCGAGCCCCGCCCGGCCGCACCGGGCGGACTCGACCGGCGGCTGGCCGACCGGCCACCGGGGTACCCGAACGCGCTGGTGTGGCTGCGCGCCGGCATCCTGCGCGACTGGCGGGGTGTGCTCGGCAGCTTCCTGGCCACCTGGTTCTACGTGCCGCTGGCGCTGCTGGCCGCGGTGTGGGGCGGGCTCGCGCTGGGCGTGCTCGGGCTGGTCGCCGGGGGTACCCAGGCGGGCGACGCCCTGCCGTCGGTGGTGCGCGACGCGCCGCTGGTCGGCCCCCTGCTCGATGCCTTCCTCAACCGGTCCGGCGGGGTGGTCGGCGGCTTCGCCGGCTTCGCGGTCGGCTTCCTGGCCGGCTTCCTGGTCGTGCTGGTGCTGCCCTGGCGGGACGCCTTCGACGAGCCGGCGAACCTGTTCACCGGCCTGGTCGGGATGGTGGTGGCCGCCGCCCTGGTCGGCCTGGTCTACACCCTCGGCCGGGTACTGCTGGAGCCGTGGTTGCTCAGCGTCTCCGGCGCGCGTCAGCTCAGCCGGCGGGAGGCGGAGCGGCTGCGGCCGATCCTGTCCGAATGCGCCGCCCGCCTCGGCCTGCCGAGCGTGCCCCGGCTGCTGATCGAGGACGAC
This sequence comes from Micromonospora sp. A200, assembly GCF_029893845.1. Taxonomy (NCBI): domain Bacteria; kingdom Bacillati; phylum Actinomycetota; class Actinomycetes; order Micromonosporales; family Micromonosporaceae; genus Micromonospora; species Micromonospora sp. A200. The sequence continues at coordinate 8,244 of NZ_JARXXY010000011.1, read as the reverse complement.
CCGGTGCTCACCAACGCCCGGGCCTACGCCCGGCACATCGTGGTGACCACCAGCCTGCTCGACGAGCCGGACGAGGACGTCGCGGCGCTGCTCAGCCACGAGTTGGTGCACTGGCGTACCGGTGACGAGGTGACCAGCGCGTTCGTCCGGGGGGTCGGGCTGCCGTTGGTGCTGGTCCACGCGGTGCCGACCTGGCTGATGCGCAGGTTCCCGCACCCGGCCACCGACCTGCTGGTCTTCATCGTCTTCTGGCCGGTGCTGCTGACCATGCGGTTCGTGGTGCTGCCCTGCCACCGCCGCGACGTCCGGGCGGCCGAGTACCGGGCCGACGCCGGGGCGGTCCTCGCCGGCCACGCGGCCGGCATGCGGTCGATGCTGGAACGGCGTCGGTCCTTCGAGACCGGCCGCAGCGGGTGGGACGAGGCGGTCTGCGCCACCCACCCGCCGTCCGAGCTGCGGCTCGACCGGCTCGAGCGGCTCACGCCGGCCACCGCCGACGAGGCGACGGCCGCCGACGGGAGCCCCGCTCGGGTGGGCACCGAGGAGCTGTTCGGACGGCCGGGGCCGGTCGGCTCCCGGCGCGCCTGGGTGCTGGTCGGCGCGCTGGCGCTGATCGGCTGCCTCGGTGGCGGCGCGCTCACCACGGCGCAGTGGCTGCTGTTCCGCCCGCAGGCGGCGGTGGACACCTACTTCTCGGCGCTGGACAACGGCGACGGCCGGGGAGCCCTGGCGGCGTTGACCCCGGACGCCAGGGCGGCGGCGGGCGACGGCGAGCAGCTCGCCCGGATCGTCGGCGGGGAGGGCTACCAGCCGCCGAGCGACGTGGACGTCACGTCGGTCGAGCGCGACGGCGACGAGGCGGTGGCCAAGGTCGCCTACACCCTGGCCGGGCAGAAGCTGAGCGCCGAGCTGCCGCTGCGCCGGGACGAGTCGGCGACCCTCGGGCTGTTCCACCGGTGGCAGATCGCCGCGCCACCCGCGCGGCTCAGCCTGCCCGGCGCGGCGGGCCTGACCGTCAACGGCCAGCCCGCGCCGGCGGCTGGAGAGGGCGTCGAGCTGGCGCTGCTGCCCGGTGCGTACACCGTCGGCGGCCAGCGCAACGCCCTCAGCGAGACCCCGTCGCAGGTCGTCTACGTCCTGCCCGGGCAGGAGAGCACGGCGAGCCCGGACCTGACGCCGACGCTGGCCCCGGCGGCCCAGGCCACGGCGGAGGAGAGCGTCAAGGCGTACCTGGACGCCTGCGCGGCGCAGACGGTGGCCGCGCCCCAGGGGTGCCCGTTCCGGTACTACACCGGAGAGACGGTGAAAAAGATCGCCTGGAAGATCACCCGGTACCCGACGGTGCAGCTCACCCTGACCGGCCCGACCACGGCGCAGGTGTCGACGCCGTTCGAGGGCCGCGGGTCGGCCCAGGCGACCGGCACCACCACCGGCTTCTTCGGGACCACCCCGTTCACCGAGGACGAGGAGATCCAGGTGGTCGGGGTGCTGTCCGTGGTGGACGGCAAGCTGACATTCCGGCCCGGCGGCGACTGAGGGAGATTTTGACATGACCGAACCGTCCACCCGGCCGGGGCGACCCGTGCGGATGGTGCTGACCCCGCGTACCGCCCGGCCACCCCGGGTGCCGCTGCTGGCCTGGATCCACCGCCGGCCGGAGTTCCGCGCCGCGGTGCGCGACGCCGCCGGCCAGGGCGGCCGGCCCGGCTTCAGCGACGCGGTGATCATCGCGGTGGTGGCCCAGGGACTGCTGCCCGGCCTGTTCAACCTGGTGCAGTCCTGGGTGGACCAGCAGCGCACCGAGGTGAGCATCCGCATCCAGGTCGGCGATGCCGAGGCGGAGATCCAGGTCAACGGCCGGACGGATCCCACCAAGTTGCTCGACCAGGCCACCCGGGCGCTGCGCGAGGCGGCGGACGGGGAGGCCGACCCGACCGCCTGACCAGGGACCCGACCGGGGCCGACCGCGAACGCGGTCGGCCCCGCCGTGGTGCGCCCGCTTTGCCGGAAGACACCTCCGGTGCGACATCAGGTTACCGGCGCGTAACTTGCCATTGACGTGTGTGAATTGTGACCCGCATCATCGTCCCACCGATCGATCGGATCCCTCCACCCACCGTCCCCGCTCCCCGGGAACCTCCCACCGGAGGTGCAGCCATGCTGCTCCGAACGATCCTCGCCGCCACCACCGCCGTCGCCGCACTGCTCGTCCCGGCCACCGCCGCCGCGGCCGCCCCCGACCGCACCACCACCGCCGGCACCACCACCGCCAGCGCCGCAACCATGTCCACCACCGCCGCCGCCAACGCGAGCGCCAACCCGGTCATCGTGGTCGGCGGCCTGATCGGCGTCTCCATCGCGTACGAGCCGATCGCCGCCCGGCTGCGCGCCGACGGCTTCCGGGTCTCCATCTTCCAGATCCCCGGGCTCGGCTTCGGCGACATCCGCGAGTCCGCCCGGGCCTTCAAGACGTACGTCGACCAGGTCCGCGCCAGCACCGGCGCGGCCAAGGTGGACCTGGTCGCCCACTCCGAGGGCGGCCTGGTCTCCCGCTGGTACGTCAAGTTCCTCGGCGGCGCCGACGTCGTAGGCCGGTACGTCAGCCTGGGCAGCCCCCAGCAGGGCACCTACGCCGCCAACATCCTCAAGTTCATCGGCCTCGGCAACTGCGCCGGCATCGTCGCCTGCCAGCAGATGTCCATCGGTTCCGACCTGCTCACCGCCCTCAACGGCGGGGACGACACCCCGGGCGCCATCCGCTGGGCGACCGTGCGGACCTGGCAGGACGAGCTGGTCTGGCCGATCGGCAACGCCGCGCTGTCGGACGGCGCGACCAACGTGCTGATCCAGAGCTGGTGCCCGCTGCGGCTGGTCGGCCACCTCAGCCTGATCCTGGACGGGACCACCTACACCGTGGTCCGGCAGGTGCTCACCGACGCCCCGGTGCGCCCCAACTGCTTCGCCCTGTGAGCCAGCGACGGGCGGACGGGAGCACCCCGTCCGCCCGTCGTGCTGTCAGGCCGCGGCCATCGTCGTCGGTGATGACCGGCTGGACGAACGACCCAGCCGGTCGGCAACCGGGTACGTCGGTGGGGCAGTTGGCCCGAGCGGCCGCTGCGGCCCGCCGCAGCGTGCGACGCTGTGCCGAGTCGGGGGAGACCGCGGTGCCGACGCCGGCAGCGTGGGAGGGGGCGCCATGACGGGTATGCCGCAGCTGGACTTCGCGCTCGACACGTACGAGTGCATCGTGCTCTATCCCGGGCCGGCCGGTCGGGCCCTGCCCAGCGAGACCGTGCAGCGGTTGCAGGCCGAGCACTTCGAGCACATGCAGGCGTTGCAGCGCCGGGGCATCGTGCTGGTCTCCGGGTCGATCGACGGCCCCGCCCGGGAGCCGGCCCCGCCGATCGGCATCGGCCTGGCCCGCACCGGCTCGGTCGACGACGTGCGCAGCGTGATGGAGGCCGACCCGGCCGTGCAGGCCGGGCTCTACCAGGTGGACGTGCTGACCTTCCTCTGCCCGGCCGGCTCGCTGGAGTTCCCGCTGGTCAAGGCCCAGGGCTGACCGACTGTCGCCAGCCGCCACCCCCGACCTCTCCCGCGCCGCCGCCGACCTGCGTGAGCTGCTCGGCGACCGGTTGCTCCGGCCCGCCGACGCCGACCACCCCGCCCCGACCGGCGGTCTTCTCCGTCGTACCCACGCTGCCGGCGACCACCGGCGGTGGGTGAGTGGCGGCGCGGCGGGCGCCCGTCGCGGGCGTGGGAGCGCCTCCGGCAGCGGATGCGGGCGGGCGGTACGATTCCCGGCGCGGTCGCCGATGCCCGCCACTCACGACGTCCCGGTGCGGGTCCGCGCCCGCCGGCCACGCGCCCTGCGCGGCGCGTCGGTGGACAACTGTTCCGCAGTCCGAAAGGGGTCGGCCCGGCCGACCTGGAGGAGAGACTAGCCTGATGGGCGTGACACGCCGCGCGAAGATCGTCTGCACTCTTGGCCCTGCCACCTCGTCCCCGGAGCGGATCCGGGGGCTCGTCGAGGCGGGCATGAACGTGGCCAGGCTGAACTTCAGCCACGGCAGTCACGCCGACCACGAGTCGGTGTACCGGCTGGTGCGGGAGGCGGCCGACGCCGCCGGGCACCCGGTCGCCATCCTGGCCGACCTCCAGGGTCCGAAGATCCGCCTCGGCCGGTTCGCCGACGGCCCGCACGAGTGGCGCACCGGCGACTCCGTCGTGATCACCGGCGACGACATCGTGGGCACCAAGGAGCGGGTCTCCTGCACCTACCGCAAGCTGCCGCAGGAGGTGAAGCCGGGCGACCGGCTGCTGATCGACGACGGCCGGGTCGCCGTCGAGGTCAGCGACGTCACCGGCAACGACATCCGCGTCCTGATCACCGAGGGCGGCCCGGTCTCCAACAACAAGGGCGTCTCGCTGCCCAACGTGGCGGTCAGCGTGCCGGCGATGTCCGAGAAGGACGCGGAGGACCTGCGCTTCGCCCTCGGGCTGGGCGTCGACCTGATCGCGCTCTCCTTCGTCCGGTCGGCCGACGACATCAAGCTCGTGCACGGCATCATGGCCGAGGAGGGCGTGCACCGCCCGGTGCTGGCCAAGGTCGAGAAGCCCGAGGCGGTGGACCACCTCGAGGCGATCGTGCTCGCCTTCGACGGCGTCATGGTCGCCCGCGGCGACCTCGGCGTCGAGCTCCCGCTGGACCAGGTGCCGCTGGTGCAGAAGCGCGCCGTGCAGCTCTGCCGGGAGAACGCCAAGCCGGTGATCGTGGCCACCCAGATGCTCGACTCCATGATCGAGAACTCCCGCCCGACCCGCGCCGAGGCCTCCGACGTCGCCAACGCGGTGCTCGACGGCGCGGACGCGGTCATGCTCTCCGGCGAGACCAGCGTCGGCAAGTACCCCGTGCTCACCGTCAGCACCATGGCGAAGATCGTCACCACCACCGAGTCCGGTTCGATCGGGGTGCCCCGGCTCCAGCACGACCCGCGTACGCACGGCGGCGCGCTCACCGTCGCGGCCTCCTCGATCGCCCGGGCGATCGGCGCCAAGGCGCTGGTCGCCTTCTCGCAGACCGGCGACACCGTCAAGCGGCTCTCCCGGCTGCACTGCGACCTGCCGCTGCTGGCCTTCACCCCGGTGCCCGAGGTGCGCAACCAGCTCGCGCTCTGCTGGGGCGTGGAGACCTTCCTGATGCCGTTCGTCGAGCACACCGACGACATGTTCCGCCAGGTCGACCAGGCGCTGCTCGGCCTCAACCGGGCCAACCCCGGCGACTACGTGGTGATCGTGGCGGGCAGCCCGCCGGGCACCCCCGGCTCCACCAACACGCTTCGGGTGCACCAGCTCGGCTCGCTGGTCGACGCGGCCTCCGCGCGGGCCCTGCAGTGACCGAGCGCCAGGTGGCCGGGCAGGCCGCGGTCGACCAGTTGCTGGAGGTCCTCGACCTCGACAACACCGGCGAGATGACCTTCCGGGGGATGAGCCCGCCGGTCGGCCCGCAGCGGGTGTACGGCGGGCAGGTCGCCGGCCAGGCCCTGGTGGCCGCCGGTCGTACCGTCGATTCGGAACGCTTCGTGCACTCGCTGCACGGCTACTTCGTGCGCCCCGGCGACCCGGTGGAGCCGATCGAGTACCAGGTGGAGAACGTCCGCGACGGCCGGTCGTTCTCGGTGCGCCGCTCGGTCGCCCTCCAGCACGGCAAGCCGATCTTCTTCATGTCGGCCTCCTTCCAGCGGCAGGAGGAGGGCCTGGACCACCAGGCTCCCACCCCGCCGGACGTGCCCGGGCCGGACGACGTGCCCACCATGACCGACCGGCTCTCCCGCTACCCGGAGCGGCTCGGCATCTGGGGGCAGATCCCCCGCCCGATAGACGTGCGCTACGTCGGCGAGCCCGGCTGGGTACGCCCCGGCGACCGCCCCGCCGACCCGAACCAGCGGGTCTGGATGCGCATCGACGGCAAGCTGCCGGACGACCCGCTGCTGCACGCGTGCGCCCTGACGTACGCCTCCGACCTGACCCTGCTGGACTCGGTGCTCTCGGTGCACGGCGAGGTCTGGGGCCCGGGCGGCGTGGTGGGGGCGAGCCTCGACCACGCGCTGTGGTTCCACCGGTCGTTCCGGGCCGACGAGTGGTTCCTCTACGACTGCTGGAGCCCGTCGGCCTCCGGTGCCCGTGGGCTGGCCACCGGCCGGATGTTCACCACCGAGGGCCTGCACATCGCCAGCGCCGTGCAGGAGGGCCTGCTCCGCCGCGTCGGCGAGTGATCAAAAGGGTGAGGGGCGGCAGGTCGGCCGGCTGACCTGCCGACTAACCTTGCGGTCATGCGTCTCTCCGCCCGGGTCGACTATGCCCTCCGTGCGGCCGCCGAGCTGGCCTCGGTCGCCGACGGCGCGAGTGCGGGGCGGTCCCGGCCGGTCACCGCCGAGCAGATCGCCCGGGCCCAGGAGATCCCACCGAAGTTCCTGGAGAGCATCCTGCTCCAGCTGCGCCGGGGCGGCATCGTGCACGCGCAGCGCGGGCCCGAGGGCGGCTACTGGCTGGCCCGGCCGGCCGCGGAGATCTCCCTGGCCGAGGTGATCCGGGTCATCGACGGTCCGCTGGCCCACGTGCGCGGGCAGCGCCCCGAGGACTTGGGCTACCACGGCGCGGCCCGGGCGTTGCAGGAGGTCTGGATCGCGCTGCGGGCCAGCGAGCGGGAGATCCTGGAGCAGGTGAGCATCGCCGACGTGGCCGCCGGGGACCTGCCGGGCCGGATCACCGAGCTGGCCGCCGATCCCCGCGCCTGGAGCTGAGCCCGGGCGCACCGTCGGTGTCGTCCCACCCACCGATAGGGGGCTTGACCCGGCCCCCGTCGTGCCGCATTGTCGACCAAGTCGATAGGAGATGCCGAAAAGTTCGGAGGGGCGCGCGTGCGCAAGCTTCTGGTCCTCGCCCTGGTCGGGCTGGCCGCCCAGCTCGTCGACGGGGCGCTCGGCATGGCGTACGGGCTGACCTCGTCGACGCTGCTGCTGTTCGCCGGCATCGCCCCGGCCACCGCCTCCGCCTCGGTACACCTGGCCGAGATCGGCACCACCCTCGCCGCCGGCGTCGCGCACTGGCGGTTCGGCAACGTCGACTGGCGGGTGGTCGCCCGGATCGCCGTCCCCGGCGCGCTCGGCGCCTTCGCCGGGGCCACCTTCCTCAGCGCCATCTCCACCGAGTCGGCCGCGCCGTGGATGGCGGGCATCCTCTTCGTGCTCGGCGCGTACCTGTTGGTCCGCTTCTCCCGGCCGCTGCGCCCCCGGGCCGGCGCCGGTGGGCTGCGCGGCCGTTTCCTCGGCCCGCTCGGCCTGGTCGCCGGCTTCGTCGACGCCACCGGCGGCGGCGGATGGGGCCCGGTGGCCACGCCCGCGCTGCTGGTCTCCGGCCGGCTGGAGCCGCGCAAGGTGATCGGTTCCGTCGACACCGCCGAGTTCGTGGTCGCCGGCGCGGCCAGCATCGGCTTCCTGATCGGCCTGGGCAGCCAGGGCTTCCTGCTGCCCACCGTGGCCGCGTTGCTGGTCGGCGGCCTGATCGCCGCGCCGGTCGCCGCCTGGCTGGTGCGCATCGTCCCGGCCCAACTGCTCGGCGCGACCATCGGCGGCGTGATCGTGCTGACCAACGCCCGCACCCTGATGCGCGCCGGCGAGCTGGGCGGCGCCGCCCGCCCGGCGGTCTACGCGCTGCTCGCCGTCGGCTGGGCGGTCGCGCTGGCGCTGGCGGTGCGCGCGCTGCGCCGTACCCGTCGGGCCCGGACCACCGTCGCCGCCGCCCTCGCGACGACCGGCGACGGTGGTCCGGTGGAGGCCGCGACGCCGACGCCGGCCGCGTCGGCGGTCCCCGGATCGCCGGCCACCGCGCCGGTCCAGGATGCGTCGCGGCTGGCCACGGCTGATCGCTGACCCGATCGGGTACGCCCGCGGGCGCCCCCGCATTCCTCAGCGCGCCGAAAGGGTCCACCCGGCCGCGGCGAGCGGCGGGCCGCGATCGGGAACATGCCCTTGGGGGCGGTGGAGCCGCGAACACGCCGACCCGGGCGGGGAGCCCGGTCCGTCACGCCGCGTCACCGCGCTCCGGGGCGGATGCCACCGCAAGCGATATGCCTCCCAGGCATATTTATGGGTCTTCTGCTGGGTTTGTGGGTCGGTGTAGATCATCTGTTGGGTAGTTGGGGTCGGTGGCCGCCGAGGCTGAGCATGGCCAGGGCGATGAGGG